>NZ_CM129662.1:1594347-1913217 GCF_052978205.1 Rhodanobacter sp. UC4452_H20 | reverse complement strand
CCCAGCACCGACCGCACGCGGATGCGCTCGGAGACCCCGGGCAGGCCCGGGCGCAGGATGCATGCGCCGCGCACGATCAAGTCGATCTCGACGCCGGCGCAGGAGGCGCGGTAGAGCGCGGCGACCATGGAAGGTTCGTTCAGCGCGTTCATGCGCGCGATGATCCGCGCCGGCTTGCCGGCGCATGCGTGCGTGATCTCGCGCTCGACCAGGGCGAGCAGGCCGCGGTGCAGGCTGAAGGGCGACTGCAGCACGTGCTCCAGCTCGACTGCCGGTCCGAGGCTGCACAGCTGCTGGAAGATCCGGCCCACGTCGGCGCAGATGCCCGGGTCGCGGGTCATCAGGCCGATGTCGGTGTAGAGCCGGCTGGTGGCCAGGTGGTAGTTGCCGGTGGACAGGTGCGCGTAGCGGCACAGCACGCCCCGTTCGCGGCGCACGATCAGCAGCATCTTGGCGTGGGTCTTGTAGCCGACGACGCCGTACACGACCTGCACGCCGGCCTCCTGCAGACGGTCGGCCAGGCGGATGTTCGCCTCCTCGTCGAAGCGGGCGCGCAACTCGATGACCGCCGTCACCTCCTTGCCGGAGCGGGCCGCATCGGCAAGGTAGCCGACCAGCGGCGAGTCCTCGCCGACCCGGTACAGCGTCTGCCGGATCGCCAGTACGTCGGCGTCCGTGCTGGCCTGGCGCAGCAGTTCGAGCACGGGCGTGAACGAATCGAACGGGTGATGCAGCAGCAGGTCGCCCTGGCTGATGGTATCGAACATGCCGGCGTCCGCCGTGAAGGCGCGAGGCACGGCCGGCACGAACGGCGGATATTTCAGATCCGGGCGATCGACCATGTCATAGACCGCCGACGCGCGATGCAGGTTGACCGGGCCGCTGCACAGGTACACGTCGGCATCGGTCAGGCCGAAGTTCACCAGCAGCATCTGCCGCACCTCGGGCGTGCAGCCCTCGCCGAGTTCCAGCCGCACCGCGTCGGCGTAAGCCCGCTCGCGCAGTTCCATGCTCAGCACGCGCGCCAGGTTCTCGGTGTCGCCTTCTTCCAGCTCCAGTTCGGAATCGCGCGTCACGCGGAACTGGCAGGCGCCGCGGATCGTCATGCCGGGGAACATCGCGTCGGCGAAGCGCTCCAGCAGCGTGGAGAGGAACACGAACTGGTGTGGCGCGCCGGCGACCTCCGGCGGCAGGCGGATCACGCGCGGCAGCGAGCGCGGCGCGCGCACGACCGCGACATGGCCCTCGCGACCGAAGGCGTCCTCGCCGTCCAGCACCACCGCGACATTGAGGCTCTTGTTGAGTATCCGCGGGAACGGGTGGGCCGAGTTCAAGCCCAGCGGCGAGAGCACCGGCAGGATCTCGCGCTCGAAGTGCGTGCGCGCCCAGCGCGTCTGTGCGGGCGACCAGGGCGTGCCGTCGATGAACACGATGCCCTCGCGCGCCAGCGCCGGGCGCAGCTCGTCATGCCACGTTTCGTACTGGGTGTGCATCAGCCGGGTGGCGTTGTCGCGCACCTGCGCGAGCACCTCGGCCAGGGGCATGCCGTCCGGGCCTGGGCGCGCGTCGCCGTAGGCGATCCAGTGCCTGAGGCTGGCCACGCGCACCTCGAAAAACTCGTCGAGGTTGCGCACCGAGATGCACAGGAAGTGCAGCCGTTCCAGCAGCGGTACCGTGGCGTCGCGCGCCTGGGCCAGCACGCGGGCATTGAATTGGAGCGCCGAAAGTTCGTGGTTGAGGCAGAGGTTCGCCGCGCGGAAACCGACGCTGGCCGGCTCCGGCTCGACGTGCTGCGGCGCGCTTGCGATGGTCATGGGCGGAGGGTCGGCGGGTGAGGGCGGTTCAACCCGCCAGGGTGCCGACGAGTGCGGCGTCGAGCCCGCGCGAGCCGAGGCCGAGCAGCGCGCCGAGTGCGGCACCGGCGAGCACGTCGCTGGGGTAGTGCAGGCCCAGCACCACTCGCGACATCGCCACCAGCACGGCGAACAGCGCCAGCGGAAGGGCCAGCACGGGAAACCAGCCGGCGGCGACGATGCCGAAGCTCACCGCGTGCAGCGTATGTCCCGACGGGAAGCTGAACTCGTCCAGCGGCGGTGCGCGCGCGATCACTTCGCGGTGCACGCGGAACGGCCGCGGGCGACGCGTGCGGCGCTTCAGCGTGCGGTAGAGCAACCACGCCACGATGCCGGTGCCGGCCATCTGCAGTGCGGCGTGCCGACCGCGGTCACTGCCGCCGATGGCCAACGCGGCGATCAGGCCGTACCAGAGCCAGCCATCGCCGAGGCGGCTGGCCGCGCCGAAGATCCGTTGCACCGCGCGACGCGCGCCCCAGCGGCTGGCCGCGCGACACAGCAGCGCGTCCAGCGACAGAGTTGCCGGTTCAGGCGACGGCGCGGAGACGGTCATCGGGATGGCCATGCAGCAGCGAGACCAGCAAAGTCTCGAATTCCGCGATCACCATGTCCGGCGGGCACCGCAGCGCGGCGCGCCGCGCATGGGCGCCGAGCCTGCGGCGGGTCGTCGGGTCGACGCCGAGCTGATAGGCCGAGGTGATGAAACTGCGCGCGTCCGAGGGCGGCACAATGCGCCCGGAGATGCCGTCGACGACGTGCTCCTGCGCCGCGGCATGGTCGAACGCGACCAGCGCCAGCCCCGAGGCCATCGCTTCCAGTACCACGTTGCCGAAGGTTTCCGACAGGCTCGGGAACAGGAACACGTCCGCGCTGGCGTAGTGCGCGGCCAGATCCGCGCCGTGCCTGGTGCCGACGAACAGGGCCTCGGGGCAGGCGCTGGCGAGCGCCGCGCGTTGCGGACCGTCGCCGACCATCACCAGGCGCGCGGCGGGCGTGCGTGCCTGCAACGCGCGGAAAGCCTGCACGGCGAGGCCCAGGTTTTTCTCCGCAGCGATCCGTCCGACGCACAGCAGCACCGGCGTCTCGTCATCCACGCCCCAGCTGCGGCGCAGCGCCGGATCGCGCCGCTCCGGCGAGAACAGCCGGACATCGACGCCGCGGCGCAGCTTGCGCACGTGGTCGACACCGGCATCCGTCAGCTCGGCGTGCAGCGCGTTGGTCGGCACCAGGGTCATCTGCGCGCGACGGTGGAAGCCGAGCAGGTGGTTGCGTACCAGCGGCGCCAGCAGGCCGACGCCATAGTGGGCGGCGTAGTCGTGGAAGCGCGTGTGGAACCCGCTCACCACCGGGACCTGCAGCGCGTTGGCCACGCGCAGCGCCGACGCGCCCAGCGGACCTTCCGTGGCGATGTACACCGCATCGGGCCGCTTCGCATGCCAGCGCCGGCGCAGCGCACTGCCGGCGGGCAGGCCGAACTGCATGCCCGGGTAGCGCGGCAGCGCCACGCCGCGTGCGCCCACCAGCTCGACCTTGCCGTCGCGGCCCCCATGACCGGGGCGTATCACGTCGACGCCGAGCCCGCGTGCCGCCAGGCCGGTGGCAAGCGAACGCACGGTGAGGGCGACACCATTGACCTGGGGCGGCCAGGTTTCCGTGACGAAGCTGACGCGCATCGCTGCTCTCCGATCGGAACTGGCAACGATCGTGGCGCGGCCCTGTTGCACGCGGGCGACGGCTGCATGACGCTTGTGCGCTGGTGTCCTGCGCGCCGGGAGGCAGCGCGCACGGCCGTCGTCGACGGCTTTCGGCAGTGCAACGCGCGGTGCGCTCCGTCGCCAGACGAGAAGACCGGACCCGCCTCGCGTGTCATCGGCCTGTCACGCGGCGTCGCGATAATGCCTGCGCCTGCCAGGCACTCCCCTCCATGGCAGGCATCTTCGAGATGCCGCTCTCCTCCTGAATCGGCTCCCGGCGCGGACTTTCTCCGTGCCGTTTTTTTTGCGACAAGGAGTTGCGCGCAGGCGCCGCTCAGTTCGTCGGCGTCTCGGCGCGGAAGATGCCGCCGCGGTCCGGCGGCAACACGCGCGAGGCTTCCATCACGCAGGAGAAGGTCGAGCCGCGGCCGGGCTCGCTCTCGATCACCAGGCGCCCCTGGTGCAGGTTCAGCACGTGCTTGACGATGGACAGGCCCAGGCCGGTGCCGCCGGACTCGCGCGAGCGGCTGGACGACACGCGGTAGAAGCGCTCGGTGAGTCGCACCAGGTGTTCGGCGGAGATGCCCAGCCCGCTGTCGCGCACGGAGAAGATCGCGCCGCCATCGGCGGTCTGCCGCCAGCCGATCACGATCTCGCCGCCGCTGGGCGTATAGCGCACGGCGTTGCTGGTCAGGTTGGAGAACGCGCTGTGCAGGTGATGGATCGAGCCGCGCAGGCGCACCGCAGTGGTCGCCTCCACGCTGATGCGGTGCCGGCCCTGGCTGAGCGCCACCGCCTCGCGGCGCAGCGTCTCCAGCAGCGGAATCATGGCCACTTCCTCGTCCGGCAGGGCCTCGCGCGTTTCCAGCCGTGACAGGGTCAGCAGATCCTCGACGATCTGCTGCATCCGCTGCGACTGCATGCGCATCTCGCCGAGCACCGGCGCCAGCTCGGGCACGTCCACGGGGTCCAGCAGTTCCAGATAGCCGTGGATCACTGTCAGCGGCGTGCGCAGCTCATGCGAGACGTTGGCCACGAAATCGCGGCGCACCTGCTCCAGCCGGATCAGCGTGCTGATGTCACGCGCCAGCAGCACCTTCAGCTGCTGGCCGAAGGGGATGATCGTCGCGGCCAGGCGCAGCGACGCATCCGCCGGCGCCGGCAGGTCGGCGGCCGGCTGCGTGGCATTCGTGCGCAGCCACGTGCCCAGCTCGCTGCCGTCGAGCCATTGCGCGAGCGGCTGCCCGACGTGTTCGCGCCGCACGCCGAGCAGACGGGTAGCGGCCGCGTTGAACCAGCGCACGCGCCCCTGATCGTCGAACAGCACCACGGCATCGGCCAGTGCGCCCACCGCGTCGCGCACGTCGTGCAACTGCGCGCGCAGGCGCGACTGGCGCAAGGCGCGTGCGGCGCGGAGTTGGCCAGGTGTATCGGGTCGCGTCCGGCGTGCACGGCGTGCGCGCAGCCACCACCCCAGCGCGACGGCTTCACCGCCCAGGGCGACGCCGAGCGCCCACCATGGCGACGCCCACAGCGCGGCGACGATCGCGCCGGTCATCGAGCCGATCACGATGACGAGGAAGCCGGTGTCGAAGGAGGTGCGGATGCTGCGCATGCGCCGGCCGGAGCTGCTCAGGGCCGCACGGGTGCGGGCTGGGCGGAGAAGCGGTAACCGGTGCCGCGCACTGTCTGGATCAGGGCATCCAGGCCCCATGCTTCCAGGGTCTTGCGCAGGCGCCGGATGTGCACGTCGACGGTGCGCTCCTCCACGTAGACGCTGCCGCCCCAGACATGATCGAGCAGTTGCGCGCGGGAATACACGCGCTCGCTGTGGCTCATGAAGAAGTGCAACAGGCGGTATTCGGTGGGGCCCAGGTGCACCGGCTCGTCGCCGGCGAACACCCGGTGCGCCTGGCCGTCCAGACGCAGCCCGCCCAGCTCGATCATGCCGGCGCCGTCCTCGCCCTGGCTGCGGCGCAGCACCGCCTTGATCCGCGCCACCAGCTCGCGGGTGGAAAACGGCTTGACCACGTAGTCGTCCACGCCGGCATCCAGGCCGGCCACGCGGTCGGTCTCCTCGCCGCGGGCGGTCAGCATGATGATCGGCAGGTCGCGGGTCAGCTCCTCGCGGCGCAGGCGCCGGGCCAGGTCCATGCCGCTGATGCCCGGCAGCATCCAGTCGAGCAGGATCAGGTCGGGCACCGCCTCGGCGATGGCCAGCTGCGCTTCACCGGCATCGGCGGCGCAGACCGGCAGCATCTCTGCGCGGCGCAGCGCGAACGCCACCATGTCGCGGATCGGCGCCTCGTCTTCGATGATCAGGATGCGTTTTTGCATGCATATGCCCAGTGGCAGCCGGCGCCATGGAATCACGGCCATGTTACGCGACGATGACAGCGCCGGGCTGCCCGGCCGCGGTCGTGATGATCGTTCCATGACGCCATGGTCCGGCCCGCTCGACGGCGCTGCGCTCGCCTATACTGACATCTTCACGGAAAGGGGAGAGCTTCATGGGTATCGCACAACTGCTGGCGCTGGTCATCCTGGTCGTGGTCGTCATCGGCATCGTCAAGCTGGTGCGCATCGTGCCGCAGGGTTACGAATGGACGGTGGAGACGTTCGGCAAGTACACCGGCACGTTGAGCCCGGGGCTGCATTTCCTGATCCCGATCTACCAGGCGATCGGGCACAAGATGAACATGATGGAGCAGGTGCTGGACGTGCCCTCGCAGGACGTCATCACCAAGGACAACGCGGTGGTGCGTGTCGACGGCGTGGTGTTCTACCAGGTGCTGGATGCGGCCAAGGCGGCCTATGAAGTGGCCAATCTGGAGCAGGCCTCGCTGGCGCTGGTGATGACCAACATCCGCACCGTGCTCGGCTCGATGGACCTGGACGAAAGCCTGAGCAAGCGCGACGAGATCAACGCCCGCCTGCTGCGCGTGGTGGACGAGGCGACCCACCCGTGGGGCGTCAAGGTCAACCGCATCGAGATCAAGGACATCTCGCCGCCGCGCGACCTGATCGACGCGATGGCACGGCAGATGAAGGCCGAGCGCGAGAAGCGCGCCAACATCCTCGACGCCGAGGGCTTCCGCCAGGCGGCGATTCTCAAGGCCGAGGGCGAGAAGCAATCGGCGATCCTCTCTGCCGAGGGTGAGAAGGAGGCCGCGTTCCGCGCCGCCGAGGCGCGTGAGCGCACCGCCGAGGCCGAGGCCAAGGCCACCACGATGGTCTCCGACGCGATCGCCGGCGGCAACATCAATGCGCTGAACTATTTCGTCGCCAACAACTACATCGGCGCGCTGAAGGAAATGGCCAATTCGCCCAACCAGAAGATGCTGCTGCTGCCGATCGAGGCCACCGGCGTGATCGGCGCGATGGCCGGCATCGCCGAACTGGCCAAGGAATCCCTCACCCAGCAGCAGCGCCCGGCGGCCGCGCCGGTGCCGCCGCTGCGCTGAGTGGAGTCCTCGACCATGTGGCAACTTGCCGTGCATTACCTGTGGTGGATCCTGGCGCTGCTGCTGATTGCCGGCGAGCTGCTGCTGCCGGGCTATTTCCTGCTGTGGATCGGCCTGGCCGCGGCGGCGATGGGCGTGCTGCTGTGGGCCGTGCCGACGCTGGGCCTGCTGGCGCAGGCGATCGTGTTCGGCCTGCTCGCATTCGCCTTCTGCGTGGCCTACGCGCGCTGGCTGCGGCCGAAGCTGGAGCGTCGCGTGCCGGGCAGCGAACGCCTCAACCGTCGCGCCGAGCAGATGATCGGCCAGCGTTATGAGCTGATCGAGGCGATCGTCAATGGTCGCGGCAAGGCCCGCGTGGGCGACGGCCAGTGGCTGGTCAACGGGCCGGACCTGCCGTTGGGCGCCATCGTGGAAGTGGTTGCCGTCGATGGTTCCACCCTGCAGGTGCGCGCGGTGGCATGAGCGGCACCATCAGCCAGCAGCAATTCGCCACCACCGCGCTGAACACGCGCATGGCGTTCGTGCTGGAGCTGGCGCGGCGCCTGCACCAGTACGGCACCACCGCGCCGCGACTGGAGATGGCCGTGGCCGGCGTGGCGCAGCGGCTGGGCTTGTCCGCCGACGTGTGGTCCAGCCCTACCGCGGTCATCATTTCCTTCGCCGACCTCGCCCAGGGCGAGGAGCGCGTGGCGACGACCACCCAGGTGGTGCGGCTGCCGCCGGGCGAGGTGAACCTGGAACGGCTGTGCCAGGCCGACGACATCGCCGACCGCGCGATCGCCGGCGAGCTGGGCCTGCGCGAAGGCTTTCGCCTGCTGCGCGAGCTGGGTCGGCCGGACAGCCGACGCGAGAAAATCGGCCTGATCGCCAGCTACGGCTTGTCCGCGGCTTCGATTGCGGCGCTGTTCCTGCACAGCTCGTGGGTGGACCTGGTGGTCGCGGCGGTGATCGGCACGATCATCGGCTGCATCACCCTGGCGGCTGCCGTGCGGCCGCAGCTGGCGGCGGCCAGCGATGCAATCAGTGCGCTGGTGGCGACCATGGTGGCGATCCTGGTCAGCGCCTTCATCGTGCCGCTGGCGATCAAGTCGGTGGTGCTGGCCAGCCTGATCATCCTGATCCCCGGCATGTCGCTGACCACCGCCGTGCGCGAGATCTCCAGCCAGCACCTGGTTTCCGGCATGGCGCGCATGGGCGGCGCGATGGCGACCCTGCTCAAGCTCACTTTCGGGGTCATCGCCGCGACCGAGTTGTGCAGCGCACTCGGCATCACTGCGCGCGATTTCGCCTTGCCGCCGCTGCCATCATGGACCGATTACCCGGTGCTGCTGGTCGCCGCGATCGCCTTCGCGATCCTGTTCCGCGCCGCCCGGCGCGACTGGCCGGCAGTGATCGCGGCGGTGGTGGTGGGTTATCTGGCCACGCGCTGGGGTGGCGAGATCTCCACCTCGTTGCCGGGCGCGCCGGTAGGCGTGTTCCTGGGCGGCTTGCTGCTGGGCGCGCTGGCCAACGTCTACGCGCGCTATGCGCATCGGCCCGGCGCGGTAATCCGCGAACCGGGCATCCTGTTGCTGGTGCCGGGCAGCGTGGGCTTCCGCAGCATGTCGTTCCTGCTCGAACGCGACACCTCGCTCGGCCTGGACGCCGGCTTGCTGCTGGTCACCCTGCTGGTGTCGCTGGTGGCGGGGCTGATGTTCGGCGACTTGCTGATTTCGCCGCGGCGCTCTCTGTAAAACAAAAGCGACCGGGCTAGCCGGACTTCACGCCACCCGGTTCATCACGGGAGACGAACCCGCGCGGCACCTTCGCCTCCTCCCCTTTGAAGCAGGGGAGGATTGAGGAGGGTGCTCCTGGCCCCGGCAAGATCAAGAGCCGCGCCTTCCTGACCTACCTTTGCGTTGCGTCCGCATGAGCCTTGCGCGGCGAATGGACGTCGCATAGTTCAAGCCAAAAAAAAGCGCCGGCGCGAGGCCGGCGCTGTTTCCATGGCGTGGGGACGGCGATCAGATCGTCAGGTCCTTTTCCTTCTTGCCCGCCTTCAGCGCGTCGTTGAACCAGTGCGGACGCTTGCCGCGGCCGGACCAGGTCTGCGCCGGGTTGGCCGGGTTGCGATACTTCGGGGCAACCTTGGCGCCGGCGCGCTTGCTCTTGCGGGCACCGCCGAAAATGTCCTCGAACGAATAACCCTCGGCCTTGATCAGCGCGTGGACCTTCTCGCGCAGCTTGACGACCTTCTCCTTGCGCAATTCGTCCTGACGGATTTGTGCCTTGCTGATGAGATCGTTGAGCTGATTGTGGTTGAGATTCTTGATATCGACGGCCATGGACGGACTCCGGTGAGGGTGACGAATCATGCCCCATTATCGAGGCAATGCGGGCATGGTGAATGCCGGCCAGTGGGGATTCTCCATGATCGGACAAACATTTGTAAAGCGCCAAACTCCCCGACGCGCGTCACAGTTCATATTCGAAACGATTATGAAACAGGGTTGCAAGGGCAAATGTACCGATATTCGAAACCCGCCGGTTTCATTAATCAGGCCAGCAGTGCGAACAACTCATCCTGGCTCAACGTGCGGCTCTCGCTGTCCTCGCGGCCGCGATATTCCAGCGTGCCGGCGGCCAGCCCGCGTTCGCTCACCACCACGCGATGGGGGATGCCGATCAACTCCATGTCGGCGAACATGTTGCCGGGACGCAGGCCGCGATCGTCCAGCACGGTTTCGATGCCGCGCTGGACGAGTGCCTGGTACAGCGCCTCGGCGGCCTCGTTGACCGCGGCGGAGGCGTTCTTCGGGTTGATCACGCACACCGCCACCCGCCACGGCGCCATCGCCTCGGGCCAGATGATGCCCGCGTCGTCATGGCGCTGCTCGATGGCGGCGGCGACGATGCGGCTGATCCCGATGCCGTAGCAACCCATGGCCATCACCTGGGCCTTGCCGCCTTCGTCGATCACGGTGGCGCGCAGGGCGTCGGCATACTTCGTCCCCAGCTGGAACACGTGGCCCACTTCGATGCCGCGGGCCAGGTGCAGTTCGCCGTGGCCGTCGGGCGAGGCATCGCCCTCGACCACGTTGCGCAGGTCGGCGATGCGGCTGATGCGCGCGTCGCGCTCCCAGTTGGCGCCGGTGCAGTGCACGCCGTCGGCATTGCCGCCGCAGACGAAGTCGGCCAGTACGGCGGCGTCGCGATCGACGATCACGGGGATGGAATCGGGCAGGCCGACCGGGCCGATGAACCCGGGGCGCGTGCCGCAGGCGGCGCGGATTTCCTCTTCGCCGGCGAGCACCATCTCGCCCGGCAGCTCGGCCAGCTTGCCGGCCTTGACCTCGTTGAGTTCGTGGTCGCCGCGCAGGCACAGCGCGACCAGCCCTTCGACGCCGCGCACCAGCAGGGTCTTCACGCATTGCCGCGGTTCCACTTTCAGGAAGGCGGCGACGTCGGCGATGGTTTTCTGGGTCGGCGTGTCCGCGCGCTGCAGGCCGGCGGCGGGCGCAGGGCGTTCGACGGACGGGGGCAGCGCTTCGGCTTTCTCGAGGTTGGCGGCATAGTCGGAGCCGTCGGAAAACGCGATCGCGTCCTCGCCCGAATCGGCCAGCACCTGGAATTCATGGCTGGCATTGCCGCCGATGGCGCCGGTGTCGGCCTGCACCGCGCGGAAGCTCAGGCCGAGGCGGGTGAAAATGCGCACATAGGCCTGGTACATCGCGGCGTAGGTTTCCGCCAGCGACTCCTGCCCGAGATGGAATGAATAGGCATCCTTCATAAGGAATTCGCGCGCGCGCATCACGCCGAAACGCGGGCGGATCTCGTCGCGGAACTTGGTCTGGATCTGGTAGAAATTGACCGGCAGCTGCTTGTAGCTTTTCAGCTCGTTGCGGGCGTAATCGGTAATCACTTCCTCGGCGGTCGGCGCATAGCAGAATTCCTGCTCCTTGCGGTCGCGGATCTTCAGCAGCTGCGGGCCGAATTTCGCCCAGCGACCGGTTTCCTCCCAGAGTTCACGCGGCTGGATGGTCGGCATCAGCAATTCGATCGCGCCGGCGCGATCCATTTCCTCGCGCACGATGCGCTCGACCTTGCGCAACACGCGCAGGCCCAGCGGACTCCAGGTGTACAGGCCGGAAGCCAGCCGGCGGATCATGCCGGCGCGCAGCATCAGGCGATGGCTGGCGATCTCGGCGTCGGCAGGGACTTCCTTGACGGTGGCCAGGTGGAATTGGCTGAGGCGCATGCGGGCGATTCCGGCGTGTAAAGCGCCCATTGTAGCGGCGCCACCGCCGCCGGAGTGCGGCCCGGGGGCTTACTTGCCCTGGCAGTACTGGTCGTACTGGGCCTGGGCGGTGGCGATCTGTTGCTGGCGTTGCGAGGCGTCCAGTGCGTTGGGCTTGCCATCCTTCTCCATCACCACTGGACCGCTGCCCTGCAGGGTCGCCAGGTTGGACTGCAGCGAGGCGCACAGCGATTTGCGGTTCTCCGGGGTGTCGGCCATGGTCTTCGGCGCGACGGCGGGCTCGTTGCTGCCGCCCGCGACGTCCTCCGGATTGCTTCGTTCGGCCGGCTTGACCAGCGGCTCCACCGTGCCGGTCGTGGTGACCTTGCTGTACTTGACCCCCTGCGTCGGCGGCGCCTCGGAGTAGTGCACGGTGCCGCTGGCGTCGGTCCACTTGTAGACCTGCGCGGCACACAACGGGGCAAACAGCAGCAGTGCCACGACAATCAGCGAACGGCGCATGGGGGTCTCCGGACAGGGGAAAATCAGTCGTTCCTTGTTATCACTCCGGCGCCCCGGACTCAAGCAGGCAATGGTTTACACTGCGCCTACTCCGTCACGATCCTGCTTCATGAGTCCACCCATGCCCGTTCAACCGCCCCGGCACCGCGGCATTTACCTGTTGCCGAACCTGTTCACCACGGCGGCGATGTTCGCCGGGTTCTACGCGATCATTTCCAGCATCGGCGGCCATTACGTCGAGGCGGCCATCGCGGTGTTCCTGGCGGCGGTGCTCGACGGCATGGATGGGCGCGTGGCGCGCATGACCGGCACGCAGACCGAGTTCGGCGTGCAGTACGACTCCTTGTCGGACCTGGTCAGCTTCGGCCTCGCGCCGGCGCTGGTGATGTACACGTGGTCGCTGTCGGCGCTGCGCGACGTGGGGCCGCTGTGGGGCAAGCTGGGCTGGGCGTGCGCGTTCATCTATGCCGCCTGCGCCGCGCTGCGGCTGGCGCGCTTCAATACCCAGGCAGGGGTGGCCGACAAGCGCTATTTCCAGGGCCTGGCCAGTCCGGCCGCGGCGGCGGTGAACATGTCGTTCGTGTGGACCATGGAGAAGGCCGGCTGGAGCGGCGCCGAGCTGGCCTTCGCCAGCGCGGCGATCGTGGTGGTCACCGGCCTGCTGATGGTCAGCCGCTTCCGCTATTTCAGTTTCAAGTCGCTGCCGATGGGCGAGCGCGGCAACGTGCCGTTCGCCTGGATGGTGGTGGCGGTGCTGCTGCTTGCCTTGCTGTATCTGGCGCCGGCGCGGGTGCTGCTGGCGGGTTTCACCGTGTACCTGTTGTCCGGGCCGGTGTGGACCATCGCGGCGCGGATCGCGCATCGGCGCCGTGCACGGCACTCCGCCAGATGAACGCGCCCATGCCTGCCGCCCACCGCGCCCGCGTCCTGCACGCGCTGGGGCTGACGCCGTGGGTTCGCCGCGTGGCGAAAGTTGTGCCGGCCATGGCCGAGCCGGAGCTGGGCGACGCCGACGTGGCCTGCGTGGTGATCCTGCCGGCGTCGTGCAACGCCCGCGAGCTCGACCTGCTGGGCCGCGCGCTGCATGCCGGCGGTGCGGCGCTGGCGCGCGCGGCGCGCATCAGCGTGCAAGGTGGCCAACTGGCGTCATCGGTGCCGGCGGCGCGCGCCTACCTGGTGTTCGGCGATGCGCAGGCGCATGCACTCGGCCGCGCCTTGCCGGCGGCAGTGATGAGCCAGGCGCTGATTGTGCTTGCCGATGAGCCGAAGCTGGTGCTGGCCGACGCGACGGCCAAGCGTCGGCTGTGGAACGCGCTGCGCAGCGTGCGCCGTGCCCTGGCCAGCGCGGGAGCCTGAACGATGGTCGCCGTGCCGAAGGCGGCGATCCAGGTGCGCGGCATGTACCTGGATGATCTGGCCGCAGTCAGCGCGCTGGAGAACGCCTCGTACGAATTCCCGTGGTCGCCCGGCATCTTCGGCGATTGCGTGCGGGCAGGGCATTCGTGCTGGGTTCTGTGCGTGGATGGCAGCGTGGCCGGCTACGGCATTCTCTCGACCGGCGCCGGCGAGGCGCACTTGCTCAATTTGTGCATCGGCCCGGAGCATCGCGGCCGCGGTCTCGGCCGGCATCTGCTGATGCGCCTGCTCGACGTGGCGCGCTGGAACCGGGCCGAGCGACTCTTCCTCGAAGTGCGCCCGTCCAACCCGGGCGCGAAAGCCTTGTACGAGTCGGTGGGCTTCCACGAAATCGGAAGGCGCCCGCGCTATTACCCGGCACGCGACGGACGCGAGGACGCGATCGTGATGGCGCTCGATATGGCCGCAGGCCATATCGAGAAATAGGCAAGAACCCGATCGCCAAAAAGCCCGAGGCGGCGTGCGGCGGTGCCCGCGCTACAGCTTGCCGGCCTGCTCGCGCAGCGCGCCCAGCGTGGTGTTCCAGTCGGCGATGCGCTGGCGCTCTTGTGCCACGACCTCGGCCGGCGCATTGGCGACGAAGTTCGCGTTGCCGAGCTTGCCTTCGCATTTCCTGATCTCGACCTCGATGCGGCCGATTTCCTTGGCCAGGCGCGCTTTCTCGGCGGCCACGTCGATCAGCCCGGCCAGCGGGATCAGCACGCGCAACGTGCCGACCACGGCGGCCGCGGCGGCGGGTTCGTCGGCGCCAGCAGCGATCCACTGCGGAGTCTCGACGCGGGCGAGGAAGGCGATTTGTGCGGCAAACTTTGCCACCCGCGCACGATCGCCGGAGTCGCCGTCTGCGAGCAACAGCGGGATCGTCTTGCCGGGCGGGATATTCATCTCCGAACGGATCCGGCGGATGCCGGAGAGCACGTTCTTGAACCATTCGATCTCGGTCGTGGCCGCATCGTCGGCGGTGATGTCTTCGGCGCGTGGCCAGGGTCGTTGCAGCAGGCTGCTTTCGCTGAGGCCGAGCACCGGCGCCACTGACGCCCATATTTCCTCGGTGATGAACGGGATCACCGGATGCAGCGCACGCAGCACGCTTTCCAGCACCACCAGCAAGGTGTGGCGGGTGGACGCGGCAGCCGCCGCGTCGTCGCCGTTGAGCGCCGGCTTGGCCAGTTCCAGGAACCAGTCGCAGTACTCGTTCCAGACGAACTCGTACAGCGCTTGCGCCAGATGATCGAAACGATAGCTGACAAAGTGCCGCTCGACCTCGTCCAGCGTCTGCTTGAGCCGCGTCAGAATCCACCGCTCCGCCTCGGTCACCGGCTTTTGATCTCTCCGATTCCCGATTCCCGATTCCCCGTTCCCCGCGTTCAAAAGAACAAACCGCGCCGCATTCCACAGCTTGTTGCAGAACGCCTTGTAGCCCTCGGCCCGCTTGATGTCGAAGTTGATCGTGCGGCTGTAGCTGGCCAGCGCGGCGAAGGTGAAACGCAGCGCATCGGTGCCGATCGCCGGGATGCCGTCGGGGTAGTCCTTGCGGATGCGCTTCTCGACCTTGGCGCGCACCTGCGGAATCAGCAGTGACTTGGTGGATTTCTCCACCAGCGGTTCCAGCGCGATGCCGTCGATCAGGTCCAGCGGGTCCAGCGTGTTGCCCTTGGACTTGGACATCTTCTGGCCTTCCGCATCGCGCACGATGGCGTTGATGTAGACCTCGCGGAACGGTATCTGGCCGGTGAAGTACTTCGTGGTCATCACCATCCGGGCGACCCAGAAGAAGATGATGTCGAAGCCGGTGACCAGCACCGCGCTGGGCAGGAAGATCTTGTCCTGCGCCCAGTTCGCCACGACCTCGCCGCGCTCGTTCTTCACCGGGCCATCGGCCGGCCAGCCCAGCGTGGAGAACGGCCACAGCGCGGAGGAAAACCAGGTGTCCAGCACGTCGTCGTCCTGACGCAGGGCGCCGACCGGCACGGTCGCGGCATGTGCGCGTGCGTCGGCCTCGTCCTCGCCCACGAAGATGTTGCCGGCCTCGTCGTACCACGCCGGGATGCGATGGCCCCACCACAGCTGGCGGCTGATGCACCAGTCCTGGATGTTGTCCAGCCATTGTGTATACGTGTTCGCCCAGTTTTCCGGCACGAACCTGATATCGCCCGAACGCACGGCATCGAGCGCCGGCTCGGTGATCGCCTTGCGGCCGCCCGGGCGGCCATCCGCCTGGACGTCCGAAGTGAGGTCGACGAACCACTGGTCGGTCAGCATCGGCTCGATCACCGCGTCGGAACGCTGGCTCACCGGTACCTGCAGCTTGTGCGCCTTCGTTTCGACCAGCAGGCCGGCGGCTTCGAGATCGGCCAGCACGGCCTTGCGCGCGTCGTAGCGATCGAGTCCGCGATACTTCTCCGGCGCGTTGTCGCTGACCTTCGCGTCCAGCGTGAAGATGGTGATCGGCGGCAGCTTGTGCCGCTGGCCGATGGCGTAGTCGTTGAAGTCATGCGCCGGAGTGATTTTCACGCAGCCGGTGCCGAAATCCTTGTCGACGTAGTCGTCGGCGATTACCGGAATCTGCCGGCCGGTGAGCGGCAAATGCAGCGTCTGGCCGATCAGGTGCGCATAACGCTCGTCCTCCGGATGCACGGCCACGGCGACGTCGCCCAGCATGGTCTCCGGACGCGTGGTGGCGACCACCAGCGACGCGGCGCCGTCGGTGGTCATGTAGCGGATCGACCACATGTGGCCGTCGCGCTCGACGTTGTTCACTTCGAGATCCGACACCGCCGTGCCCAGCACCGGGTCCCAGTTCACCAGCCGGTTGCCGCGATAGATCAGGCCCGCGCGATACCAGTCGATGAACACCTTGCGCACCGCGGCCGACAGGCCTTCGTCCATGGTGAAGCGTTCGCGCGACCAGTCGGCCGCGGCGCCGATGCGGCGCATCTGGTGGGTGATGGTGGAGCCGGACTCCTCCTTCCACTGCCAGACCCGCTGGATGAACGCATCGCGGCCCAGGTCATGCCGGGTCTTTTCCTCGACGGCGAGCTGGTTCTCCACGATCTTCTGGGTCGCGATGCCGGCGTGATCGGTGCCGACCTGCCACAGCGTGTTCATGCCGCGCATGCGCTGGTAGCGCACCAGCATGTCCATCACCGTCTGCTGGAACGCATGCCCCATGTGCAGCGTGCCGGTGACGTTCGGCGGCGGCAGCAGGATGCAGTACGGCTCGCCCTGGCCGCTCGGCTTGAACGCGCCGCTGGCTTCCCAGCGCTCGTACCACTTCGACTCGATCCGGGCCGGCTCGAAACTCTTTTCCATCGGGAAACGCTCGCTGGCGCGCAGGGGCGCGCTTTTGTTGTGGGGTAAAGCCGTGATTGTACGGTGCCGGCAGGGGCCGGCCAAAGATGGTGGGGCCGCCTTGGGGCGTGATGTGTCGTGTGGCCGTTGCCCGCATGGACGAACAAGAGCCGGCGGGCAGTGCCCGCCCTACAGCCGAGGGGAACCCTTCGCGGACGACGGGCAGCGTAGGGCGGGCACTGCCCGCCGCCCTTGTCTCAGCCGCCCACGGCCAGCCCGGCGCCAAGATCCAGCAGCGGCGCGGCGATCAGCATGCGGGCGAGAAACAGCACGATGATCACCGCCATCGGCGCGAAGTCGATCTGGCCGAACACCAGCTTGTCGTCCAGCGGACGCAGCAGCGGGGCGACGATCTTCTCCACCAGTCGCAGCATCGGCTGGCGGCGATCGACGGAAAACATGCTCAGCAGCGACCAGCCGAAGATGAGCACGATGTAGAACAGCAGCACGAAGTCGAACAGCTCGGCAAGCGACAGCACCAGCAGACCGGCAAGGTTGGGCATCGCCCCGACCAGCGCGAACAGCAGCAGGCGCTTGAGCAGCATCGCCAGCCACGCCAGCAGCAGGCCGGCAAGGTTGATCCTGCCCCAGTTCGGCACCACGCGGCGGATCGGCGCCAGCACCGGGTTGGTGGTGCGGTAGATGAACTGGCTCAGCGGGTTGTTGAAATCGGCGCGGCAGGCTTCGGCAGTCACCCGCAGCAGGAACAGGATCACCACGGCGTCGAACGCCAGGCCGATCAGCATCGAGAGTGCGTTGAACAGATAGCTCACGGCTGCGCGTCCAGTTCGGCGGCGAGCTCGGCGCCGCGGCGGGTGGCCGCGGCCACGGCTCTGGCCACGATGCGCGGCAGTCCGTCCGCGCCGAAGCTCTCCAGCGCGGCCTGGGTGGTGCCGTGCGGCGAGGTGACGCGCTGGCGCAGCACGGCCGGGTCGTCGCCGCTCTCGGTGAGCATGCGGCCGGCGCCGAAACAGGTCTGCGCGGCCAGTGCGCGCGCGGTGTCGCGCGGCAGGCCCTGGGCCACGGCGGCTTCTTCCAGCGCTTCCACCAGGGCGAAAAAATAAGCCGGCGCCGAACCGGAGATCGCGGTGACGGTGTCCATCAGGGCTTCGTCGTCGATCCAGCGGGTGAGTCCGGCAGCGTCCAGAATGTGCTGCGCCTGCGCCTTCTGCGCGGGGCTGACGCGCGCGTTGGCGCACAGACCCGTGGCGCCGGCGCCGATCAGCGCAGGCGTGTTCGGCATGCAGCGCACGATCGGCAGGCTCGCGCCGAACCAGCGTTCGAGCTGGTCCAGCCGCACGCCGGCGGCGATCGAGATCAGCAACGGGCGCTGGCGCTGCAGGATGTCCTGCAACTCGCCATGGACGGAGGGCAGCACCTGCGGCTTGACCGCCAGCACGATCACCTCGGCCTCGGCCGCCGCCAGCCGGTTCTCCGCGTAGCAGGCGATGCCGAAATCGCGGCCCAGCTCCTGGCGCCCCTCGGCGCGGGGCTCGGCGACGCTGATCGTGGCGGAGGCGACGCCCGTCTTCAGCAGGCCGCCGATCAGGCTGCGCGCCATGTTGCCGCCGCCGATGAAGGCTAATCGTGTCATGCAGGACTCCTTGATCGTTGCAGCCGCCTACCTTACCGGAAGCCGGCGCGCCGGCGCGCGGACGACGCGCCGCCGCCGCCGCGACGAGGCCGACGGCGGGGCAACCTCGCGTTTTTCGACGGGATGCGCAAATCCCCGTTGCGGTTGCGGCATGATAGGCGGGAAAGGCTGGCCGCACAGCCGCTTGCGCGAGTAGTATCGACGCGGCTACAGGGGGATTCGGGTTGCCGGTCCGCAGGGTTCCAGGGGCAGCGGTTGCGTGCCCGGGCGGCGGCTGGCGGCGACGGTCCGGACCCCTGTGCATCCGCATTCATGCCACCAGACGATCGGTTGAGGGGAAACGACTTCATGGACATTGCCGAACTGCTTGCCTTCTCGGTAAAGAACAAGGCCTCGGATTTGCACCTGTCCGCCGGCCTGCCGCCGATGATCCGCGTCGACGGCGACGTCCGCCGGATCAACATCCCCGCGCTCGAGCACAAGCAGGTGCACTCGCTGATCTACGACATCATGTCGGACAAGCAGCGGCGCGACTACGAGGAGTTCTTCGAGACCGATTTCTCGTTCGAGATCCCCGGCCTGGCGCGCTTCCGCGTCAACGCGTTCACCCAGAACCGCGGCGCCGGCGCAGTGTTCCGCACGATTCCGTCCGAGGTGCTGACGCTGGAAGACCTGGGCGCGCCGCGCGTGTTCAAGGAGCTGATCGAGCAGCCGCAAGGCCTGATCCTGGTGACCGGCCCGACCGGCTCGGGCAAGTCGACCACGCTGGCGGCGATGGTCGACCACATCAACAAGAACGAATACGGGCACATGCTCACGATCGAGGACCCGATCGAGTTCGTGCACACCTCGCAGAAGTGCCTGGTCAACCAGCGCGAGGTGCATCGCGACACGCATGGTTTCAACGAGGCGCTGCGCTCGGCGCTGCGCGAGGACCCGGACTACATCCTGGTCGGCGAGCTGCGCGACCTGGAAACCATCCGCCTGGCGCTGACCGCCGCGGAAACCGGCCATCTGGTGTTCGCCACCGTGCATACAAGTTCGGCGGCCAAGACCATCGACCGCATCATCGACGTGTTCCCCGCCGGCGAGAAGCCGATGGTGCGCTCGATGCTGTCCGAAAGCCTGCGCGCGGTGATTTCGCAGTCGCTGCTGAAGAAGGTCGGCGGCGGCCGCATCGCGGCGCACGAGATCATGGTCGGCATCCCGGCCATCCGCAACCTGATCCGCGAGGACAAGGTGGCGCAGATGTACTCGTCGATCCAGACCGGCCAGCAGTTCGGCATGCAGACCCTGGACCAGTGCCTGCTGGACCTGGTCAAGCGTGGCGTCGTGACGCGCCAGCAGGCGCAGGGCTACGCCAAGAACAAGGACAGTTTCAAGTGAGGCCGGGAATCGGGAATCGGGAATGGTTGAGAAGCGCACAGCGGCACCGGCTCTCGGCTTGAACGTCTCGGCTTCCCGCGGCGGATTTGCAGCGTGCCTCAAACCCCTATTCCCTATTCCCCATTCCCTATTCCCGGACCCAAAGCCATGAGCGACTTCGATTTCACCTCGTTCCTGAAACTGATGGTGCACAAGAAGGCATCGGATCTTTTCATCACGGCCGGCGTGGCGCCGTCGATGAAGGTACAGGGGCGCATCGTGCCGATCACGCAGAGCCCGCTCAGCGTGCAGCAGGCGCGCGACATGGTGCTCAACGTGATGACGCCGGGCCAGCGCGAGGAGTTCGAGAAGACCCACGAGTGCCAGTTCGCGATTTCCGCGCAGGGCGTGGGCCGTTTCCGCGTGTCGTGCTTCTACCAGCGCAACTGCGTGGGCATGGTGTTGCGCCGGATCGAGTCGAAGATCCCCACCACCGAGGAGCTGAACCTGCCGCCGGTGATCAAGCAGCTGGCGATGACCAAGCGCGGCATCATCATCTTCGTCGGCGCCACCGGTTCGGGCAAATCGACCTCGCTGGCGGCGATGGTCGGCTACCGCAACCTCAACTCGACAGGGCACATCATCACGATCGAGGACCCGATCGAGTACGTGCACAAGCACGAGGGCTGCATCATCACCCAGCGCGAGGTCGGCATCGACACCGACAGCTGGGACGCTGCCCTGAAAAACACCCTGCGCCAGGCACCCGACGTGATCATGATCGGCGAAATCCGCACCCGCGAGGGCATGGACCACGCCATCGCGTTCGCCGAGACCGGCCACCTGGTGCTGTGCACGCTGCATGCGAACAACGCCAACCAGGCGATGGACCGCATCCTGCATTTCTTCCCGGAGGATCGCCGCCAGCAGTTGCTGATGGACCTGTCGCTGAACCTCAAGGGCATCGTGGCGCAGATGCTGATTCCGACGCCGGACGGCAAGGCGCGTCGGGTCGCGGTGGAAGTGCTGCTGGGCACGCCGCTGGCGCAGGACTACATCCGCCAGGGCGAGATCCACAAGCTGAAGGAGCTGATGAAGGAGTCGACCCTGCTCGGCATGAAGACCTTCGACCAGGCGCTGGTCGAGCTCTACCACGCCGGCGAGATCAGCTACGAGGATGCGCTGCGCTACGCGGACAGCTCCAACGAGGTGCGCCTGCGTATCAAGCTGGCCCAGGGTGGCGACGCGCACACCTTGTCGCAGGGGCTGGACGGCGTCGAACTGGAAGAAGACCCCAACGACAAGAGCTTCGGCGGCAGCAACCTGCTCAACCGCTGAGCAGATCCTGCGGCAAGGAAAAAGGAGCCTCGCGGCTCCTTTTTCCGTTCACGGGTTGTCGCGATCGATCAGTGGCTGCTCATGCTGGACGAGGGCCGGTCGTGGTGTTTCGTGGCGGCGGGGGTGATCGCCAGCGCGGAGGCGTCGACGCTCTTCACTCCCTTGACGCCCTGCGCCACGCGCACCGCGTTCATCTTCTCGCTGGCGCTGCCGACGTTGCCGGTCAGGGTTACCACGCCATCGTTGGTGGTCACGTTGATGTCGGTGGCGCTCACGCCCTTGGTGGTGCCGAATTCGGTCTTCACCTTGGTGGTGATCCATGCGTCGGCGGCCTTGTCCGGCACCGTCTGGTTGTCCGATGCCTGCGCGGCGGCCTCGCTGCTCTGCGCTGCCACGGCTTGGCTGAGTGGCACGGCGGCGAAGGCGAGCGTCAGGGCGGCGGCGATCATGCTGCGGCGAATCACGGGATGGTTGTGCATGGCAATCTCCTTGGAGAAGGGGTTGTCGGTGGTGACAACGGGGTCGCCGGGTTTGCGATCCTTGTGGCCATGACAGCAGCGGCGGAGTGAACGCCATGTGCGCAGGCGCCGCCGCGATTCAGGTGCCGCCACGGTTTGCGAAGGCGAGGTCACGAGCATGTTGGCGGTACGTTGCGTGCGCAAAAAAAGGCCGGGGTGCGCGCGGCGCCCCGGCCTGGAGTGGAACGACCTGCCCTGGCGTCGCTTATGTCACTTCAGCGTCGTCTGGCTGGTGATCACCATGCCGCCGGCCTCGACATGCATCTCGGCGTGGATGTCTTCCACGCGCTGCGCCTGCTGCTTCATCGCCTCGAACTGCGCCTTGGAACGCGCCGCCGCCTCTGCCGCCTGGGCGGCGCTGTCGTCGGGCTTGTCCGCCGATGCATCACCGCTGTTGTTCATCGCGCTGGCCGCGGCGGTGAGCGCGTCGACCTTGTCCTGCATCAGCTGCACCCAGGACAGGTACATCGCTCCGCTCAGGTGCATCCGCGCCATCTGGCCCGCGTTGCCGCCGGCTTCCTTCAGGGTGTCGGCCAGCTTGGCGTCCTCGCCGGCGCCCACGCCCAGCGCCAGCGCCTTGTCGCTCATCGCCACCCAGCCGGGCTGGCCGAGCATGCCGGCCATCTGCTGCGGCAGCGCCACCGGCTTGCCGTCATTGGTCAGCTTCAGCTGCGCCAGCGCGGGCACCATCATCTGGCCCATCGCCAGCAGGCCGGTCGGGTTGCTGGTGGCCAGCACCAGCCGGCCGCTGAAGGTGGGCAGGCTGGAGGTGGGGTTGTCAGTGAGCGTATCCAGCGCCAGGCGCACGCCCAGCAGGTCGCCGAACGGCGGGATCGCGGCTTTCTGCGTGGCCGGGCCGAGCTTGGCGAAGCCCTCGTTGAGATCGCTCAGCGCCGGGCAGGTGAACGGCTTGGCCGCCACTGCATCGGCCTGGGCCATCCAGAACGTGCGCAGGTTCGCGATCGGCAGCGCCAGGCTCACGTCGAATGGCGCGGTACCGGCCTGACCCAGCCCGGGCAGTTCGACCTTGAGCCCGGAGAACGCCTTGCTGATGTCCTCGGCCAGCGCGATGTCGAGGCGGCCGTCCTGATGACCGGCGTCGAGCCGGGTGTAGCCGAAGCTGATCGTCGGCACCCGTGCGGCGATGCGAGCGGCATCGGTGCTGCACGACGGCGGGACCTGCAACTGATTGGCCACCGGCTCGCCGGTCTTGGCCGACTCGGCTACCGCGTGCGCCTTGCGCATCGCATTGGCCAGTGCGTCCGTGCCGCCGATTGCCAGCGGCAGCACGCGGGTCAGGTCGAGTTCGCCGACCAGCCACTTCTTGTAACCGTTGGCCTTGGCCAGGTCGGCCAGGCGACCGTCGTCCTGCATGCTCTTCTGCGGCCGATCCAGTCCCAGCGCCTCGCGCAGCATGGTTTTCGGCGCGTCGATCGGCAGCAGCGCTGCCACCGCCTGCTTGTCCACCGTGGCCAGGATCACCTCGGCGCCCGATTCGGTGGACGCGTAGCGGCGGTAGCTCTGCTTGCCTTCGCTGGCCACCTCGAACTTCTTGCCGTAGGCGGTCTCCAGGCGGCCCACGAACGCGTCGAAGGCGGCCGCGTCGGCGAGCTGGAAGCGCAGCACGGGCGCCAGGCCCAGGCCGTAGAGGGCCGAGTAGCCCTTCAGGTCGAGGCCGGCGGACTGGGCGAAGCCCTCCACCGTCTTGCCGTTGAACTCGGCGCGCAGCGCGCGCAGCAGGCGGGCGCCGTCAGGGTCCTTCTCGGCGAGCCGGTCGGCCGCGGCGTCCATCTGTTCCAGTTGCGACGGCAACTGGGCGTCGGCCTGGGCCAGGAGAGCCTTGCGGGTGTCGTCGTCGAGCACGTCCAGGTTGGCCACGACGTACGGCGTATCGGCCGGCACGAACGCCAGCGGTGCATCCTTGTCCTTGTGCGAACAGGCAGCCAGCAGGACGCTGGCCAGTCCCATCGCGAGATAGCGGGTTGTCGCGCGCATGTTGATCCCCGTGGTGAGCAGCAGCGGCCATTATGCCCGCTGGGAGCGTGGGCGGCAGAAACTTCGGAGACGAAAAAAAGCTGCGCGAGGACGGGGTATCGACGGTTCGCCGACCCATGGTGGTTCCATGGCTCAAGAAGCGGCGAAGCGCTTTACAACAGCGAAGCTGGTCGAATGCGGACCGCGCAGCCGCTTTTGCAGCCCGGAAGATCTGCGCCGTCGCTCCCGGGTTGCGTCCGTGGCGGGCGCGGCGCCGGCGCTGCAGCGGGCATTCAGCGCGCAAGCACCTCGTTGAGCACGGCCATGCGCACGAACACCCCGTTGCCGACCTGTTCGAGGATGCGTGACTGCGCGCCGTCGGCCACCTCAGAGGCGATCTCGATGCCCCGGTTGATCGGCCCCGGATGCATGACCAGGCAACCCTTGGCCGCGCGCGCCAGGCGGCGACGGTCCAGCCCGTAGCGGGTGAAGTAGGCGGCCTCGTCGGGCAGTTCGATGCGCGCCATGCGCTCCTTCTGCAGGCGCAGCATCACCACCGCATCGGCGCCTTCGATGGCCTGGTCGAAGTCGGTGAAGCGCTGGCCTTCGACGACTTCGTCGGTGGCCGGCATCAGCTCGGGCGGGGCGCACAGGCGGATCTCCTTCACGCCCAGCGCGGTGAAGGCATTGACGTCCGAGCGGGCCACCCGCGAGTGGCTGATGTCGCCGCAGATCACCACCGTCAGATTCTCGAAATCGGGCCGGTGTTGGCGAATGGTGAGCGCATCCAGCAGGCCCTGGGTGGGATGCGCGTGGTTGCCGTCGCCGGCGTTGATCACCGACACGCCGCTCATTGCATGGCGTACCAGTTCGTCCGGCGTGCCGGACTGCTTGTGGCGCACGATGATCGCGTCCAGGTGCATCGCCTCGAGCGTATGCAGGGTGTCGAACAGCTCCTCGCCCTTGCTGGTGGAGGACAGCCCGATGTCGAAGTTGACCACGTCCGCACCGAGCCGCCGCGCCGCCAGTTCGAACGAGGTGCGGGTGCGCGTGGACGGTTCGAAGAACAGGTTCAGCACGGTGCGCCCGGCCAGCACGTCCAGCTTGCGGGTGCCGTGGGCGCAGGCATCGCGCAGCGCCTCGGCGCGGTCGAGCAGGCGCTCGATGGTCTCGCGCGGCAGGTTTTCCAGGGTGGTCAGGTGGCGCAGGCGAGGGCTCATGGGGGTTCGCGGATTGGGGAGGAAGGTGCTGATCAGTGCGGGGTGGCGTCGTGCGGGATCACGGCGGCCTCGAGCAGCCAGCGTTCGAGGATCACTGCCGCCGCCTCGGCGTCGATGGCGGCGCCTTCGCGGCGTCGCCGCAGGCCGGCGGCGCGTCCGGCGGCGAAACGTTCGGCAGCTTCGTGCGAGCTGTGGCGTTCGTCGACCAGCACCACCGGCAGGCGGTAGCGCTCGGTCAGCTTGCCGGCGAAGGCGCGTGCGCGCCGACTGGCGGGTTGTTCGGCGCCATCGAGGGTCAAGGGCAGGCCGACCACCAGGGTGTCGGGCTGCCACTCGCGCTGCAGGGCGTCGAGCCGGTCCCAGTCGGGCTGATCGTCGCGGACGGCGACCACGGCGAGCGCGCGCGCGGTGGCGGTCAGGCGGTTGCCGATGGCCACGCCGGTGAGGCGACTGCCGACATCGAAGCCGAGCACACAGCTCATGCGTGGCCCGCGTAGCCGGACAACTGGCGCGGGTCCACCCCGACCAGGCCGGCGGCGGCGCTCCAGCGCTCCTCCAGCGGCGTGTCGAAGACGACCCGGCCGTTGGCTTCGGCGGTGAGCCAGGCGTTGGCCATCAGTTCCTGTTCCAGCTGGCCGGCATCCCAGCCGGCGTAGCCGAGCACCATGATGGCCTGGCGCGGGCCTTCGCCGGCGGCCATTGCCACCAGGATGTCACGCGAGGTCGTCACCGACCACTCGGCGTTGATGCGGTAGGTCGATTCCCAGTCGCCCGGTTCGTGGTGCAGCACGAAGCCGCGCTCCTGCTGTACCGGGCCGCCGATCAGCACCGGTGCGTCAGCCAGGTCGGCGTCGGCGCATTCGAGCTTCATCTGCGCCAGCACGTCGCCGAAGCGGTATTCGGACAGCTGGTTCACCAGCAAGCCGACCGCGCCGTCCTCGTCGTGCTGGCACAGCAGCGCCACGCCGCGCGAGAACGGCGGCTCGGCCAGGCCCGGCATGGCGATCAGGAAGTGACCGGTGAGGGTCGCGGGTTGCATGGCAGCCATGGCGCCATTGTAGTCGCAGCCGAATCGCGGCGCTCCTAGCGCGTCTGCAGCACGTTGTTGGGCTGGAACTGCCAGGTGCGGGTGATGTTCAGCTCGTCGACGTGCTCGCCGGCCCGCGGTGCCGGCGGAAACGGTGCGGCCAGGCGCACGATGCGTTCGGCCGCGGCGTCGAGCACCGGCTGGCCGGAACTCTGGATCACGTCGATGCTCTTGATGCTGCCGTCGAGGTTGAGCACCACGGTGAGCAGCACGTTGCCGTGCAGGCCGCGGCGACGCGCCTCCTCGGGATAGTTCAGGTTGCCGACCCGCTCCACCCGATCCGACCATCCGCGCATGTAGGCGGCATAGGCGTATTCACGGGTGCTGGCGGTGAGGTATTTCACCTTCGGCCGCTTGGCGTAATCCACCTTCTTGCGGCGCAGTTCGGCGGCGAGCTGGGCGATCGCCTGCTGGCGCTTCAGTTCGGCCGCGGTGGGCGTGGCGTGTTGCGGGTCGACTTCGGTCTGCGCGGTATCGCTGGCGACGCTGAAATCGCTGCGGCCGCTGGTGGTGACCATGCGCGCGGGGGTGGCCGGGTGCGGCAGCGGCGTGGATTCCTGCACCGGTTGCGCCGCGACCCCGGGATCAGGTCGGGGCAACGCGCCGGAGAACAGCTGCGAGGGGCGCGCGGCACGGTCACTCTGGCCGCCGCCGCGGTTGTTGGCCTGGGCCAGGAAATCGGCCTTGTCCGGCGCCTCCTGGTTGGCCACGTTGACCAGCGCGACGTCGAGCGTGGGCAGGCTTGGATCAGGCTTGGCAAAGTGGAAGGTGATGCCCAGCAGCAGCACGCCGTGCAGCAGCAGCGAGAACAGCATGGTGGCGCCGATCGGCTCGGGTCGGGCGGTAACGGTTGCGGTTGCACTCACGCAGGACGATTTCCACTGGCGTGCCGCTCGATGACGTCGAACAGCTGGCCTGCAATGTTAAGCCCGAACTGTGCGTCGAGTTCACGGACGCAGGTCGGGGATGTGACGTTGATCTCGGTCAGGTAGTCGCCGATCACGTCCAGGCCGGTGAACAGCAGTCCGCGGCGACGCAGTTCCGGTGCCACCTGTGCCACGATCCAGCGGTCGCGGTCGGACAGCGGCACGCCCTCGCCGCGACCGCCGGCGGCGAGGTTGCCGCGAAAATCGCTGCCCTGCGGAATGCGCGCGAGCGCGTACGGCACCGGTTCGCCGTCCACGACGAGGATGCGCTTGTCGCCGGCGCTGATCTCCGGCAGGTATTTCTGGGCGATCGTCAGTTGCCGGTGCGCGCCATGGCCGTCGCCACCGAGCAGGGTTTCCAGCATCGAGTTCAGGTTGCTGTCGCCGTGGCGCACGCGGAAGATGCCGCGCCCGCCCATGCCGTCGAGCGGCTTGAGCACCACCTCGCCGTGTTCGGCGGCGAACCGGCGCAGTTCGGCCGGGTCGCGTGCCACCAGGGTGGGCGCGATGCACTGCGGAAACTCGAGCGCGAACAGCTTCTCGTTGCAGTCGCGCAGCGAACGCGGATCGTTCACCACCAGCACGCCGCCGCGCTGGGCCGCTTCCAGCACCATGGTGTCGTAGACGAACTGCGCGTCGACCGGCGGGTCCTTGCGCATCAGCACCATGTCCAGCTCGCGCAGGTCGTGCCAGCGCGGCTGGCCCAGCGTGTACCAGTCGCGCGGATCGTCGCGCACCTCAAGCGGGGCGCTGCGCACCCACGGCGCGCCGTCGCGCAGGGCGAGGTCGCCCTGTTCGAAATAATGCAGGGCGTGGCCGCGTCGGGCGGCCTCCAGCAGCATCGCCAGGGTGGTGTCCTTGGCCACTTTGATGGCGTCGATGGGGTCCATCAGGACGCCGACGGAGAAGGTCATGCGGGGTGCTCCGCGGATTGCCGGGTTTGTGCGGTCGCGCCGGCAGGGGCGCGACGACTGCCGGCTATACTAGCCGCGTCGTTCATGATTGTGCCGGTCGTGGTGCGCGCGGCATGAGGTGCCAATATGCGTCAATTAGTGCGATCGGCGGGCATCGCGTCGCGGCGGTCGCTTGACAGTTTCGACGGGCAGGCAGTAAACAGCAAAGCTTCGGGGATGCCGCCACGGTGCGGGTTTGCAGCAGCCGGATCACCGGGATTTCCACACGCGTACCATTGGGCACAACAGTTGCATGTCCTGATACTTGTCCTGAGCTCGTGGCGAGCCACAGGGGGGAGTGAGTGAATTTGAACGTGAGCGTTACCGATTTGGCGGGCCTCAAGGTCATGGTGATCGATGACTCCAAGACCATCCGCCGCACCGCCGAGACCCTGCTGAAGAAAGAGGGCTGCGAGGTGCTGACCGCGGTCGACGGGTTCGAGGCGCTGGCCAAGATTTCCGACCAGAAGCCGGCGATCATCTTCGTCGACATCATGATGCCCCGCCTCGACGGCTATCAGACCTGCGCCCTGATCAAGAACAACCCCGAGTTCCGCGCCACGCCCGTGATCATGCTCAGCTCCAAGGACGGACTCTTCGACAAGGCGCGCGGCCGCATCGTCGGCGCCGAACAATACCTGACCAAGCCGTTCACCCGTGACGAGCTGCTTGGCGCAATCCATCGACATGTCAGTACTGCAGCAAGTCACTGACTGCAGACCCTGAGGGGGAGCTGTGGCAAACATTCTCATCATCGACGACTCACCCACCGACGTACGCGTGTTCACCACGCTGCTGGAGCGGGCCGGGCACCACGTGGCAGCCGTGAGCACGGCCGAGGAGGGCATCGAGCGCGTGCGCGCCGAACAGCCTGACCTGGTCATCATGGACGTCATCATGCCCGGCATGAACGGCTTCCAGGCCACCCGTACGCTCACCCGCGACCCCAAGACCCAGCACGTGCCGGTGGTGATGATCACCACCAAGTCGATGGAAACCGATCGCGTCTGGGGCATGCGCCAGGGCGCGCGCGCCTTCATCACCAAGCCGGTGAACGAAAAAGACCTGCTGGCCTGCATCAACGATCTGCTGTCGAGCGGCTCATGAACCAGAGCGCCAACCGTACCCCGTTCGAGATTCTGGCGCGCTACGAGCGGCTGTCGCTGGCGCATGCCTCCGATACCCAGGACAAGTTCGAGGCACCGGGCCTGTGGCGCGGCATCGGTTTCCGGGTCGGTTCCAGGCTGCTGGTCAGCGGCATCGACGAGATCAACGAGCTGCTCGCCGTGCCGGTGCTGACCCCGGTGCCTGGCACCCAGCCATGGCTGCTCGGCGTGGCCAACGTGCGCGGCAACCTGGTGCCGGTGGTGGACATCGGGC
The DNA here is from genome assembly GCF_052978205.1 of Rhodanobacter sp. UC4452_H20. The sequence continues at coordinate 1,884,346 of NZ_CM129662.1, read as the reverse complement.
GCTTCCTGTTCGGCGAACGCACCCAGCATTCCGATCGGAGCCGGTTGCTGGTGGTGCGCCAGGGCGGCGGCAGCGTCGCCTTGCTGGTGGACGAGGTGCTCGGCCAGCGCACGGTGGACGCGGAGCAGCGCCAGCAGGCGCAGGAAGAAGCCGATCCGCGGCTGGCGCGTTTCGTGGACAACCGGGTGGGCGAGCAGCAACTGGCGATTTTCAGCATGAACCGGCTCGTGCGTGCACCGGATTTCCGTCAGGCGGCTGCCTGACGACCGGGTGAAGCCGGCAGGGGATGCCGTGCGGTTGGAGCGGGGAGACCGGAAGGCCGGCACCCGCTTCGGGGCAGCGCGGCAGGGGCCGGTGCGTATGGGCGGCACATATCAGTTAGACCGATGAGGTGAACATGAGTACTACAGGGGGCGTCAGCCGGGAACGCGGATATACCGCACTCATTGTCCTGCTGCTGATCGCGATCGGTTTCGCGGCACTCGACTTCTTCATGCTCAACCAGAAGAACGGCGAGGATCGCCAGGCGGTCGCGCTGACCACGCAGATCCAGGTGCTGTCGCAGCAGACGGCGAAGTTCGCGCTGGAATCCGCCGACGGCAACGTGGACTCCTTCAAGGAACTCGAGTCCACCCGCAATGCCATCGACTCGGCGGTCAAGCGACTGGACAAGGGTGACCCCGACAGCGGCATGCAAGCCTATGCCGACGGCAACAAGTCGCCGGCCGGCCGTGCCGTGACCGCGCTGGACGCGGCCTGGGCGCAGCTCGACGCCGATATCGGCAAGATCCTTTCGAACAAGGCGGTGGTGCTCGACTCGGGCCAGCGCGCGGCGACGATTTCGCAGCAGATGCCGCTGCTCAACTCCAGCATGGAGCAGGTGGTCAACATCCTGCAGCAGCGCAACGGCAGTTCCGAACAGATGCTCGGTACCTCGCGCCAGATGCTGTCCGCCGACCGCATCATCCGCCGCGTGCAGGAGGTGCTGCAGGGCGGCGACAACGCCCAGTCCGCGGCCGACGGTCTGTCGCGCGACGCGCAGTTGTACGGCAGCGTGCTCAAGGGCCTGATCGAGGGCAACCCGGACAGCGGCGTGCGGCCGATCTCCGACGCCAATGCGCGCAAGATCCTTACCGAGATGGACGCCAGCTGGACGAAGCTGGCCGACCCGGTGGCCAAGCTGTCCGCCGCTGCCGCCAACATCGCCGACGTGAAGCGCGCCGGCAACCAGGCCTCGCTGGATTCGCAGACCGTCCTGCTGCGCGCCAACGACCTGTCCGACCAGATCGGCAAGCTGCCGCTGCGCCGGTTGTTCCCGAACGTGTGGTGGGGTCTGTTCGGCGCCATCGCCGCGGTCGCCTTCGCCCTGCTGCTGGTCATCGCCCTGGTCACCGACCAGCGCAAGCGTTTCGCCCAGAGTACCGAGCTGAACCAGCGCAACCAGGAGGCGATCATGCGCCTGCTGGACGAGATGGGGTCGCTGGCCGAAGGCGACCTGACCGTGAAGACCACGGTGTCGGAGGACATCACCGGCGCGATCGCCGACTCGGTGAACTACGCCATCGACGAGCTGCGATCGCTGGTGACCACCATCAACGAGACTTCCGAGCAGGTGTCGTCCTCGGCGCAGGAAACCCAGACCACCGCCCGTCACCTGGCCAACGCGGCCGAGCAGCAGGCGCAGCAGATCACCTCGGCGACCTCGGCGATCAACCAGATCGTGAGCTCGATGGACGTGGTGTCCAAGGATTCCGCCGAATCGGCCGACGTGGCCGAGCGCTCGGTGAAGATCGCCTCGCGCGGCGCCGAGGTGGTGCGCGAGACGATCTCCGGCATGGACTCCATCCGCGACCAGATCCAGGAGACCTCCAAGCGCATCAAGCGCCTGGGCGAATCCTCGCAGGAGATCGGCTCGATCGTGGAACTGATCAATGACATCGCCGAGCAGACCAACATCCTGGCCTTGAACGCGGCCATCCAGGCGGCCTCGGCCGGCGAGGCGGGTCGCGGTTTCGCGGTCGTGGCGGACGAAGTGCAGCGACTGGCCGAACGCTCCACCAGCGCGACCAAGCGCATCGAGACGCTGGTGCAGACGATTCAGTCCGATACCAACGAAGCGGTGAACTCGATGGAGCAGACCACCGCCGAGGTGGTCGCCGGTGCGCGACTGGCCGAGGACGCCGGCAGCGCGCTGGGCGACATCGAGCGCGTCTCGCACGATCTGTCCGCGCTGATTCAGAACATCTCCACCGCGGCGCGCGAGCAGTCCGCGGCGGCAACCGATATCTCGGTGTCGATGAACGCGATCCAGGAAATTACCTCGCAGACCTCGCAGGGCGCGAGCCAGACGGCCGACTCGATCGGTACCTTGGCGCAACTGGCAAGCGACCTGCGGCGTTCCGTGGCCCACTTCAAGCTGCCGGGATGATTTTGCTCGACGTGGGCAGCAGCCGGATGAATACACGCACAGTACGGGGGGCAGTCTCGCTGGTTTCGCAATGCCCGCATGGCGTGACCGCTGAGAGAGGCGCATGAGACTTCAAGACCACATCGATTTCACCACGCTGCAGTGGGTCAAGCCGGAACTCGACGACACCTTGTCGATCGCCCGCGAGGCACTGGAGTCGTACGTCGACAATCCGGGGAAGCGCGATTTCATGCGCACCTGCACGGATCATCTGCATCAGGTGCACGGCACGCTGAAGATGGTCGAGCTGTACGGCGCGGCGGCGGTCACCGCGGAGATGGAGGCCCTGGTCGGCGCGCTGTTGAACGACCAGGTGCTCCAGCGCGAGGAAGCCTACGCCGCCCTGATGCGTGGCTTGATGCAGCTGCCGGACTACCTGGAACGGCTGTCCAGCGGCCATCGCGACGTGCCGGTGGTGCTGCTGCCGCTGCTGAACGATCTGCGTGCCACCCGCGGGCTGGAGCCGCTGCCCGAGTCGTCGATGTTCCATCCGAACCTCGACGCCTTCCTGCCGGAGCAGGCTCCGGCGGCGATGAGCGAGGCTTATGCCGCGGCGCACCGCGTGGAGCTGGCCGGTTTGCGCCTGCGTTTCCAGCAGCAGTTGCTGGCGTGGTTCCGCGGCCAGGATGCGGCCCAGCAACTGGTCGCCATGCGCAAGACCCTGCTGGCGATCACTGCGCGTTGTTATCACGTGCATGGCCGGCGCCTGTGGTGGATCGCCGCCGGGGTGCTGGAAGGTCTCGAACAAGGCATGCTCAGGGGGCACGCCCCCGAAGTGCGCCAGCTGATCGGCAAGGTGGATCGTAACATCCGCCTGCTGATCGAACATGGCGAGAACAGCCTGCGCGCGAGCGATGCCGACGAGGTGGCCTGCAAGCTGCTCTACATCGTGGCCCAGGCCAAGCAGCGCAGCCCGCACATGGAGCTGTTGCGCAGCACCTACGCGCTGGACAGCCTGCTGCCCGATGCCGGTGAACTGGAACACGCCCGCGGCTCGATGGCCGGGCACAACCGCGCCCTGCTCGATTCGGTGTCGCGCGCGCTCAAGGACGACCTGCTGCGCGTCAAGGAAGCGCTGGACCTGTTCCTGCGCGAGCAGGACGGCGATCCGGCCCAGCTTGCCGCCCAGGGCGAAGTGCTCGAACGGGTCGGCGACACGCTGGGCATGCTGGCGCTGGCGGTGCCGCGCCGCGTGGTCGGCGAGCAGCGCCGCGTGCTCGACGAAATCGCCAACCGCCTGCGTCCTGCCGACGAGGAAACGCTGCTGGATGTCGCCGGCGCGCTGCTCTACGTGGAGGCGTCGTTGGACGACCACATCGAGAGCCTCGGCTCCGAAGGCGAACCTGCCGCTGCCGCCGACCCCACGCAGGGGCTGCCGCGCAGCGAAGCGCTCGGCGTGGTCTCCACCCTGATGCAGGAAGCGATCGGCAACACCGGCAAGGTGAAGGACGCGATCGTTGCCTTCGTGGAGTCGGGCTGGCAGCACGATCGCCTGGCCGGTGCGCCGCCGTTGATGGACGAGGTGGCCGGCGCCATGCGCATGCTGTCCTCGCCGCGCCCGGCCGAACTGGCCCAGGGCGTGGGCCGGTTCATCGACTACGAATTGCTGCAGGACCGTCGCGTGCCCAGCGGTGCGCAGATGGATCACCTGGCCGACGCGCTGGCCGCGCTGGAGTACTACCTGGAGGCGGCGCGCGAGCACCGTGGCGGCCTCGAACACATCCTCGACGTGGCCGAGCACAGCCTGGCCCAGCTTGGCTACTGGCCGGTCCCGGCGCAGCGCGCGGCCGTGGAGGAGCCCGCGCCGGTCGCCGAGGCACCGGCTTCCGTTTCGCTCGAAGCCGAGCAGCACCCCGACCTCTCCGAGTCCGTCAGCCTGCTGCCCGGCGCCGATCTCGGCAGCCTGTTCGTCGGCGACGCGCAGGCTTCGCCCGAACCCACGCATGACCTCGACGGGCTGCGACTGGCGGAGACCGGCGCACCGGCGAGCCCGGCCAGCGCCGTCGGCGAGGACTGGGTCGAGATCGAGGAGCAGGTCACCGAACAGGTGCCCGTCGCCGATCCGCTGGCGGCAAACACCCGCTTCAACGCCGATGCCGAAGGCATCGACGACGACATCCGCGACATCTTCCTGGAGGAAATGCAGGAGGAGATCGACAACCTCGCGGTGGCCCAGAAGGATTGGCTGGCCGACCCGGCGCAGACGCCGGCGCTGGTCGGCATCCGCCGCTCGTTCCACACCCTGAAGGGCTCCGGCCGCCTGGTCGGCGCCGGTGTGCTGGGCGAGTTCGCATGGAAGGTGGAGGACATGCTCAACCGCGTCCTCGACCACACCATCGAGCCGGACCAGAACGTGCAGGACGTGGTTCGCCACGCCATCGACGCGCTGCCGCAGCTGCTGGCCGCGCTCAAGGGCGAGGGCGATCCGCAGGCACCGCTCAGCGCGATCATGCAGGCCGCCGAACGGCTCGCGTCGGGCCAGCCGGCCCGCGTGGAAGACTTCATGTCGCGGGGTACCGAGACGGTGACCCGCACCGTGGTACGCCGGGTGCCGCGCGCCGCCGTCGAGGCGGCCGACGTGCCGCGGGCCAGCCTCACCGATGCCGACGTGGCCAGCGCTTCCGTGACGGCCGAGCCCGTGGCTGGCGAGCCGGAATCCCTCGTGGACATGCCGGCGATGCCGCCGATAGACCCGGTGCTGCTGGAGATCCTTCGCAGCGAGGTGGCCCAGTACCTGCAGACCATCCGTGCGGCGACCCAGCGCAGCGAGGGTGCCTTGCCGGTCAGCGAGGAGCTGCTGCGCGCCGTGCACACCCTGCACGGTGCGATCGCGATGGTCGACATCCCGCTGCTGACCCAGTTGCTGTCGCCGCTGGAGGGGCTGTTCAAGCGCTTGCGCGCCTCCAGCGAGCCGCTGTCCCCGTTGGGCGTGCGCCTGCTGGGACAGGCCGCCGACGTGGTCGACCTGGTGATGACCCAGTTCGACGCTCCGGTGTCGCAGCTGCCCGACGTCGACGCGCTCACCGCGCAGATCACCGAGATGCGCGACGACTATCCCGAGTCGCAGGTCGCGCACGTGGTGTTCGAGCCGCAGGCGGGCGAAGGCGCGGCGAACGAGGAGTTCGACGAGGCCGACACGGCCACCGACGAGGCGGGCGCGGCAGCCATGTCGCTGTCTGCGTCGGAGCAGCCGGATGCGGCCGCCGGGGCGGGACAGGACGATCACCTCGATGCCGCCGCCGAGATGACGGCGGCGCTGCATGCGTTCGAGATCGACTCCGCCGTTGCCGCGGCCAAGGCTGCCGAGGAGGCGGCCCGTCAGGCTGCCATCGAGCAGGCGGCAGCCGAACAGGCCGCCGCGGAGCAGGCGGCGGCAGAGCGGGCAGCGGCAGAGCAGGCGGCAGCAGAGCGAGCTGCAGCGGAGCAGGCGGCAGCGGAGCAGGCTGCGGCGGAGCAGGCTGCGGCGGAGCAGGCGGCAGCGGAGCGAGCTGCAGCGGAGCAGGCTGCGGCGGAGCGAGCCGCCGCGGAGCAGGCTGCGGCGGAGAAGGCTGCGGCCGAGGAAGCCGCCAGGGCCACTGCCACCCGCGTGGAACCGGCGCCCGCGTTCGTGCTCCCCGATGGCAGCCGCATCGACGCGGACCTGCTGGAGGTGTTCATCGACGAGGCGCGCGAGATCCTCGACAGCGCCGATGGCGTGCTGGCCAAGTGGCATGCCGAACCCGGCGAGCTTTCCTACGTCGGCGAACTCCAGCGCGACCTGCATACGCTCAAGGGCGGCGCACGCATCGCCGGCCTGGCTTCGGTGGGCGATCTCGCCCATGCCATCGAGACGGTGCTGGAGAAGCCGATCCGCGACCCCGGCAAGACCGGCGAGCTGATCGGCGCGCTCGAATCGAGCTTCGATCAGCTCAACGCGATGGTGCAGCGGGTGTCGCAGGGACACATGCCGGATTACCCGCAGGCCACGATCGACCGCCTGCTGGAACTGGCCGGTGCCACGGCCCTGGTCGGCGACGGCGACGATACGCCCGGGAGCGCGCAGGCGCCGGTGGCCGAGGCGCCGCAGCCCGCCGCCCACGGCGACGACGCGCGCGGCTTGCCGGAGTTGCTGCCCGAGACGGCGCCGGAATCGCGCTCGCCGCAGGAACAGATCCGTGTCCGCGCCGATCTGCTCGACAACCTCGTCAACCACGCCGGCGAAGTGGCGATCTACCGCTCGCGGCTGGAACAGCAGGTGGCGGGCTACCGCTTCAACCTGGTCGAGCTGGAACAGACCGTGGCGCGCCTGCGCAGCCAGCTGCGCATGCTGGAGATCGAAACCGAGGCGCAGATCATCGCGCGCTTCCAGCGCGAGCATCGCGAGGCGGGCCTGACCGCGTTCGATCCGCTCGAGCTCGACCGCTACTCGCAGCTGCAGCAGTACTCGCGAGCGCTGGCCGAGTCGGTATCCGATCTGGTGTCCATCCAGAACATGCTGGACGAGCTGACCCGCCAGGCCGAAACCCTGCTGATCCAGCAATCGCGTGTCAGTACCGAACTGCAGGACGGCCTGCTGCGCACGCGCATGCTGCCGTTCGACACCATGGTGCCCAACCTGCGCCGCACCCTGCGCCAGGCCGCTCAGGAAGAGCACAAGCAGGCACAGCTCTACGTCGACGGCGCGCACGGCGAAATGGACCGCAACCTGCTCGATCGCATCAAGGCGCCGTTCGAGCACATGCTGCGCAACGCCATCGCGCACGGCATCGAAAGCCCGGCCGAGCGCCGCAAGCTGGGCAAGCCGGCCGAGGGCGCGGTGCGGATCAAGGTGGCGCGCGAGGCGACCGAGGTGGTGGTGCGGGTCAGCGACGATGGTCGCGGCCTCAATCGCGAGGCGATCCGCAAGCGCGGCATCGAACGCGGCATGCTGCGTCCCGAGACGCGGCCCACCGACAACCAGCTGCTGTCGCTGATCACCCAGCCCGGCTTCTCCACCGCCAGCCAGGTCACCCAGCTGGCCGGTCGCGGCGTCGGCATGGATGTGGTCGCCAACGAGATCAAGCAGCTGGGCGGCTCGCTGTCGATCGAGTCGGAGGAAGGCCAGGGCACCACCTTCGTGCTGCGCCTGCCGTTCACCCTCGCCGTCACGCAGGCCATCCTGGTGCGCATCGGCGAGGCGACCTTCGCCATCCCGATGACCTCGGTGCAGGGCGTGGCGCGGGTCAACCCGGAAGAACTCGCCGCGCTGCTGGCCGCCGACGAGCCCTCGTTCCAGCACGGCAACGAGGACTACGGCATCCACGACCTGGCCGAACTGCTCGGCCTGCCGCCCGGACTCGCCACCGAGGACGAGCAGCAACCGCTGCTGCTGACCCGCGCGGGCGACCTGCGCGCGGCGATCCGCATCGACGCCGTGCTGGGTTCGCGCGAGATCGTGGTCAAGTCGGTCGGCCCGCAGATCAGTTCGGTGCCCGGCCTGCTCGGCGCCACCATCATGGGCGACGGTTCGGTGCTGATCATTCTCGACCTGGCGCCGCTGGTGCGCCACGGCATGATCCGCCGCGAGCAGCGCCTGGCCGAAGGCCTCAGCGCGGTGGAAGCGCCGGTCGTCGAGGAGGTGCAGGTGCGTCCGCTGGTGATGGTGGTCGACGACTCGATCACCATGCGCAAGGTCACCGGCCGCGTGCTGGAACGCCACGAGTACGAGGTGAGCACCGCCAAGGACGGTGTCGACGCACTGGAGAAACTGCACGAGCGCGTGCCCGACCTGATGCTGCTGGACATCGAGATGCCGCGCATGGACGGCTACGAGCTGGCCACCCAGATGAAGGCGGACCCGCGGCTGCGCGACGTGCCGATCATCATGATCACCTCGCGCAGCGGCGACAAGCATCGCCAGCGGGCCTTCGACATCGGCGTGGATCGCTACCTCGGCAAGCCGTACCAGGAGGCGGAATTGCTGCTGCAGATCGCCGAGGTGCTGGAGCAACGTGCCGCGGAGCCGATTCATGACTGATACGCCACCCGCGGTCGCGCTGCTGTTCGACGACAGCGAACTCGGTGGGCATTTGCGCGATGCGCTGCACGAGCGCGGCGCGCGGATCGTCCACGAGGGCGGCGTGGCCGGGCTGAACCGCGAACTGCTGCAGCAGGTGGGCGCGGACGTACTGGTGATCAACCTGGACGACGACGCCGACGATGCGCTCGACCAGTTGTACGACATCATCGACGGCGACCGGCCGCGGGTGGTGTTCAACGATGCCCAGGCCAGCCGCGCGCTGTCCGGCTGGGATCGTGCGCGCTGGGCGCGCCACCTGGCGGTGAAAGTTCTGGCGATGGGCGACATCGACCCGCCGCGGCCCGAGGATGCGCGCGAGGTGCAGGTCGCGCCTGCGGTGGTCGCACCGGTTGTGCCGGTTGTGCCGGTGGTGACGGAGGCCCTTGATCGCGACGCGGTCGACGAATCCGCGATCTTCGCCACGCCGGCAGAAGACGATCTGGCAGCGCCGATCGCGCAGGACGCGGCGACGCCGGTGACGGCAGACGAGCCGCCGCCGGACCTGCCCGCCGACGAGCCGCTGCAGACCGCGGCCAGCGAAGACGACGCTCCCGGCGCTGCGTTCGATGCGCACGCCGGCATTCCGTTCGATGACGAGATCGAGCCGGCGGCCGACCCCGGCATCACCGCCGAATCGGATGACCTGGCTGCCGAACTCGAGGCGCTGCTCGCCTCCGGCGAATTGCCTGACGAAGAGGACGAGCAGACGGTCGGCGCGGGCTTGCGCTTCACCGGCGACGAGGAACTGCCGCCGTTGCACGACGGCGACTTCGGCGTGGTGGAACTGGCCGATTCCGACGACGACCGCATCGCACTGGACGAAAGCGCGCCGTCATCCGCGGTCGATGAGCTGGACTTTTCGGCGCTGGATGCCCCGGAGCTGACCGCCGAGGCGATGGATGCCGCCGCGTCGGTCGTGCCCGCCGCACCCGAGACGCCGGTGCGCGCGCCGGACAACTGGGCCTTGCTCGACGAGGAGGCGCCGGTCGAATCAAATGACAAGCCTGACGCCGCCGTGTTCGGCATCGAGAAACTCAGCGCCGCGGAATTCCTGGCGCCCGACGTGGAGCCGGTCGCCGCCGATCTGCAGCCGACCATGAGCCTGGAACTGGTCTCGATGGAGGAGGCGATTGCGCCGCAGGCCTTCGTGCCGGATCACGAGATGGTGCTGGACGAACTCGGCTCGGCGCTGAGCCGGATCGTGTTGCTCGGCGCGGCGGTCGATGGCGTCGACTCGGTGTGCGAGTTCATGCGCAGCTTGCCCGCCAGCACTCGCCTGACGTTCCTGCTGACCCAGCACCTGGGCAGCCACACCGAGCAGGAAATGCTCGCGCGGCTCGCCGAAAAGAGCCCGCTGCCGGTACGCGTGGCCGAAGCCGGCCGTCGCGTCGGCATGGGCGAGGTGCTGATGGTGCCCGCCGGCCAACAGGTTCGCCTGCGTCGCGACGGCAGCGTGGAGCTGCTTGCCGACGCCGCGCCGGAACCGTCGATCGACGCCAGCCTGAGCATGGCCGCGAACGGCTTCGGCCGCGATGCGGTGGCGATCGTCTTTGCCGGGCGCGGCAACGACGCGATCGCCGGCTCACAGGCGATCCATGATCGAGGCGGCCAGGTCTGGGTCGAATCGTCGTCCGGGGATCATTTCGCCGACATGGTCAGCGGGATCTTCGCCGAGCGACTGGTCAGTTTCTCCGGTACGCCGTCCGAACTGGCGGCGCACCTGATCGAGGTGTTTCCATGAGTGATCCGTTGCCGCGTGAAATCCGCTGCGTGCTGGTGCCGGTCGGCGAAGCGCGCATGCTGCTGCCCAATGCCACGATCGCGGAGGTGGTGACGTACAGCGCGCCCGAGCCGGTCGAGGGCGCGCCGCACTGGCTGCTTGGCCGCATCGCCTGGCGTGGCTGGCGCGTGCCGCTGGTGTCGTTCACGCAGCTCGCCGGCACCGCCGAGGGCGACAGCGAGCTGGTGGTGCGCGTGGCCGTGCTCAAGGCGCTGGGCGGCGATCCGCGCCTGCCGTTCATCGCGGTGCAGACCCAGGGTTTCCCGCGCCTGACCACGCTCAATGCCGAGCTGATCATCCCCACCCACGACGGCAAGGGCTTGCCCGACGGCGTGCGCGCGCACGTGCTGGTACGCGACGACGTGGCGATGATCCCCGATCTGGAGTGGATCGAGGCGCATCTGCTCGACCTGCTCGATGCCGGCCAGGATGACGCTGCCGCCGGCGAGATGCCGCCGGACGCACCCGGCGCGGCCGACATCCTGCACTGAGTCCACGGCATCGGCGCGACTGCGCGTCGGTGGCGGGCCGTGTACATCCCGGCCCGCAACATCCGGATGGCGAAATTTGACGCGTTGTGCACCTTGTTGGGGTGATCGTTCGCCCCGGCGAACTTGCTCGGGCCACCGGGCAGGGGGCTCGCCTGTGGGGTCCACTTCGAGGAGCCGTTGCCATGCCGAGTTCGTGCCTGTCGTTTCCTGCTGCTTTGCGTCTGGCCCGCCGTCACCCGGCGGGCCTGCTTTTGGCGGCCTTGACCTTCGCGCTGACGCCACTGCCTGCCGGCGCCGCGACGCCGCAGGACAGCGCCGGGCCGGCCAGCGCATCGAGCACGCCGCCACCGGCGGATGCGACGAACCCGCGCCTGCCGGTGAAGAACCTGCAGCGCGTCGTCGTCACCGGCATTCGCGGCAGCATCGAGAAATCGCTGCAGGTCAAGCAGCAGTCCAACGAGATCGTGGAGGTCGTCTCGGCCGAGGACATCGGCAAGCTGCCCGACCCGAGCATCGCCGACAGCCTGTCGCGCCTGTCCGGCCTGGCCACCCAGCGCGGGCTGGACGGGCAGGCCAACCAGATCTCGATTCGCGGCCTGTCGCCGGACTTCACCGCCACGCTGTTGAACGGCCATGAACAGGCCTCGACGGGCGAGAACCGCGGCGTGGAATTCAACCAGTATCCGGCCGAGCTGATCAACCAGGTGGTGGTCTACAAGACACCCGATGCCAGCCTGCTGGGCCAGGGGCTGGCCGGCACCGTCGACATGCACACCATCAAGCCGCTGGACTTCGATGGCATGAAGCTGGCCGCGAACCTGCGCGGGCAACGCGGCAGCAACGGCTCGCTCAACCCCGGCTCCGGCGTGGGCGACTGGGGGAACCGCTTCAGCCTGTCCTGGATCGACCAGTTCTTCGACCACACGCTGGGCATCGCGCTCGGCGCGGCGCGCGAGGACGCGCCGATCCAGCAGCGGCAGTACCAGGCGTGGTGGTGGAGCGTGGACAACGGCACGGCCGGCATCGACCAGAACTGGGGCGGGCCGCATACGCCGGGCATGCCCGACAACGTGATCTCGCAGGAAGGCATGCAGTTGCGCGCGCTGTCGCAGGACCAGGTGCGCGACGGCGTGATGGGCGTGCTGGAGTGGGCGCCGAACGACACCTACTACTCGACGCTGAATCTGTTCTACTCCCGCTTCGACAAGCGCTCGTACAAGAACGGCCTGCAGTGGTCCAGCAGCCCGTACGACAACGTGTCCTACGCCAACGTCGGCACCGTGCCGCTGCAGCCCTATCCGCTGGTTACCTCGGGCACCCTCATGGGCATCGCGCCGATCCTGCAGAACGGCTACAACCGCGAGCGGGATTATCTGTTCTCCGCGGACTGGAGCAACCAGATCCATTTCGGCGATGACTGGGTCGTCAGCGGCGACGTGGCCTATTCCTCGGCGCGGGTGAAGCTGCTCGATGCCTACACCTTCACCGGCCTGCCCGGCGGTGCGCTCGGCGACGTGCAGTTCACCACGCCGCGCGATTTCGGTTTCCCCGACTTCCGCACCTCGTTCAACCCCGGTGACCCGGCCAGCCTGGTGTTCACCGACCCGGACAACTACAGCTACAACGGCCGCCAGGAATTCGACCGGCAGAAGGACCACCTGAAATCCGCGCGGCTGGCGATCTCCCATCCGCTGGGCTGGATCTTCTCCAGCGTCGAGGCCGGCATCGCCTGGTCCGACCGCGAGAAGACCAAGCAGGCCGACGTGTTCTTCGCCTACCTCAACGGCAACGGTTCCGACCCCGGCACCTACGACCACGCCTACGGCGTGCCGATCGACCCGGCGGTGCTGCGCGGCAGCACCTCGCTTGGCTATGGCGGCATCGGCCCGATCGTGGACTACGACGTGCTGGCCGCGCTGGAGCGGCAGTTCTACCTTACCCAGCGCAACGGCGCTGGCGACTACGACCGCAACTACACGGTACGCGAGAAAGTGCCGGTGGCCTACCTGAAGTTCAACCTGGACACCACGCTGGGCAGCATTCCCCTGCGCGGCAACGCGGGCGTGCAGGTGGTGCGCACCGAACAATCCTCGCAGGCATTCCAGACCACCGGTGACGACAAGGTCGGCACGCTCACCGGCGGCGCCACGTACACCAAGGTGCTGCCCAGCCTCAACCTGGTGGCCGAGCTGGGCGACAAGCAGTACCTGCGCTTCGGCTTCGCCAAGACGCTGACCCGCGGGCGCATCGACGACGAAAAGGTGGCTTCGTCCGCCTCGGTCTCCGAAGTCCAGAACGGTCCGGGTGCCGGCCAGGTGCGCTGGTCGGGCAGCGGCGGCAACCCGAAGCTGCGCCCGTACATCGCCGTCGGCACCGACCTGGCGTGGGAGAAGTATTTCGATGACGCCACCTATGTCGGCATCGACGTGTTCAACAAGAACATCCTCAATTACATCTACACCCGCACCGTGGCCGATTACGATTTCAGCGGCTACACCAACAACAACCCGCTGCTGACGCCGAGCAGCAATATCGGTACGTTCTCCACCCCGCAGAACGGCACCGGCGGCCGCATGCAGGGCGTCGAGCTGGAAGGGGCGCTGTCCGGGGCGCGGCTGTCGCCGGCACTGGCCGGGTTCGGCGTGCAGGCCAATTTCGCGCTGACCAACAGCACCATCCCCGACAGCACCATCTCGAACATTCCAGGTGGGCCGAAATCGCTGCCGGGCCTGTCGCGCAAGACCGCCAACCTGCAGATCTACTACGAGGCCCACGGTTTCGCGCTGCGGGTGGCCGAGCGCTACCGCTCCAGTTTCACTGGCGAGGCCGTGGCGCTGTTCGACCAGATCGGCTACACGCGCATCCGCGCCAACAAGGAGACCGACCTGCAGGCCAGCTACGAGTTTCCGGACGGACGGCTGAAGGGTTTGTCGCTGCTGCTGCAGGTGTCCAACCTGACCAACGAACCGTTCGAGTCGGAACAGGTCAGCGGCCTGCCCAACGGCGTGGAAGTCGCGCGTCCGCTGGAGTACGACACCTGGGGCCGCACCGTGCTGCTCGGCGTCAACTACGCCTTGTAGCGCGGCTCACGCGCCGTCGATCGCCAGATCGCCGTGGCAGGCCTGCAAGGCGCTGAGCGCCGCCAGGCCTGCCGTCTCGGTGCGCAGGATGCGTGGGCCCAGGCGCAGGCCGAGGAAGCCGTGCTGCGCCAGTGCGCGGGTGTCGGCTTCACCCAGGCCACCTTCCGGCCCGATCACCAGCACGCCGCCGGCGGCACCGAAGCGCAGCGCGCCGATCGTCTTCTCGGCGCCCGGCAGCAAGGCCAGTCGCAGCGCGCCATCGTCAGCCAACCCGCCCAGCCATGCCGCCAGCGGCTGGATCGGCGCGATGCGCGGAATGCGTGCGCGGCCGCTCTGCTCGCAGGCGCTGACCGCCACCGACTGCCAATGCGCCAGCCGCTTGGCGGCCCGTTCCGCGTCCAGGCGCACTTCCGATCGTTCGGTCAGCAGCGGCACGATGCCGGTCGCGCCCAGCTCGGTGGCCTTCTGCACGATCAGGTCCATCTTGTCGCCGCGCGCGATGCCCTGGGCGAGCAGCAGCGGCAGTGGCGACTCGTTGTACACGGGGCTGCACGCCGTCACCTGTACCCGCACCGCGCGCTTGTCGATGCTGCCGATGGTGGCCGCGTAGTCGCAGCCGTCGCCGTTGAACAGCACCACCGGCGCGCCTGCGGGCAGCCGCAGCACCCGCGTGGCGTGCTCGGCCGCGTCGGGCGGCAGCACCAGGTCGGCGCCCACGGCAAGCGGCAGGTCGGCGTGGAATCGGATGGTGCGCATGCGTCAGGGCCGCAAAAATCCAAGCATAACGGAGCGCGTGGACGGTGTCGGTCAACCGGCCACGGCGTGCTTGATGCCCTGGATGGCGGTATCCACCAGCAGGTCGATCTCCTGCTCGGTGACCACGTACGGCGGCATGAAATAGACGACATTGCCCAGCGGGCGCAGCAGCACGCCGTGCTGCAGGCCGTGCAGGTAGACGCGCAGGCCGCGCCGCTCGTCCGCGGGGTACGGGCGTCGGCTGGCCTTGTCGGCGACCAGCTCGACGGCCGCGATCATGCCGGTCTGGCGCACGTCGGCGACCTGCGGATGCTCGCGCAGCGGCGCCAGCCGGCGCGCCAGGTGCGTGGCCAGCTGCCGGTTGCGTTCCAGTACCGGCTCGTCGCGGAAGATCGCCAGCGTCTCCAGCGCCACCCGGCAGCCCAGCGGATTGCCGGTGTAGCTGTGCGAATGCAGGAAGGCCTTGCCGGCACGGTACTCGGCGTAGAACGCGGCATAGACCTCGTCGGTGGTGAGCACCGCCGACAGCGGCATGAAGCCGGCGGTGAGTCCCTTGGACAGGCACATGAAGTCCGGCGACACGTGGCCCTGCTCGCAGGCGAACAGCGTGCCGGTGCGGCCGAAGCCCACCGCGATCTCGTCGGCGATGAAGTGCACCGCGAACTCGTCGCACAAGGCGCGCAGTCCGGTCAGGTAATCCGGGTGATACATGCGCATGCCGCCGGCGCACTGCACCAGCGGCTCGACGATCACCGCGCAGGTTTCGCGGGCGTGGCGTTCCAGCAGCGTGCGCAGCTCGGCGAGCCGGCGCGCCGCTATCTGTGCCGGTGTCTCGCCCGGTTCGCCTTCATAGGTGTCCGGCGAGGGCGCCAGCAGCGGGGTCAGCAGCAGCGGTGCGTAGGTCTTGCGATACAGCGCCACGTCGCTGACCGACAGCGCACCCAGGGTTTCGCCGTGATAGCTGCCGCTGAGCGCGATGAAGCGGGTCTTCTCGCCATGACCGCGGTTGAGCCAGTAGTGGAAGCTCATCTTCAGCGCCACTTCGATCGCGGACGAGCCGTTGTCGGCGTAGAACACGCGCTCCAGTCCGGGCGGCGTGATGCGCACCAGTTCCTCGGCCAGCCGGATCGCCGGTTCGTGGGTGAAACCGGCAAAGATCACCTGTTCCAGCGTGCGGGCCTGGTCGGCCAGTGCGGCGGCAATGCGCGCATTGGCGTGGCCGAACAGGTTGACCCACCACGAGCTGACGCCGTCGAGATAGCGCCGGCCCTCGGCATCGACCAGCCAGGCGCCTTCGCCGCGCACGATCGGCAGCATCGGCACCGCGCCTTCGCCGTGGTCGTGCATCTGCGTGCATGGATGCCAGACGTGCCTGAGATCGCGCTCGGCAAGCGCGGCGTTGTTGTTTGCGGGAATGGTCATCCGGCTATGATCGACGCTGCGCCCGGGATGCTCAAGCGGTGCGCGGGACATTCGGAACTGGACGCTTGATTCGACTTCGAAAAATTCTCGTCGCCCTGGCGGTGCTCGCGGCAGTCGTGCTGGTGCTGGCGTGGTTTCTGCCGGCGCGCTGGGTGATGCCGTGGGTCGAGCCGCAGTTGCACGGGCTGCGGCTGCAGCAGGTGCAAGGCACGGTTTGGAACGGTGCTGCCGGTAACGTCTTGGATGCCGATGGGCGACGGTTGGGACAGGTGCGCTGGCAGTTGTCGCGCCGCGCGCTGCTCGGCCGGCTGCAGATGCAGCTGGCCTTCGACGGACCGCAGGCGGATTTCTCCGGAACCGTGCGGCGCACGGCGCAGGGTCGCGTCGAGGGCGAAGGCTGGCGGCTGCATGCCGATCTCGCCGCGACGGATGTTCCGCTTCCGGTCGACTGGGGCGCGCCGCTGGGCGAGCTGCAACTGACGGTCGATCATGTACTGCTGCAAGGCGGCTGGCCGCTGCAGTTGCAGGCGCAGGGCCGGTGGCAGCGGGCCGCCGTGCACACGACCGAAGGCGAGCTGGCGCTGGGTGAATTGCAGGGAAGCGCGCAGGCGCAGGGCGGCGTGATCCACGCGCAATGGCACGATCAGGGCGACGGGCCGCTGCAGGTGCGCGGCGAATTGCAGCTGAGCCCGCTGGGCTGGCGTCTGGACAGCACGCTGCGCGCCCGCCATGGCGATCCGGCGTTGCAGCGCTGGCTGGCCCGGCTCGGGCCGGTCGCGCCGGACGGCAGCGTGCACATCCGGCAGGCCGGTGGCCTGGCCGCCAACCCTCCATCGAACCGCCAGGACGCCACGCTGCCATGAACCCCGAGACTACCGCCGTCGCGCTGGCCGCGGCACGCGAGGCTGCCGCCGCCGCCGCCGAAATCATCACGCACTACTGGCGTCGCGGCGTCGAGGTGGAGCTGAAGGCCGATGCCACGCCGGTGACGGTGGCCGATCGCGAGGCCGAGCAGGCGATTCGCCGCGTGCTGCAGGCCGCGCTGCCGCAGGCGGCGATCTACGGCGAGGAGTTTGGCCTGGAGGGCGAACGAGACGCTTTGCTGTGGCTGGTCGATCCGCTCGATGGCACCAAGAGCTTCGTGCGCCGCACGCCGTTCTTTTCCACCCAGATCGCGTTGATGGACCGCCACGAACTGGTGCTGGGCGTATCCAGTGCGCCGATCTACGGCGAGACGATGTGGGCCAGCGCCGGCGGCGGCGCCTGGTTCGAGGGCGAACGCGTGCGCGTGGCGGACACCACCGACATGGCGCAGGCGGCGATCTCGACCGGCAACATCAGGACGCTCGCCGGCGATGCCCGCTGGGCGGCGCTGGGCGGGCTGATCCGTGACAGCAACCGCATCCGCGGCTACGGCGATTTCTGCCACTACCACCTGCTGGCGCGCGGCAGCCTGGACCTGGTGATCGAGTCGGACGTGAACATCCTGGACATCGCCGCGCTCGCGGTAATCGTGCGCGAGGCCGGCGGTGTGTTCACCGATCTCGACGGCGCCCCGCCGACGCTGGATACCACCAGTGTGCTGGCCGGCACGCCGGCGCTCCACGCGCAGGCCTTGCAACGCCTGCGGCGCTGAGGCGCAAAGGTTAGAATCGCCGGATGCGCAAACTGCCGATCATCCACGCCATCCGCGACGTCACCGACAGCCGATTCCTGCAGGTCGAGCAGCTGGACCTGGAATTCTCCAACGGCGTGCGGCGCACCTACGAACGACTCAAGGGCAGCGGCCTGGGCGCCGTGATCATCGTGCCGATGCTCGATGACGAGACCGTGCTGCTGGTGCGCGAGTACGGCGGCGGCGTCGGTCGCTACGAGCTGGGCCTGCCCAAGGGCCGGCTCGACCAGGACGAAACCGCCGAGCAGGGCGCCGAGCGCGAGATGAAGGAAGAAATCGGCTACGGTGCACGCAAGCTGAAGATCCTGCACAACCTGTCGCTGTCGCCGTCGTACATGACGCACATGGCGCACGTGGTGCTGGCGCAGGATCTGTATCCGGAGAAACTCGCCGGCGACGAACCGGAGGAACTCGAAGTGGTGCCGTGGAAGATGTCCGAGCTGCACACCCTGCTCGGTCGCGACGACGTCACCGAGGGGCGCTCGATCGCTGCGTTGTTCATGGCCCGCGAATACCTCGCCGGGCGCTTCCAGAGGACCTGAGCTTGCCCCCCGAATTGGCACGGCAGGTGGGCGCGATTGCCCGCGCGGCGGCGGCGGCGATCCTGCAGGTGTACCACGGCGACTTCGCCGTGCAGACCAAGGGCGACGACTCGCCGTTGACCGCCGCCGATCTCGCCGCGCAGCGGGTGATCGTGGCCGGCCTGGCCACGCTGCAGGAGCAACTGCCGGTGCTGTCGGAAGAGGCCAAGGCCCTGCCCTGGTCCGAGCGCCGGCACTGGACGCGCTACTGGCTGGTCGACCCG
This sequence comes from Rhodanobacter sp. UC4452_H20, assembly GCF_052978205.1. Next base: position 1,865,833 of record NZ_CM129662.1, on the reverse strand, counting down.
CTCGACGGCACCCGCGAGTTCGTCAAGCGCAATGGCGAGTTCACCGTCAACATCGCGCTCATCGACGACCACCGCAGCGTGCTGGGCGTGGTGCTGGCCCCGGTCACCGGCGAGCTGTACGCCGCCGCTCAGGGCCAGGGTGCGTGGCTGCAGGAGCGCGAGGGTGGCCCGTGGCGGCGCATCCGCACGCGGCCGCTGGGCTCTCCGCCGCGGGTGGTCGGCAGCCGTTCGCATGGCGGCGCGCAGGGTGGGCTGCTCGAACAATTGATCGGCAACGACTACGACCATGTGCCGCTCGGCTCCTCGCTGAAGTTCTGCCTGATCGCGCGCGGCGAGGCGGACATCTACCTGCGCCTTGGCCTCACCAGCGAATGGGACACGGCCGCGGCGCAATGCGTGCTGGACGAAGCCGGGGGCGCGGTGCTCGATCTCGCCGGCCGGCCGTTCCGCTACAACCGCGGCGAGTCCCTGCTGAATCCGGAGTTCGTCGCGGTCGGCGACCTCTCGATCGACTGGACCGTGCGACTGACCAGGAGCGAGGAGTGAGTGAAGAGGAGTGAGAGATGAGAGGGGTTCGTCCTCCGCCCGCTCCACCCGCGCACGCTTCTGCTTTCTCTCACTTCTCACTCCTCTCCACTTTATGACCCGACACAGTCTCGACGACCTCCTCGCCATCATGGCGCGCCTGCGCGATCCGCAGCATGGCTGCCCGTGGGACGTGCGGCAGGATTTTTCCTCGATCGCCGCCTACACGATCGAAGAGGCGTACGAGGTCGCCGATGCGATCGACCGGCGCGACTGGACCGACCTGTGCGACGAACTCGGCGACCTGCTGCTGCAGGTGGTGTTCCACGCGCAGATGGCCGCCGAGCAGGGCCTGTTCGAATTCGCCGACGTCGCCCACGCCATCAGCGCGAAGATGGTGCGCCGCCATCCGCACGTGTTCGGCGACACGCGTTACGCCGACCTGACCGAGCAGATGCAGGCGTGGGAGCAGATCAAGTCCGCCGAGCGCGTGGCGAAGGGCCGGACCGCCGATGACAGCGCGCTGGCCGGCGTCTCCACCGGGCTGCCGGAGTGGAAACGCGCCCACAAGCTGCAGCAGCGCGCTGCCGCCACCGGTTTCGAGTGGCCCGGCCCGCAGCCGGTGCTGGAGAAGCTGGCCGAGGAAGTGGAGGAGGTGCGCGTCGAGTTCACCCACGGGGCCGACCCGGCGCGCCTCGAGGACGAGATCGGCGACGTGCTGTTCGTGATGGTGAACCTCGCACGCCATGCCGGCGTCGATTTCTCGCAGGCGCTGCGGCATGCCAACGCGAAGTTCGAACGGCGCTTCCGCCGCATGGAGCAACTGGCTGCGGCCGATGGCGCGGCGTTTGCCGGGCGCACGCTGGAGGAGCAGGAACAGTTGTGGCGGCGCGCCAAGCAGGACGAGGCCGGCCACTGACAGACGCGGCGGCCGTGGCCGCCGCGTCGTCCCGTTTTTGCTGTCGCGACTACTTCGCTGGAGCTGTCGCGTCGCTGGCGGCGCGCGGCTGCCATGCCGCACGCATCTTCTCGCGCTCGGCGCGCATCTTCGCCTCGTTGGCCAGGTTTTCGTCCAGCCCCTTGCGCAGCGTGGCGATCGCCTGGTCGACATTGGTCGGCTGTGCCTGCAGGCGGGCCAGTCGCTGGTAGACGTAGTCGCGCACGCGCGGGTCCTGCGACTTGGCCAGCACGTCGTTGTAGACCGCCGCCATGTCCTTGCTGCGGCCGGCCTGCTGGTACAGCCGTTCCAGCGCGCGCAGGTCGCCGATCACGCCGCTGCGCTGGTGGTGCATGTGATGGCCCGCCATGCCGTGGTCGCGGTCGCCGGGAAGGATGCGTGCCTGCTTGGTGACGACCATGTGCGGATTGGCGGGCGACGCCGGCGCGTTCTGGGCCATCGCGAACGTGGCCGACCCGGCCAGCAGGGCGACGAGGGCGGAAGCGAGGAGGGTCTTGCGTTGCATGGGCTGTCTCCGTGGGTAGTGGGATGATCAACGCGCCGGCCGCGCAGGAGTTGACTGCGGTGTGCAGACTGCTGTCATCCTTGCAACCCTTTTGCGATCCGCTGCATCCAAGCCTGACCGACTACCGAGGAGAGTCCCATGCGCCGTCTTTTCATCGCCGCCATGCTGTGTGCCCCGTTCGCCGCGTTTGCCGCCGGATCGTGCGAGTTCGAGGCCCCGCGCAACCTGCAACTGGACCTGGCTGGCGTCCGCAGCGTGCAGATCGACGTCAACAGCCACGACCTGCACCTGATCGGCGGCGCCGACACCAGGGGCCTGACCCTGGTCGGACGCGCCTGTGCGTCGAAGAAAGCCGCGCTGGACAAGCTCACGGTCACCCAGCGACGCGACGGCGACCAGCTGTTGATCGACATCGGCGGCGACCACCAGGGTTTCAATTTCAACCTGTTCGGCGGCAACGTCAGCATGAGCCTGGACGTCACCGTGAACCTGCCGGCGAACGTGCCGGTCACCGTGCGCGTGGGCTCCGGCGACGCCGACGTGCGCGGCGTGCAGGAGCTGCGCAGCACGGTCGGTTCCGGCGACCTGCACGTGCGCCAGATCGCCGGCAAGTTCGCCACCAGCGTGGGCTCGGGCGATGTCGACGCCAGCGATGTCGGCAGCCTGCAGCTGGGTTCGGTGGGCTCGGGTGATTTCAAGATCGATGGCGTCAAGGGCGACGCCAGCATCGGCAGCATTGGCTCGGGCGACGTCACGCTGCGCAACGTCGGCGGCAGCGTGCACGCCGACACGCTGGGCTCCGGCGACCTCACCGTGCACGATGTCGGCGGCGATCTCACGCTCGGCGCCAAGGGCAGCGGCGATGTCGACCACTCCGGCATCAAGGGCAAGGTCAGCGTGCCGCACGACGACGATTGATTCCGCCACAAGCCGGCATCCCGTAGGGCGGGCACTGCCCGCCGCTCTTGATCGCGTGCATCACCGAAAGGCATGGCGGGCAGTGCCCGCCCTACGAAGCTGGAGCGAACAACATCGGGCACTTCGGTGCGTCTACGGCTGAATTCCGCGCCAGACCAGATACACCAGCGGCGCGCACACCAGCAGGAACGGAATCGACACCCGGTGCAGTTGCCGCAGGCCGTGCGGCTGCCCTGCCAGGCGCAGGGCGATCAGGTTGGCCAGCGAACCGATCGCCACGCCGAAGCCGCCCACATTGACCGCCACCGCCAGCGCGATGGCATCCGGCGCTCGCTCGAGCAGCAGCACGGTCGCCGGCACGTTGCTGATCAGCTGCGCGGCGACAATGCCGCTGGCGAACAGCACCATCGGTTGATCGAGATGGAGCCCGTCGAGCACGCGCTGCATCAGCGGCAGCTCGGCGAAGTGGCCGAGGCCGAGGAAGATCGCGGCGAAGGTGAGCAGCAACAGCCAGTCGATCCGCACCAGCGAGGCGCGGGCCAGCGCCCCGAACAGCACCAGCAGCGCCACGGCGCCCAGCGGCGCCAGATCGTATTCCATCGCCACCACCATGCCGATCAGCGCAATCATCGACCACGCGCCGAGGCGGCCCGAGTGCACCGCGCCGTCGATGTGCCGGGGGCCCAATGCCACCCGATCGCGCGGCAGCCAGTACCAGGTGAACGCCGCCACCAGTGCCAGCATGACGGCCGCGGCCGGCAGCATCGCCAGCGCGAAATCGAGGAACGACAGCCGCGAGTGCTGCCACAACAGCAGGTTCTGCGGGTTGCCGATCGGGCTGAGCGTGGAGCCGGCGTTCACCGCTAGCGCCTCCAGCACCACCATGCGCAGCACCGGCAGGTTGGAGATCGCGCCGATGGACACGGTCAGCGGCACGATCAGGAACAGGCTCACGTCGTTGGTCAGCACCATCGAGAGCAGCGCGCTGGCGGCCACCAGCAACAGCCCCAGGCCGCGCAGCGAGTGCGCCCGCGCCAGCGAAGCGGCCGCTGCGTGCTGCACCAGGCCGCTGTCGCGGATGCCCTGGATCGCGATCAGCAGGCCGGTCAGGCCGGCCAGCGTGGGCAGTTGCAGCCAGTGCCGATAATCGTCGACCGGACGCGGATCGAGCAGCGCCAGCAACAGCACCAGCGCGGCGAACACCAGCAGCAGCCATTCGTGCTGCAGGCGTTTGCGCCAGCCGGTGGCGGGTGACGACGCGGCAGGTTCCACGCGCGCTCAGCCCTCGCGCAGCAGGCGCATCGGTGGCGTGCGGCTGACCCGGCGCGTGCCGGCCAGTCCCAGCAGCATCACCACCAGCGCGGCGGCGGCCGCGCTGGCGACCAGCGGCCACGCCGGCGGCACGAAGCCCTCGATGTGGAATACCGCCCGACCCAGCCACCAGCCGCCGCCGGCGGCACCCAGCGCGGCGGTCAGGCCGGCGACCAGGCCCAGCATGGCGAATTCGCAGGCGGCGGCCACGCGCAGCTGTGCACGGCGCGCGCCCAGCGTGCGCAGCAGCGCGGCCTCGTGGCGCCGCTCGGCCGCGCTGGCGGCCAGCGCCGCGGCCAGCACCAGGATGCCGGCCAGCAGGCTGAAGCCGAGGATCCAGCGCACCGCGCTGCCCACGCGGTCGATGATCTCGCGCACCCGATCGAGCAGCGAGTCGACGTCGACCAGGCTGAGGTTGCCGTATTCGCGCGACAGTTGCGCCAGTTCCGCCGCGTGTCCGGACGACAGGTGGAAGCTGGCCAGCCAGGTGTGCGGCAGCTCGCTGGCGTGGGCCGGGTCGAGCAGCAGGAAGAAGTTGACCCGGAACGAGCTCCAGTCGACCTTGCGGATGCTGCCCACCCGCGCCTCCAGGCTCCCTTCGCCGACGTCGAAGCGCATCGTGTCGCCGAGCTTCAGGCCGAACATGTCGCGCCACATGGTGTCGATCGACACCTCGGGCCGATCCGGCGCAGCCCCATGCCAGTGGCCGGCCACCACCTCGTTCGCCGGCGGCAGCGCGGCGGACCACGACAGCCGCAGCTGGCGATCGGTCCACTCCTTGGCGCGCGGGTCCGCGAACTGCAGTCGGTCGATGGCGTGGCCGTTGATCGCGGTGAGCTTGCCTACCGCCAGCGGCAGCATGTTGAGCTGGTCGGCGCCGATCCGCGCCAGCGATTGCGAAAAGCCGGCGCGCTGGTTGCTTTGCAGGTTCAGGGCGAACCAGTTGGGCGTATCCGCCGGCAATTCCTGGCGCCAGCCCTGCAGCAACGCCGGTGCCACCACCGCAAGCAGCAACAACGCGCACAGACCCAGGCTGAGCGCGGTCGCCTGGATCACGCTCAGCGCCGGTCGTCGCGCCAGTGCGGCCAGGCCCAGCCGCAACGCCGGATGCGCGCCCGGCGCAATGCGCCGGGCCAGCCACAGCAGCGCGCCGGCCAGCAGCGCCGCGAGCACGCTCACGCCGAGCAGGCTGCCGGCGAGGATACCGGCCAGCTGCAGCGAGCCGCTCTGGCCCCAGATCAGGCCCAGCGCCACCAGGACGGGGATCAGGTACAGCGCATCGAAGCGCCGCACGCGGCGCGACAGGCTCTGCCGGAACACCGCCACCGGAGGTACCTCGGCCAGCCGCGCCAGCGGCGGCAGCGCGAAGCCGACCAGCACCGCGATGCCCATCGCGGCCGCGGCGAACGCCGGCGCCAGCGGCAGCACCGTGGGCACGTTGCCGAACAGCTGGCTGGCCAGCAGCCACGCCAGCTGCGCCAGGCCCAGCGCCAGCGCGATGCCCAGCGCGGCCGCCGGCAGGGCCAGCGCGCCCAGGGTGCCCAGCAGCAGGCCCAGCACGCGCGGGCGCGAGGTGCCCAGCGCGCGCAGCAAGGCCACTTCGGCGGTCTTGCGCCGGGCATAGCGCTGGGCGGAAAGGGCGATGGCAATGCCGGCTAGCAGGGCGGACAGCAGCGCGGTCAGCCACAGGAACGAGCCGGCGCGGTCGAAGGCATTGCGCATGCGTTCCTGGGTCTGCTCCGGCGTGATCAGCTGTGCGCCCGCGGGCAGCTCGGTCGCCGCCGCCCAGTCGCGCCAGGCGCGCACCGCATCCGGCGCGCCGGCCAGCAGCAGCCGGTGACGCGCGCGGCTGCCGCGCCCGAGCAGGCCGGCCTGCTCGGCATCGGCCAGGCTCATCAGCGCGCGCGGCGCCAGCGCGAGCAATTCGCCGCCGTCGGGCTGGCGCAGCAGTTCGGCGCCGATGGTGAGCGTGCGCCCGCCCAGTTGCAGGCGGTCGCCCACCGCGAGGCCCAGCGCGACCAGCGCGCGATGATCCAGATAGACCTCGCCGGCGACCGGCGCGCGGCTCGGCGGCAGCGCATGGCCGTTGCGATCGCGCAGCTCCAGCGTGCCGCGCAGCGGATAGTGCGCATCCACTGCCTGCACGTCGAGCAGTTGGGTGCGTTCGTGGGCGAACGCCACGCTGGGAAAGCCGGCGGTGCGCGTCAGCTGCAGGCCGTCCTGGCGTGCCTTGTCGGCGAAGGCGGCAGGCAGGGCCTGCGGCGCGGATACGCCGATGTCCCCGCCGATCAACTCCGCGGCGCTGGCCAGCATGCCACGCTCGATCCGGCTCGCCAGCGTGGCGACCACGCCCAGCGCCACCACCGCCAGCACCAGCGAGGCGGCCAGCGTGCGCAGTTCAGGCAGGTGCCATTCGCGACGCAGGCTGCGCAGCGACAAGCGCAGCAGGCTCATGCCGGCACGCCCGCGTCGGTCGACGCCACGCGCCCTTCCTCCAGCTCGATGCGGCGATCGCAGCGCGCGGCCAGGCCGGCGTCGTGGGTGACCAGCACCAGGGTGGTGCGGTGGTCGCGGTTGAGCGCGAACAGCAGGTCGCAGATGTGGTGGCCGGTGCGCTGGTCGAGGTTGCCGGTGGGCTCGTCGGCGAACAGCACGCGCGGGCCGTGCACGAAGGCGCGGGCGATCGCCACGCGTTGCTGCTCGCCGCCGGAAAGCTGCGCGGGGTAGTGCCGCCGCCGCGCGCTCAGGCCCACCGCCTCGAGCGCCTCCCGCGCACGGCTGCGCGCCGCGCTGCTGCCCTCCAGTTCCAGCGGCAGCATCACGTTCTCCTCGGCAGTGAGCGCCGGCAGCAGGTGGAACGACTGGAACACGAAGCCGACCAGTCGCCGCCGCAGTTCGGCGCGGGCTTCCTCGTCCAGCTGCTCCAGCGCGTGGCCGTCGAGGGAGATGCTGCCGCGGTCGGGCGTGTCCAGCCCGGCCAGCAGGCCGAGCAGGGTGGTCTTGCCCGAGCCGGAAGCGCCCACGATGGCGAAGCTCTCGCCGGGCATCACGCGCAGGTCCACGCCGTCGAGGATGTCGAGCCGCCCCTCGGGGCCGTTGACCGACTTGCTAACATCACGGGCTTCGAGGACGGGACGGGAAGAATCATTCATGCGGCGCTGCCTGTGGTTGCTGGTTCTGCTCTGCGGTTTCGGCGTCGCCCACGCGGCGGCGCCGAAGACCGTCCTGGTGCTGGGCGACTCGCTGTCCGCCGCGCACAACATTCCGGTCGAAGCCGGCTGGGTGCATCTGCTGGATGTCCGTCTGGGCAAGATGGTGCCGAAGTGGCGTGCGGTCAATGCCAGCATCAGCGGCGAAACCTCGCTGAGCGGCCGACACCGCTTGCCCGCCTTGCTGCAGACCTACCAGCCGGCGGTGCTGGTGATCGAACTGGGCGCCAATGACGGCCTGCGCGGGTTGCCGCTGCCGGCCTTGCGCGACAACCTGACGGCGATGATCGAGCTGGCGCAAAAGCACAAGACACGCGTGCTGCTGCTGGGCATCGAGCTGCCGGTGAACTACGGCCCGCAGTACCGCGACGGCTTGCGTGCGATCTACGCCGACCTGGCGCGCCAGCGGAAGGTCGCGCTGCTGCCGTTCCTGCTCGACGGCGTCGCGCTGGACCCCGGCCTCATGCAGGCCGACGGCCTGCACCCGGTGGCCGCCGCCGAGCCGCGCGTGCTGGAAAACGTGTGGAAGGTGCTGCAACCGCTGCTGCAAGCGCCCAACGTCCACTGAACGGCGCCGCGGCCAGTTCACGCCGTCGTCACCGTGGCTCCGGGTATACCTTCACAAATGTGAAACCGGACCACAGCGAGGCAAGACATGACGACTCATGACGAGCAAGCGGGCCTGATCCTGCTGGTTGAAGACAACCGCCAGATCGCCGAGATGGTGGGCGAGTTCCTTGAAATGCGGGGTTATTCCGTCGATTACGCGGCCGACGGCGTGAGCGGGTTGCACTTGGCCGTATCCAACAGTTACGACGTGATCGTGCTGGACCTGATGCTGCCCGGACTGGACGGCCTGGAGCTGTGCCGCAAGCTGCGCAAGGAGGCGAAGAAGTCCACGCCCGTGCTGATGCTCACCGCGCGCGACACGCTGGAAGACAAGCTGGTCGGCCTGGAGGCCGGCGCCGATGACTACCTGGTCAAGCCGTTCGAGGTGCGCGAACTGGTGGCGCGGCTGCGCGCGCTGATCCGCCGCGACCGCCGCCAGGTATCCACCGAAGTGCTCACCGTGGGCGACATGACGCTGGACACCGCCACGCTGCGGCTGACCCGCGAGGGCCAGGATCTGGTGGTGTCGCCGATCGGCCTGAAACTGCTCGCGATCCTGATGCGCGAATCGCCGCGCGTGGTCAGCCGGCGCGACATCGAGCGCGAGATCTGGGGCGACACGCTGCCCGATTCGGACACGCTGCGCTCGCACCTGTACAACTTGCGTCGCGTCATCGACAAACCCTTCGCACGACCTTTGCTACATACCATCCATTCCGCTGGCTACCGGCTGGCCGACCTGGAATCGGAAATGGCGTCGGCGCAGCAACCTGCGTGATGGCGAGGCGGCGAGGGCAATGAACAGCAGGGTGTCGAACGCGATCACATTCCGCACGGGAGCCTTCAAGCGACGCATCGCCTGGGTGTTCGGCTTGCAGTTCGTGGCCCTGCTGATCATCGGCGCGATGGGCATTTTCAACGTCGCGCCGTGGGAAGCGGTGATCGTGCTGATCCTCATCACCACCGTGCTGGCGTGCCTGGCCGCCCAGCACGAGTGGGTGCAGATCCGCTCGCTGGCGCGATTGATGGCCGGCTGGAACGATGCCCGGCCCGACCCGGAAGCGTTCCACCCGCAACGCCTGTCACGCCGCACGGATGCGGACGTGGCGTCGCTGGCGCGCGGCCTGCACGGCTTCGCCACGCGCATCGCCGGTTACGGTCAGCGCGAGCGCAACTTCACCCGCGACGCCAGCCACGAACTGCGCAGTCCGCTGACGGTGATCCGCATGTCGGTCGACATGCTGGTCGACGAGCAGGGCCTGAGCGATTTCGGCTCGCGCTCGGTGCGCCGGATCAAGCGTGCCTCGCGCGAACTGGAAATGCTGGTCGAGGCGCTGCTGGTGCTCGCACGCGACGCCGGCACGCCGGTGGATACCGAGCGCTTCGTGGTGAACGACGTGCTGCAGGGCGAACTTCAGGCCGCGCGCGAAATGCTCTGCGGCCGGCCGATCGAGTTGCGCCTGGAACAGCCGGCGACCTTTGCGCTGGACAGCTCGCCACGGGTGTTCTCGGTGCTGTGCTGGCAGTTGCTGCGCAATGCCTGCCAGCAGGCCGAGCGCGGCAGCGTGGTGGTCAGCGTCGAACCCGGCATGGTAAGCGTGCGCAACCTCGCCCCGGCGAAAGGCGCTGGCGTTGGCGATGCCGATGCCGTTGCCGATGCGGGCGCGCCCGGTGCCGATCGGCACGGATTCGAGCTGGCGATCGCGCGGCAGATCAGCGACCGCTTCGGCTGGCCGCTGGAGCTGCAGACGCATGCAGGAGGCGAAAGCATCGCGCGCATCCGTTTTCCCGACGCCCTGCCGGCCGACGCCACGTCGCGACCCGCTCCGTAGGGCGGGCACTGCCCGCCGGCTCTTTCGGTTCCGGAGCAAAACGGCGGACAGTGCCCGCCCTACCATCAATCAGCCCGCTTGCAGCGCCGGCGCCACGGCGAACGCGCAGCCGGTCTTCGCCTTCACGTCGCCCAGGCTCACGCCGTCGTTGAGCTCGATCAGGGTCAGGCCCTTGCCCTTCTCCACCGAGAACACGCACAGGTCGGTGATGACGAGGTCCACGCATTCCTTGCCGGTGATCGGCAACTCGCATTGCTGCTTGATCTTCGGCGAGCCGTCCTTCGCGCAGTGCTCCATCAACACCACCACGCGGCGCACGCCGCTGACCAGGTCCATCGCGCCGCCCGGGCCCTTGACCATCTTGCCGGGCACCATCCAGTTGGCGAGATCGCCGGTGGCGGAGACCTCCATGCCGCCGAGGATCGACAGGTCGATGTGGCCGCCGCGGATCATCGCGAAGGAATCGGCGCTGGAGAAGAACGCCGAGCCGGGCAGGGTGGTGATGGTCTGCTTGCCGGCGTTGATCAGGTCGGGGTCGACCTGATCCTCGGTGGGGAACGGGCCGATGCCGAGCAGGCCGTTCTCCGACTGCAGCACCACGTTCACGCCGGCCGGGATGTGGTTGGCCACCAGGGTGGGGATGCCGATGCCGAGGTTCACGTAGTAACCGTCGCGCAATTCCTTCGCGGCGCGCTGTGCCATCGCGGTGCGCGTCGGGTTTTCCTTGCCGGTGTTGGCGCCGGCGAGGGTGCGGATCTCGATGCGCTTCTCGTACTTCTCGCCCTGCACGATACGGTCGACGTAGATGCCCGGCACGTGGATGTTGTTCGGGTCCAGCTCGCCGACCGGCACCAGGTGCTCCACCTCGGCCACGCAGACCTTGCCGCAGGTGGCGATCATCGGGTTGAAGTTGCGCGCCGTCTCGCGGAACACCAGGTTGCCCATCGCGTCGCCCTTCCACGCCTTGACGATGGACAGGTCGGCGGTGATGGATTCCTCCAGCACGTACTCCTTGCCGTTGAATACCTTGGTCTCCTTGCCCTCGGCCAGCTTGGTGCCGAACGCGGTGCGCGTGTAGAAGCCGGGGATGCCGGCGCCGCCGGCGCGCAGCTTCTCGGCCAGCGTGCCCTGCGGCGTCAGGTGCAGCTCCAGTTCGCCGGCCAGCGTCTGCCGCTCGAACTCCTTGTTCTCGCCCACGTACGAGGCGTACACGCGCTTGACCTGGTGGGTCTTGAGCAGCGGGCCCATGCCGAAATCGTCCACGCCGGCGTTGTTGCCCACGATGGTCAGGTCCCTGGTGCCCGCCTGCAGCAGGCCGCCGATCAGGTTCTCGGGGATGCCGCACAGGCCGAAACCGCCGGCGGCGATCGTCATGCCGTCGAACAACACGCCCTCAAGGGCTTTCGTCGCGCTCGGGTAAACCTTGTCCATTGCCGTGCCTTCCTCATGGAGAGTCAGCTGCCAAGGATACGACGGAATCGCGCCGGCCGGCCTTGTACCAAGGTCGCAGACAGGCAGGCACATGGCTTGACGCGAACAATTACGCATGTAAACATGGATTCACTTACACGCGTAAACGGTGACTCATGGCGATCAGCGAAGCCGAAGCGGTGGTGATGGACGTGCTCTGGCGCGAGGCCCCGCGCACGGCCGAGGAGATCCTGGCCGAGGTCGGGCCCGCGCAGGGCTGGCAGGAGGGCACGGTGAAGTCCCTGCTCAACCGCCTGCTGAAGAAAAAGGCCGTGCAGGCCGAACGCGACGGCCGCCGCTACCTCTACACGCCGCTGCTGGCGCGCGAGCAATACGTGCAGCAGGAGAGCAAGGGCCTGCTCGATCGCCTGTTCGGCGGCCGCGTGGCGCCCTTGGTGGCGCACTTCTCCGAGCAGCGCAAGCTGTCGAAGAAGGACATCGCCGAACTGCGCAAACTGCTGAAGGAGCTCGACGATGAGCAGCATTGATGCGCTGGTGACCGCATGGACCGCCCGCGGCTGGCTGGCACTGCTGGCATTCACCGCTGCCGTGCTGGTCGTCGCCGCCGTGCGCAGGCCCTGCCGCCGTCTGTTCGGCACCGGACTCGCGTTCCAGCTGTGGCTGTTGCCGCCGCTGGCGGTGCTGGCTAGCCAACTGCCGCATGCGGCAGTTGCTCCGGTCGTGGTGTGGTCGCCGGTGATATCCGCAATCACCTCGGCCGCCGCGTTGCCGGTACAAGCCGCCGGGTCGGCTGTCATCGACTGGCGCACATGGGTCGTGCTGGCATGGCTGCTTGGTAGCGTGCTAAGTCTGCTGCTGGCGGCGCTCGCGCAATCGCGTTACCGCGCGCGGTTGCGTGGTGCCACCCGTATCGTTGACGAGCACTCGCACTGGCCGATGCTGCGCGCGCCCGGCTCGGATATCGGCCCCGCCCTGGTCGGTGCCTGGCGCAGTCGCATCGTGCTTCCGGCCGATTTCGAATGTCGCTACGACCCCACCGAGCAGATGCTGATCCTCGCCCATGAAACTACCCACGCGCGCCGCCGCGATGGCTGGTGGTGCTTGCTGGCGCAACTCGTTGTCGCGTTGTTCTGGTTCCATCCTCTGGCCTGGTGGGCACTCGCCGCGTTACGCCATGACCAGGAACTGGCCTGCGATGCCGCGGTGTTGCGCGCGCATGGCACGCAGCGGCGCAGTTATGCGAATGCGATGTTGAAGACCCAGTCGGCCGCGCTCGCATTACCGGTGGGTTGCCCCTGGTCACCCCGTCATCCCATCACGGAGCGAATCGCCATGTTGAAAATGCAACAGCCTGATCTATTCCGCCGGCGTGCCGGTGGCGTTCTCCTCGCCGTTCTCGCCATCGGCGTGGCCGGTGCCGTCTACGCCTCGACACCTTCGCCACAGGCAAATGTCGGCGGCGGCATCAGTGATCGCTACACGCTGAAGATCGACGTCGCCATGGCAGGCCATTCCGACTCGATGCATTTCATCCGCTGCCTGAAGCCGGGCGAATACGCCGAGCTGAGCGGAACCGACGCCAGCAAGCTGTCGTGGCAGGGCCGTTTCGCGGTGTCGCCGGAGGCCAGCGGTCAACTGGAAATCAGTGCGGAGGTCGATACCCGTTTTGATCGCGGTGGCGGCAATGTGCGAACGCAGTCGGCCAAGCCGATCGTGCGGACCATGCCTGGCCAGCAGGCGAGCATCGTGTTCGGCCAGGTCGTTGACGGTGGACCCCAGCAAAGTGGGAAGCTCGAAGACAACACCATCAACATCGCGCTCACGCCAAGCATGGGCTGCGATGGTGAATCGCTGTCTTCTGCCGCGGCCCAGCCAGGCACGATCAGTCTGAAGCTCAAGAATGTTTCCGCGCGGGCTGCCGCTGAATATGTCGCGGCCAAAGTAGGGTTTGTACTGGTCGATCCGGAGGTGCTGGATGAGCGCCAGATGACTTTTGATTACGCCGAGATATCGGCTGAGGCAGCCCTCCATATGATCGGAATGATCGAAGGCAAGCAGGCAGTGATTGAGGGCAAGCAGGTGCGTTTCGTGGATAAGTGACCGAGCAAGCTGGCTATACTCATCCGATCACTATTTCGGAGAGCGTCGTGAAGCCGCGTCATCTGCTTGTTGCCCTTGCCACCCTCGGAATCACCGCCATGAGCCATGCCGCCGTTTCGCCCGTGCTGGTCATCCATGGCGGCGCCGGCGTGGTCGTGCGTGACATGACGCCGGCGAAGGAGCACGCCGTGCGTGCGGCGATGACCCAGGCGCTGCAGCAGGGTCATGCCCGGCTCAAGGCCGGCGACAGCGCGCTGGACGCGGTGACTGCGGCGATCACCGTGCTGGAGGACGATCCGAACTTCAACGCGGGCAAGGGCGCGGTGTTCACCCATGACGGGAGAAACGAGCTCGACGCGGCGATCATGGATGGCTACACCTTGCGTGCCGGCGCGGTGGCCGGAGTCGAGCACGTGAAGAATCCGATCCTGCTGGCGCGCGCGGTGATGGAGCATTCGCCGCACGTGATGCTGTCCGGCGCCGGTGCCGAAGAGTTCGCGAAGGAGCAGGGCATCACCCTGGTCGATGCCGCGTATTTCCGCACCGATGCGCGCTGGCAGCAATTGCAGCGGGCGCTGAAGGAGGATGCGGCAAAGCAGCCGCATGCGGACGTCGAGACGGCCAAACACTTCGGCACGGTGGGTGCGGTGGCGCTGGACGCGCGCGGCCACCTGGCCGCCGGCACCTCCACCGGCGGCATGACCGACAAGCGCTGGGGCCGCATCGGCGATTCGCCGATCATCGGCGCCGGCACCTACGCCAACGAGAGCTGCGCGGTCTCCGGCACGGGCTGGGGCGAGTTCTACATCCGTGCCGTCGCGGCACATTCGATCTGCATGAAAGTGACCCAGATGCGCGTGCCGCTGAAACGCGCCGCCGCCGAGGTGATCAACCAGCAGATCCCGTCGATGGGCGGCAACGGCGGCGCCATCGCGCTGGACGCGGAGGGCCACATCGCGATCCCGTTCAACACCGACGGCATGTATCGTGGCTGGATCGGCGCCGACGGCGTGCCGCACGTGGCGATCTACGGTGACGAGGATGACGGCACCACGGAAATCCCGGAGCCGGTTCCCGCCGAGAGCGACGCCCAACCCTGACGCGCTGGGCGGACACCGTCCGCCGCTCCCGGCCGCGGTGCACGGAAGAGCCGGCGGGCAGCGCGAGTCCTACCTGATTTTGCGCATCTGCGCGGGAGTGAGTTCGCCGCTGATGCCCAGGCGACTGCCGTCGGCGCGAATCACCAGTACGCGCGGGGTCTCGCCGCCCCAGGTCGGATCGAGCAGGAAGTTGAGGCGCTCGGGCATGGCTTCGGCGTAGGCGCGATTCGGGAGGCCGTCCACTTTCATGTGCTGCAGCCGTGCCTCGATCGCCCGGCGGCGTTCGATGCTGTCGGTGGTGACGATCACCAGTTCGATGTCGCGCGGGTGGGTGCGCTGCAGTTTGGCCAGCGCCTCCAGATTGGGCTCGCAATAGGCACAGTCCAGCGCCCACAGCGCGATGATCCGCTCGCCGTGCGTCGGCGGCTTCAGCAGCGCGGCGATGTCGCCGGCGGCCAGCGGTTGCAGCGTGCCGGCCATGGCCAGCACGGGGAACAACAGGGCCACGATCAGCACCAGTCGCTTCATGGCGTCACCCGGATCAGGCGAAAGCCTTGGGCCGTGTTCCATGCGACGAAGGCGTGGCCGTCCTTCTGCAACAACTGCGGCGAGCCGGCGGCGCCGGCGCTGCTCGCGATCTCGCGGGCAGCGTCGAAGTGTGCGCCGTTGTCGGTCGATCGGCGCAGCATCAGGCGATAGCCATCCGCATCGACCTGGTTCCAGGTCACCCAGACAGTGCGGCCATGCACTGCCACGTCGGCGTGGCTGGCGCCGGCCCCGGCGAGCTTCAGCAACTGCTGCGGCCGCTGGCCGGGATCGAGCTGGCCGTACCAGATTGCGGGACCGTGGCCGGCCTCGTACCACACCGCGTGACGCACGCCGTCGGCGCCGACGCCCAAGCCCGGACCATGGTGCGGGCAGCCGGCGATGTGCCAGTCGCTGAAGGTCGCACGCTCGACATGGGGTGCACGGCCGTCGGTGTGCAGCACGGCAAACGCGTGGTCGCGGATGTTGTCGCCATAAATGCCGCGGAAGAACGCGGCGACCTCGCCGTCGGGCATGCGCGCCAGCGCGATGCGGCAGCATTCGCAACTGTGGTCGACCAGCCTGCGTTCCGGCACGAAGCTCTTGCCGCCATCGTCGGACCAGCTGTAGTACACCGCGGCACCTTCGTACGGCCGGCCGGCTGCCTTTGCGGCCTCGAGATCACGCTTGTCGATCCAGGCGACCACGATGCGGCCGTGGCCATCCACGGCCAGCGCATCGAAGCGATGGGTGATCTCGGCGCGGTCGTGGTGCACGGTGATCGGCGTGCTGAAGTGTTCGCCGCCGTCCACCGAACGGGCGAACCGCACGAAGCCGGTCCACGGCGCGGCGCGCGGCTGCGACCAGCTCACGTAGAGCTCGTCGTGCGGACCGAAGGCGATCTTCGGCCGGTTCTCGCCTTCGCTGTAGATGCGTTCGGCGACCGCGTTCACCGGCATCGGCGCGCTCAGCGTGCGACCGTCGTCGTCGGAGCGGCGCAGCCGCACGTGGCCATCGGCCGCGTCCACGACGTACAGGCCGCCATGGCTGTCGAACGCCGCGCTGGCGCCCAGCGCGGGGCTTTTCGGCATCTCCATGTGCATGCCGTCGTGGGCGAAGGCGACGGCCGAGAGCAGGCAGAGCAGGGCGATCAGCAGGTGGCGCATGGAGTGTTCCTCGGGTTTTCGGCCTTGCTTCCCCTGCCCGCAAGGGGAGGGCGGGAGTGGATGTCACAACTCCCAGCGCAGCTCGCCGAACCAGGTACGACCGGCGTAGGGATGGTAGACCCAGTAATGTGTATTGCCGATGTTGTCCACGCCCAGCGCGGCAGTCCAGGCCGGCGCGAATTTCCAGCGCAGCTTTGCGTCGGCGACGGTGAAACGGCTCACCGCGCCGTAGCTGTCGACGTGGTCGCTGTTGTCCAGGCTGCCGTACTGGCGGCCGGAGTGGCGGATGCCCAGCGAGGCGTCCCACTGTGGCGCGAACCGGTAATCCGCGAACACGCTGGCGCGCAGCTTCGGGATGCGCGGAAATACCTTGCCCTCGGCCAGCGGGTACTGGCGATCGCGCAGCGTGCGGGCATCGTTGAAGGCGAGGCTGGCGGACAGGTCGAGCCCGTCGAGCCAGACGTCGTGGAAGTCGAACGCGCCTTCGATGCCGCGTCCGCGCATGCGGTCGATGTTCTGCACGCTGGTCACGCTGGGGCTGACGGTGATGTCCGTCTGCGTGTACAGCGAATCGGCGATCAGGTCCTGGTACAGCGAGACGCGCCAGTGGCCGTTGCCCGTGTGGCGGGTCAGGGTGAGGTCGGTGGAGCGGTCGACTTCCGGCGCGAGCGCGGGATTGTTGTTGACGATGGCGCCGGCCGAGATGCTGCCCTGGAACAGTTCGGACGCGGTGGGGTAGCGCACCGCCTTGCCCCAGGCCAGTCGCAGCTCCCAGTTCTGTGCGAAGTCCCAGGTCAGCGCAGCCTTGGGCGAGAAATCGGTGCGCTTGCGGTCGGCGTAGCGCAGCGTGTCGACGGCGTTGGCGAGCACGCCGCGGTAGGCGCGCCATTGCTCCAGCCGACCGCCGAGGGTCAGCGTCCAGGTGTCGGTGAAGCTCCACACGTCCTGCAGGTAGGCGGCGCGGGTCTGGGTGCGGCCGGCGTAGACGCTGCGCAATGCTCCGTCGGCGCCGCTGCGCCAGTCGCTGGCATCGCGCACGCGCGTCGTCAGCACGTAGCGGTCGCCGTGCACGCCGGCGTACAACAGGTGGCGCTCGCCGAGCGGGCCGGAGCTGCGCAGGTCGAACGTGTCCCAGCCCGAACCATCCTTGCTCGCCACGGTGCCGGGGCCGCCGCGTGGCCTGCCGGGCTCGGCCAGGCTGGCGCTGTGCAGTCGCGAATGCCGGAAATCGTAGTGGCTGGCGACGGCGGTCCAGCGCCAGTCGTTGTCCAGCGTGCCGTTCAGTTCGAGCCCGTACAGCAGGTGGGTGTCGCGCGCATTCGACGGCGCCAGGCCGCTGGCGGGCAAGGTCCAGGTTTTGCCGGCCGCGTCGATCACGCCGCCGCTGACCAGGGTGCCGTCGGCATCGCGGATCAGGCTGCGGGTGCGATCCTCGGCGCGGTTGTGCCACCAGCCCACGGTGGCCAGCGCCGCGACATGCTCGCCGAGGTCGAAGCCGAGCTTCAGCTTGGCCTGGTCCTGCACGGTGTGCTCGATGCTGTTGGCGCCGTAGACCAGCCGCGGCGAACCGTTCGGGTTGCGGTCGGCGGTGGCACCGGTCACCGGCACCGCGAGCGCCGGATCGCCGCCGGCCCGGGCGGTGGCGTACTGCATCGGTTGGCCGTGGTTGTCGAGGCGGCTGTATTCCAGCAGCCAGCTGAAACGCCCCCGCTTGTCGCCCAGGGTGAACGCGGCCTGGTGGCCGTCGTAGTGGCCGCCGGCGCCGTAATCGTCGGCATAGTCCTGGCTGAAGAACCTCGCGTCGACGCTGGCGGTGAACTGCTGCGGCAGCACGGTGTGGATCAGCACCGTGGTGCCCAGCGAGTTGCCCGGATACAGCGCGGAATACGGTCCGTACAGGATGTCGACCGCGCCGATCTCGCCGGGCGCGACCATGCCCCAGCGCGGTGCGCCATCCCAGCCGTTGGTCATCAGGTTGGAGAGCAGCAGCCCGTCGGCATAGACCAGGCTGCGCGCGCTCTGCAGGGTGCCGGCGTTGCGGCCGCTGATGACGGCGTTCGGATCGCCGATGTAGCGCTTGCGCACCTGCATGTTCGGCACGTACTTCAGTGCATCGGCGCTGTCGGTGCTGTTCTGCCGCTGCAGTTGCAGGCGCGTCACGCGCACCTGCACGGCGGGCGTCTCGGTGACCATGGTGTCGCTGGCGTGTACCGAGACCGGCGACAGCGTCACCGGGTGGGTGGGATCGGAGGCCAGCGCGGGGCTGGCACACAACACGAGCGCAAGTGCGCAAAAGCCGGAGGGGAGGCGTTTCAAAGTGAAACTCTGGATGGGGGTCCAAGGTTCAATCATAGTCCGCTGCACGCGGTGCGACAGACGGCAACTTGTCGCAGCATGGAGCGTGCATGGGATGCGCGCGGCACCAAAAGGTGCCGGCGCCGAACCTCACTCCTCGCCGGGGCGCTCGCGCACCGGGTGCTTGCCGAGCTTGCGCTGCAGCGTGCGGCGGTGCATGCCGAGCCGGCGCGCGGTCTCGGAAATGTTGCCGTCGCATTCGGTGAGCACGCGCTGGATGTGCTCCCACTCGAGCCGGCGCAGGGCCAGCGGCTGTTCGGGGGCGTCCGGCGGCTCGTTGTCTTCGGGCGCGGCGGCATCGCCGTCGAGCAGGGCGCGCACCACCGCGTCGGCGTCCACCGGCTTGGCGAGGTAGTCGTGCGCACCTCGCTTGATCGCCTCCACCGCGGTGGCGATCGAGGCATAGCCGGTCAGCAGCAGCACGCGCAGGTCCGGCACCAGGGTATGCAGCTCGGGGATCAGTCGCAGGCCGTTCTCCTCGCCGAGTTTCAGGTCCAGCACGCAGTAGCGCGGGCGATGGCGGCGGGTCAGCGCGCGTGCCTCGTCGAAATTGCTGGCGGTGATGACCTCGAAGCCGCGCGAGCCGAGCGCGCGGGCCAGCACGCGCAGGAACGTGGCATCGTCGTCGACCAGCAGCAAGGGGCGCACCGGATCGGCAAGGGGCGACTCGGTCATGGTTCGGTTTCCTTCACTCGGGCAGGCGTCCATTCTTGCCGGAAGCGGCGCCGGTTGCACGCCTGGCGCGTCAGCGCCCGGTATCGACCGGTTCGGCGATCACCGCCAGCGGCAGCCGCAGGCACATCTCGGCGCCCTGTTCGACGTTGCGCGCCACCAGTTCGCCGCTCAGGCGCTCGGCCGTGGCCTCGGCCAGCGCCAGGCCGATGCCGAGCCCGCTCTGCTTGCGCGAATAGCCGAGCCGGGTCAGTTCGTCGGCGGTGTCGAAACCCGGGCCGCGGTCGGACACGCTCAGCTCCAGCCAGCGGTCGTCGCGGGTGATGCGCAGCGACACGGCATTGGAGCCGTTGGCCGCCGAGGCGTCGGCGGCATTGTTGAGCAGGTTGATCAGCGCATGGCGCAGCCCGGCCGGCGTGCGCAGCACCAGCGCCGCCAGCGTCTCGTCGAGGCTCAGGGCAAGCTCCGCTTCGGGCCGCAACAGCTGGAAGCGCTCCAGGCAACCGTGGATGAACTTGTCCACGCGGATGCGCTCGGGGTCCTGCGACAGCTGCGCCTTGCCGAAGGCGATCATCTCGCGCAGGATCGTGCGGCAGCGATCCACCTGGTCCTCCAGCAGCGCCAGATCCTCGTCCAGCAGCGGGTTGCCGGCGTGTTCGCGGCGCAGCTCCGGCAGCAGCGTGCGCATGGTCGACAGCGGCGTGTTCAGCTCATGCGCGGCCCCGGCCGCCTGGGTGGCGATGGCCAGGATGCCCTCGCCGCGCAACGCGCGTTCGCGCACGCGCTGCACCTCTTTCTGCTGCTCGCGCAGCACCCGCGCCAGGCGGCTGATGAAGAAGCTGAGCAGCAGCGCCATGATGACGAAGTTCACGCCCATCCCCGCCACGTGCAGCGAGAACCGCCCGGGCGCGCTGCCATGCGGGGGCAGCGGCAACGGAACATGCGCGTAGAGCAGGATCACGTAGGCCACGCCGGCCAGCGCCGACACCGCCAGCACCGAGCGCCCGGGCAACGCCGCCGCGGTGAGCGCTATCGGCACCAGCAGCAGGGTGATGAACGGGTTGCTGGCGCCGCCGGTGAAATACAGCAGGTAACCCAGCACCAGCGTGTCGAACGCGATGTGACAGACCGCTTCCCACTCGCGCAGCGGCCACGGTTGCGCCAGCCGCCAGGCGGCAAACACGGCGAACACCGCCAGCACGCCGATGCCCAGCAGCAGCGGCAGCAGCGGAATCTGCAGATCCATCCACCATGCGCACACCAGCACCGCGGTGCTCTGGCCGGCGATCGCGCACAGCCGCAGCCACGCCAGCGCGCGGGTCAGTGCGTGGGGTCCTACCTGTCGGATGACGATCTGCTGTGGCATGGCAGGCAATGTGTTGCGCGGTGTCGCGACCCGCCGGGTCGGCGGGTCGCCTGATCGCCGCCGGGCTTACTGCTCCGAACCGATCGTCGGCAGCGGCGCCGGGTTGTTGTGCGCGTGATGCTGTGCCGACAGCTTGCGCATCAGCGGCAGCACGGCCAGCGCGATCACGGTGCAGGCGATGCCGGCCCAGCCCAGCTTGCTGAACAGGCTGGTGTAGATCGGCATGGTCTGCAGCGGGTCGGTGATGTTCTCCGGAATGCTGGCGAAGTTGGCCACGATGCCGCCCAGGTACTGCGACACGCCCGAGGCGACGAAGTACGCGCCCATCATGAAGCCGCCCATGCGCTCGGGCACGTAGCGCGCGATCATCGCCAGGCCCAGGCCGCTGACCAGCAGCTCGCCCAGCGACGAGGCGCCGTAGCCCCACACCATCACCCACGAGCTGGTCTTGCCATCCACCGCGAAGTGCGCGGCCCAACTGTAGATGAAGAAGCCCAGCGCCACCGCGGCGAAGCCGAGCGCGAACTTGGTGGCGATGGAGATGTCCTTGCCGCTGCGCCCGGCGGCGTTGTAGAGCAGCGCCAGGATCGGGCTCAGGATGAAGATCCAGATCGGGTTGAACGACTGGAACTGCGCCGGCGCCCAGTTCCACAGGTGGACGCCGAATACGTCGAAGCTCGGGTTCACGTTGCGCAGCGCGAACAGGTTCAGCGAGGTCGACATCTGCTGGTAGAAGATGAAGAAGAACACCGTCTGCACGGTGAGCACCAGCGCGGCGATCAGGCCGGCGCGCTCGGAGCGCTCGCTGGTGCCGATCAGCCAGGCGAAGATGCCCAGCACCACCGCGGCGGCCACATAGACGAAGATGCGCGCCACTTCTTCATGGGCCAGCACGTAGGCCGAGGCGAACACGGTCAGCACGCCGACGCCCAGCACGGCCAGCAGCTTGCCCACGTGCATCGGCTGTTCGTCCGGCGCCGAACCGACGTGGTTCAGCGTGTGGCGCATCACCAGGTAGTTGGCCAGGCCCACCAGCAGGCCGAACGAGCACACCGCGAACGCGGCATGCCAGCCCAGCTCGTTGCCGTAGTGCAGGTTCACGTAATCCTTGATCCACGGCGTGAGCAGCATCGAGAACGTCGAGCCGATGTTCACCGCCATGTAGTAGATGGTGAACGCGCTGTCGATCTTGGAGTCGTCGCCCTCGTAGATCTTGCGCACCAGGTTGCCGGCGTTCGGCTTGAACAGGCCGTTGCCGACCACGATCACGCCCAGCGAGCAATACAGGAACCAGACGCTTTCGGTCGGTACGGCCATCAGCCCGTAGCCGACCGCCAGGATGGTGGCGCCCAGCAGCATGGTGCGCCGCGTGCCGAGGATCTTGTCGCCCACCCAGCCGCCGATCGCCGGTGCCACGTAGATCAGCGCCGCCGCGGCGCTCCACACCAGGTTGGCCTGCTCATCGGGGAAGCCCAGGCGCTGGACCATGTAGTAGACGATGAGCGCCTGCATACCGTAGTAGCCGAAGCGCTCCCACATTTCGATCAGGAAGACGGTGCTGAAGGACTTCGTCTGCGAGACGGCTGGGTTCTGGGTGGCCATGTTTTCCCCGGGCATTGGTTCAAATCCTGGTGGCGTGCGCACACGCACCGGTGCCGCTGGACCCTGAACGGATCACAACCGGGCAAGGGTAGCGCATCCCCCCAAAGGTCATAGCTGCACCGCCGCATGACAATTCGTGCGCTGCGTGCTTGCGCTGTGTGCGCCCGATGGGGCGGAGGAACGGCTGTGGCATCATGGCGTGCCCGCGTTCCGCGGCGCGACAGGAGCCCGTTCGCCATGCCCCAGGCAAGCTTTCCCCGGACCGCGCGCGTCCGCGTTTCCTCCCGCACCGGCGCCGCGTCGCCGGTGTCGGCCTGAAGCGGAGGCGCAGCATGCCGGCCGAGGGTTTTCGGGGTCCGCGCCAGGTCTGGAACGCGTTTCGCTGGTCGATGAAGGGGCTGCGCGCCGCCTGGCGCCACGAGGCCTCGTTTCGGCTGGAGGCGATGCTGGCGGTGGTGCTGATTCCGCTCGGCCTGTGGCTGGGCGAGGGTGGCGTGGAAAAGCTCCTGCTTGTCCTCGCGCCGCTGCTGGTGCTGTCGGCGGAGCTGCTCAATTCGGCGATCGAGGCAGTGGTGGACAAGGTCAGCCCCGATTTCAACGAGCTGGCCGGCCGCGCCAAGGACATGGGTTCGGCGGCCGTGTTCGTGCTGCTGGTGCTGGTGGCGTTGAGCTGGGGCCTGATCCTGCTGCCGCGCTGGTTTTAGCTCCCGGTCGTGCTCATTGCGCCGGGACAGGCCGGATGCTGCAATGCAGATCCGTCCGCTCAGGAGCGATGCCATGAAAATCTTGCGTACCTTGATGATTCTGCTGCTGGTCGGCTTGATGTCCGGCTGCGGCTACAACGCCATGCAGCGTCAGGACGAGGCGGTCAAGGCAGCCTGGTCCGAAGTGCTGAACCAGTACCAGCGCCGCGCCGACCTGGTGCCGAACCTGGTCAACACGGTCAAGGGCTATGCCCAGCACGAGGAGAAGGTCTTCGTGGAGGTGACCAACGCGCGCGCCAAGGTGGGCAGCCTGCAGGTCAACGCCGACACCATCAACGATCCGCAGAAGCTGCAGCAGTTCCAGGCCGCACAAGGCGAGCTGGGCAGCGCGTTGTCACGGCTGATGGTGGTCAGCGAAAACTATCCGCAGCTGAAGGCCGACGGCCTGTTCCAGAACCTGCAGGCGCAGCTGGAAGGCACCGAGAACCGCGTCACCGTGGCGCGCAACCGCTACGTGCAGGCGGTGCAGCAGTACAACGCGATGATCCGCACCTTCCCCAACAACATGACCGCCAAGATGTTCGGCTACAAGGTCAAGCCGAACTTCAGCGTGGACAACGAGAAGGCCATCTCCACCGCGCCCAGGGTGGATTTCGGCACCAGTGCGCCAGCGCCCGCGACTTCGGCGCACTGAAGTGATCCGCCGCCTGCTGCCGCTGCTGGCGTTGCTGCTGTGCCTGCCGGCGGCGCTGCAGGCGGCGGTGCCGCAACTGGCGCGGCACGTGACCGATCTCACCGGCACGCTCAACGCGGCCCAGGTCGACCAGCTCGACGCGCAACTGGTGGCGCTGGAAAAGGCCAAGGGTGCGCAACTGGTGGTGCTGATGGTGGGCAGCACCGGCGAGCAGCCAATCGAGGAGTACTCGCTGGCGGTCGCCGAAGCCAACAAGATCGGCCGCAAGGGCACCGATGACGGCGTCCTGCTGCTCGTCGCCAAGAACGACCGGCGCGTGCGCATCGAGGTCGGTTATGGCCTGGAGGGCGCGATCCCCGACGCCGCCAACGCGCGCATCATCCGCGAGTACATCGCGCCGAAGTTCCGCACGGGCGACTATTTCGGCGGCATCCACGACGCCGTCGGCGCGCTGACCCAGCTGATTGACGGCGAGCCATTGCCGCCACCGGTGGAAGGGGCGCCGCGCGAGGATCGCGGCCTCGGGCTGCAAGGCATGTTGATGATTGCGTTGTTCGCCGCGATCTTCCTGCGCGGCGTGCTGGGCCGGGCGCATGCGCTGGTACGGGTGCCGCTGGGCGGCGCGCTGATTGGCGGCCTGTTGTGGCTGCTGGTTTCCGTCGGCGCCGGCGTGCTCGGCGCGGTGGTGGGCGGCATCGTGATGCTGCTGCCTTCCGGCGGCGGGCGCTCGATCGGCGGTGGCGGCTGGGGCGGTTTCGGTGGCTTCGGCGGCGGCGGCTTCGGCGGCGGAGGTTTCGGCGGCGGAGGTTTCAGCGGAGGCGGCGGCAGCTTCGGCGGCGGCGGTGCCTCGGGGAGCTGGTGACATGACGCGCATGCAACGAGTGCTGGCAAACATGTTCGAGGGCTGGTTCCAGCTGCGGCGGCGTTTTCCCGCCAGCTTGCTGGACGAGATCACGGCTGCCATCGCCGCCGGCGAACGCGGTCACCACGGCGAAGTGCGCGTGGCCATCGAATCGCGACTCCACCCGCTGGCCGTACTGGGCGGACTTGACGCAGCCATCCGCGCGCGCCAGCTGTTCAGCCAGCTGCGCGTGTGGGACACCGAGCACAACAGCGGCGTGCTGCTGTACGTGCTGCTGGCCGAGCATCGCATCGAGATCATTGTCGACCGCGGCATTGCCGCACGCGTGTCGCCGGCGGCATGGGCCGGCATCTGCACCACCATGCGCAACCACTACGCAAACGGCGAATGGCGCGAAGGCAGCCTGGGCGGCATCGCCGCCACCCACGCCCTGCTGCTGCAGCACTTTCCCGCCCACGACAAGGCCAATCCCGACGAGCTGCCGGATCGGCCGGTGTTGCTGTGAACGCGCGCGGGCGTGTCCCGTGGCCAGACCGGCACTCGTAGGAGCCCGCTCGCGGGCGACGTTTTTGCAGGTCCCTGGTCCGAGACAAGAGCATCGCCCGCGAGCGGGCTGCGTGCCTGCGCCCGCGGCATCTTTCCGAATCCTTGCGTGACGCTACACTTGGCCTTTGCCCGATCGGCCCCTTCCGCATGTCGCAGCCTTTTGTCGCCCAATTCGATCCGGTCGCCTTCCATGTCGGCCCGGTGCAGGTGCACTGGTACGGCCTGATGTATCTGCTGGGCTTCCTCTTCGTCGCCGTGCTGGGCGAATACCGGCGCCGCCGCGGACGCCTGCCGGTGAGCCGCGACGCGCTGGGCGACTTGCTGTTCTACGGCATGCTGGGCGTCATCGTGGGCGGGCGCATCTGGTACATGCTGTTCTATTACGAGGGCGGCATCGGCTGGATCTGGCGCGAGCCGCTGGTGCTTTTCAAGGTGTGGGATGGCGGCATGAGTTTCCACGGCGGTCTGCTCGGCGTGCTCGCCGCAGGCTGGTGGTGGTCGCGGCGCAACGCGCTGCACTTCTTCGACACGGTCGATTTCGTGGCTCCGCTGGTGCCGCTCGGACTGGGCCTGGGACGGCTCGGCAACTTCATCAACGGCGAACTGTGGGGCAAACCCGCGCACCATGCATGGGCGATGATTTTCCCCGGCGCACAGGCCGAGGACATCGCCTGGGCCACGGCGCACCCGGCCTGGCTGCCGCAGCTGCAGCAGTTCGGCGGGCTGACCCGACATCCCTCGCAGCTCTACGAACTGTGCCTTGAAGGCGTGGTGATGTTCGTGGTGCTGTGGCTGGTGTCGATGAAACCGCGGCCGCGTTACCTGGTGTCGGGTTTGTTCGCGCTGCTGTACGGCGTGTTCCGTTTCGCGGTGGAGTTCGTGCGCGTGCCCGACGCGCAACTGGGCTATCTGTTCGGCACCGACTGGGTGACGATGGGACAGATGCAGTCGCTGCCGCTGATCGCGGTCGGGCTGGTGCTGATCGCCATGTCCCGCCGCGCGCCCACCTTGGCACTGGCGAATCCGGCGTAGGGCGGGCACTGCCCGCCAAGTTCCTGACGTACGTGCGGCGGGCATTGCCCGCCCTACAAACTGGCCGGCCCCTCGTAGGGCAGGCACCGCCCGCCGGCCGTTCCCGGCACGGCAATGGTGGCATCGCCCGAACTGCGGGCGACGTCAGAAGTTGCGGTCGCCGCCCAGGATGTCGCCCAGGCCGCCGAGGATCGAGCCCTCGCCGCGACGTTGCCCGCCGCCCTGCGGCGCGGCTGCCAGCATGCGACCGGCCAGTCGCGAGAACGGCAGTGATTGCAGCCACACCGTGCCCGGGCCGGTCAGCGTGGCCAGGAACACGCCCTCGCCGCCGAACAGCATGCTCTTGATGCCGCCGACCGCTTTCACGTCCATGTCCACGGTGTCGTGGAAAGCCACCACGCAGCCGGTGTCCACGTCCAGCCGTTCGCCGGCGGCCAGCTCGCGTTTGATCATGGTGCCGCCGGCATGCACGAATACCCAGCCGTCGCCTTCGAGCTTCTGCATGATGAAGCCTTCGCCGCCGAACAGGCCGGTGAGGATCTTGCGCTGGAAGAAGATGCCCAGTTGCACGCCGCGCGCGCCGGCCAGGAACGCGTCCTTCTGGCAGATCAGCCGGCCGCCGTGGTCGGAGAGTTTCATCGCCAGCACGGTGCCGGGGTAGGGCGCGGCGAAGGCGACCCTGGCCTTGCCCTGGCCGCGGTGGGTGAACACCGTGGTGAACAGGCTCTCGCCGGTGATCACGCGCTTGCCGGCGGAGAGCAGCTTGTCCATCAGGCCGCCGCCGCTCTGGCCGCCGCTGGAGCCGTCGCCGAACACGGTATCCATCTGCACGCCGGCCTCCTTGTACATCAGCGCGCCGGCCTCGGCGATCGCGCTTTCGCCCGGATCGAGTTCGATCTCGACGAACTGCATGTCCGTGCCCACGATCGTGTAGTCGATCTCGTCGGCGCGTCCGCTGCCCAGCGTCGCCGGCACCGGCGGCGGACCCATCGCCGCGCCCAGTTCGGCCACGCTGCGGATCGCCTTCCACTCGGTGAAACCTTCGCGCCAGCAATAGCCGTCCGGCTGGCGCCGGGCCTGCGCCATCGCGGCGGCGTCATCCAGCGGGCCGACGCGTTCGGTATTCTTGCCGTAGCTGAAAAACCACGCTGCCATGACCGTCTCCGTGCGGAAAAGCCAGAGTCTAGCCGTGGCCCCTGCAGGAGTGCACCTTGTGCGCGATGCTCTTGTGCCGTGCCTCGAAGAGCATCGCGCACAGGGTGCGCTCCTGCCTATACTTGGCCGATGCATCCATACCTCGACCTGCTCCGCCACGTCCTCGACCACGGCACCCCCAAGGCCGACCGCACCGGCACCGGCACGCGCAGCGTGTTCGGCTGGCAGATGCGGTTCGACCTTGCGCAGGGTTTTCCGCTGGTCACCACCAAGAAGCTGCACATCAAGTCGATCGTGCACGAGCTGATCTGGTTCCTGCGCGGCGACACCAACATCGCCTACCTCAAGGAACACGGTGTGCGCATCTGGGACGAGTGGGCCGACGCCAACGGCGATCTCGGCCCGGTCTATGGTCAGCAGTGGCGCGCGTGGCCGACGATCGACGGCGGCACGATCGACCAGATTTCCTGGGTGGTGGACGAAATCAGGCGCAACCCCGATTCGCGGCGGTTGATCGTCAGTGCCTGGAACGTCGGCGAGTTGCCGAAGATGGCGCTGATGCCGTGCCACACGCTGTTCCAGTTCTACGTGGCCCCTTCGTCGGGCCCGGGACAGGCTGCCAGGCTCAGCTGCCAGCTCTACCAGCGTTCGGGCGACATCTTTCTCGGCGTGCCGTTCAACATCGCGAGTTACGCGTTGCTCACGCACATGATTGCGCAGGTCTGCGGCCTGGCCGTGGGCGATTTCGTGCATACCCTGGGTGACGCCCATTTGTACGACAACCATGTCGAGCAGGCACGCTTGCAGCTGAGTCGCGAGCCGCTGCCGCTGCCGCGGCTGGTGCTCAATCCCGAGGTGCGCTCGGTGTTCGATTTCCGTTGCGAGGACATCGCGATCGAAGGCTACCAATCGCACCCGGCGATCAAGGCCGCGGTGGCGGTCTGATTCCGTGCGCGGCGCGGCCTGCTAAGATTCCAGACATCCCGCGGCGCCCGAGTGGCCGCCTTTTCGATGATCACGATTGCAAGGATTTCCCATGGCCATCTCGCTCATTGCCGCACTCGATGAAAACTTCGCGATCGGCCGCAAGGGCCAACTGCCATGGCACCTGCCGGACGATCTGCGCTGGTTCAAGCAGCTGACCGTCGGCAAGAATGTGCTGATGGGCTACAACACCGCCGTCTCGATCGGCCGCGCGCTGCCGGACCGGGTCAACATGGTGCTCACCCGCCGCCATGAGGCGCCGTTTCCCGGCCAGATCACCGTGCGCTCGATCGAGGAGGCGCAGGCGCGTTGCAGCAACACCGGCCTGTTCGTGATCGGTGGCGGCATGGTGTTTGCCGAGGCGCTGCCCAACGCGCGGCGGATGTACCTGACCTGGGTCAGCGCGGCAATCGACGGCGCCGACACGTTCTTCCCCGGCGTGCACTTCAGCGATTGGACTGAAGTCTCGCGCGTGCACCACAAGGCCGATGCCGAGCACGCCTACGACTTCGACATGGTCGAGTACCTGCGCAACGCGTGATGCCCGCAACGGTCATGCACGTGATGGCTGGCGTCCTGCTGGACGACAATGGTTGCGTGCTGCTGGCGCAGCGCCCGGCAGGCAAGCATCTGGCGGGATTCTGGGAGTTCCCCGGCGGCAAGCTCGAAGCCGGCGAGACACCGCTGGCGGCACTGGCGCGTGAACTGCTGGAAGAGCTGGGCATCCACGTGCGCGACGCCGAGCCCTTGGTCTGCTTGCCGTGGCGATACGAGGATCGGGAGCTGCTGCTCGATGCCTGGCGCGTCTCGTCGTGGCGCGGGGAACCCCGTTCGCTCGAAGCACAGCCGTTGCAGTGGATGCTGCCGGCAAGCGTCGACCCGATGATCCTCGCTCCCGCGGACCGGGTGATTCTGGCTGCGCTCGGGTAGGGCGGGCACCGCCCGCCGCTTTTCTGCACAGCAGCCAGCGGGCGGTGTCCGCCCTACTCGCCGAAGTTGCGCCCTCCCGAGTGGCGCGGTTCGACGCAACCCCAGTCTGGGGGATAGATACCTTCTCGAACCGCGCGGTGAAAACTGGAGTATGGCCAATCTTTCACCTGCGCCACGAGCCCATGTTTGGCCGGGTTGTAGTGTGTGTAATCCATATGGGCGTGGTAATCGCGGATATTGCGAATCCTGTGCTCCCAGAACCGGGGTTGCCACAAGCCGCTGTCGCGACGTGGACCGGTTGCGTGCGGCAGATCCGAGTGTCTGGAGAAGCTCGCCTTGATGAGGCCCCAGCGAGTGGAAAAATCCTGGTCGCCAGCCGGCAACGTCCAGATGGCATGCATATGGTCGGGCAGGATCACCCAGGCATCGATGTGGAACGGCATCCGTCGAAGTACCGCGGCTACGCTTTGGCGCAAGATGGACGCCGAGTGTTCATTCGCCAGAAAACGGCGTCGCTGCGCAGTGACCACGGTGAAGAACCAGGTGGCGCCGTTGACCCGGGCTCGTCGATAGTTCGGCATGTACATGAGGCTAACCGGCCGGCGTGTGGGGGCAACGTCGGCGCGCGACCATGGATGTTGTCGGGGGTTGCGGCCAAGGTTGGCGGGCGGTGCCCGCCCTACACGGCGATCCTGTAGGGCGGGCACCGCCCGCCGCTCCTTCGCACGAGGTCGGTGGGCGTTGCCCGCCCTACGCGGTGGCCAGTGCCAGGTACCGCTGGTGCAGTTCGGCCACGGGCTGATCCAGCGCGCTTTCGTCGCCGCTGTTGTCGATCACGTCGTCCGCGAGGGCGAGGCGCTCGGCGCGAGTGGCTTGCTGCTCGATCATGCGCCGGGCCAGGGCCTCGTCGACGCCGTCGCGGGCGATCAGGCGAGCCAGTTGCACCGACTCGGGGACGTCGACCACCAGTACGCGGTCGACCCAGCGGTACTGCGCGATGTTCTCCGCCAGCAGCGGGATCGCCAGCAGGCAATACGGCGCGCTCCCGCTCTGCGCGCGTTCGCGCAACCAGGCACGCACGCGCGGGTGGATGATGGCTTCCAGCCTGCGTCGCGCGGCGGGATCGGCGAAGACGCGCCGGCGCATCGAGGGACGATCCAGCTCGCCGCGGTCGTCCAGCACGTCCGCCCCGAATGTGGCAACCACCTCGGCAAGGCCTTCGCTGCCGGGTGCGATCACCTCGCGGGCAGCCACGTCGGCGTCATGCACCGGCACGCCCAGCGCCTCGAAGCGCCGCGTCACCGCGCTCTTGCCGGCGGCCACGCCGCCGGTCAACGCCACCACGAGGCGCGGCCCGCCGCTCATCGCAGGCCGGTGAAGTGCATGTAGCCCTGCAGCAACTGGGGACCGGCCATGAACCACACCCAGCCGGCGGCGGCCAGGAACGGTCCGAACGGCATCGGGATTTCGCGCCCGTGCCTGCGCAACGCGATCAGGCTGCCGCCCACCAGGGCGCCGATCAGCGAGGACAGCAGGATCACCGGCAGCAGGGCCACCGGCCCCATCCACGCGCCCAGCGCCGCCAGCAACTTGAAGTCGCCGTGGCCCATGCCTTCCTTGCCGGTGAGCAGCTTGAACGCCCAGTAGACGCTCCACAGGCTCAGGTAGCCGATCGCCGCACCGATGATCGCCGAAGGCGCGCTGGCGAACAGCGGGATCAGCGACAGCACCATGCCCAGCCACAGCAGCGGCAGGGTCAACTGGTCCGGCAGCAACTGCGTGCGGAAGTCGATGCCGGCCGCGGCGATCAGCACCCAGGTGAACACCAATCCTGCCAGCGCGGTCCAGGACGGTCCGAATTTCCAGACCACCAGCGCGCTCAGCACGCCGCTGAACAGTTCCACCAGCGGATACTGGATCGAGATCTTCGCCTTGCAATAGCGGCAGCGTCCGCGCAGCAGCAGCCAGCCGAACAGCGGAATGTTGTCGGCCGCCGACAACGGATGCTTGCAATGCGGGCAGTGCGAAGGCTCGCGCACGATACCCGGCGGCAGCGGCGCGTCATCCGCCGGCAACTCCAGCACCTCGCGCGCCTCCCGGCGCCAGCTTGCGGTCATGCGCTCGGGCAGGCGCAGGATCACCACGTTGAGGAAACTGCCCACCAGCAGGCCGAGCACGGCGGCGAGGGCGATCCAGACGGCGAGGGGTAGTTCGGGCATGCGTCGGCCTTGTGCGTTCATGGTCCCCGGGCGGGGCAGGGTTCAAGGGTACGGTGCCGGGGCGCCGCCCACAAACGAAAGCGGCGGGCAGTGCCCGCCCTACGAGATATCACGCCGTAGGGCGGGCACTGCCCGCCGCTTTTTGTTTCGAGCGCTCTAGAACGTGCCGGCCAGCTTGAAGATCGGCAGGTACAGCGCGATCACGATGCCGCCGACCAGGGTGCCCAGCACCACCATGATGAGGGGTTCGAGCAGGGTGGAGAGGGTGTCCACCGCGTTGCTGACCTCTTCCTCGTAGAACTCGGCGACCTTGAACAGCATGCTGTCCAGCGAGCCGGACTCCTCGCCGATGCCGGTCATCTGTACCACCATGTTGGGGAACAGGCCGGTCTGTTTCATGGCCAGCTGCAACTGGTGGCCGACCGAGATGTCGTCGCGCATCTGTCGCACGGCGTCGCCGTAGACGATGCTGCCGGTGGCACCGGCCACGGCATCCAGGGCTTCCACCAGCGGCACGCCGGCGCGGAAGGTGACGCCCAGCGTGCGGGCGAAGCGGGCGATCGCGGAGTTGCGCACGATGTCGCCCATCACGGGCATTTTCAGCGCAAGGCGATCCAGGAAGTGGGCGAACTTCGGCGAGCGCTTCTTGCCGATGACGATGGCGGCGATGCTGCCGACGATGATGCCCACCACGATGTACCAGTAGCCCTGCATGAACTCCGAGGCGTCGACCAGGAACTGGGTCGGCGCGGGCAACTGCGCACCCGCGTCCTGGAAGGTCTTGGCGAACACCGGCACCACGAACAGCAGCATGATCAGGATGACGATGAACACCACCGCCAGCACCATCATCGGGTAGAACAGCGCCTTCTTGATCTTCTTCTTGATCGCCTCGGTGCGTTCCTTGTAGGTGGCCACCGTGTCCAGCACGGTGTCCAGCACGCCCGAGGTTTCGCCGGCATGCACCAGGTTGCAGTACAGCTCGTCGAACTGCACCGGGTAGCGGCCCAGCGCCTCGTGCAGCGAGGCGCCGCCCTCGATGTTCTGCTTGACGTCGAGCAGCACGTTCTTGAAGCGGACGTTCTTCTGACCGTCGGCGATGATGTCGAAGGACTGCACCATCGGCACGCCGGAAGCCATCATGGTGGCGATCTGGCGGCTGAAGATCGCCACGTCGCCCGGCTTGATCGTGCTGCCGGAGGCGCCGAACAGCGGCTTGGCCCGTTCGCGCACGGTTTGCGGGTTCATGCCCTGGCGGCGCAATTCAGCCTTGACCAGCGAGGCGTTCTTGGCGGGCATGTCGCCCTTCATGCGCTTGCCGCGCTTGTCCAGCGCCACCCATTCGTAAGTGGTCAGTTGACTGACCTCGGCCCGCTGGGCGCCGAGCGCACGCGTCTTGTCTGCCCTTGCTTTTGCGGTTGCGGTAGCCGTGGCCATGCGCATCTTCCCCCGATGGTTCGATCTCGAAGCCGGCGCGCGGGCCGGCTGGCAAGTCATTTTCTACAGC
The DNA here is from genome assembly GCF_052978205.1 of Rhodanobacter sp. UC4452_H20. The sequence continues at coordinate 1,833,016 of NZ_CM129662.1, read as the reverse complement.
TTAGGTCATTTTCGGCGCTGCAAACCGTGGCGCCTTGCGCAAGTTCCGCAGCGCTGCAGCCCCGCCGGGCGTCATTCCTTGGTCACCCGGTCGATCTCGGTGAGACTGGTCAGCCCCTGCTTCACCTTGAGCAGGGCCGAGGCGCGCAGGTCGTTGACTCCGGCGGCCTTGGCCACTTCGGCGATCTGCATCGCATTGCCGCCCTGCAGGATGATCTTCTGGATATCCTCCAGCATCGGCATCACCTGGTAGATGCCCACGCGGCCCTTGTAGCCCTCGTTGCAGCCCTCGCAACCCACGGCCTGGTAGATGGTCAGGCCGGCGTCGATGTCGGCCTGGCTGAAGCCGGCATCCAGCAGCACCTTCGGCGGCAGCTCGATCGGCTTCTTGCATTCGTGCAGGCGCCGGGCCAGGCGCTGGGCGATGATCAGGGTCACCGACGAGGTGATGTTGTAGGGCGCGATGCCCATGTTCATCAGGCGCGCGATCGTCTGCGCCGCGTCGTTGGTGTGCAGGGTGGACAGCACCATGTGGCCGGTCTGCGCGGCCTTGATCGCGATCTCGGCGGTTTCCAGGTCACGGATTTCGCCGACCATGATCACGTCCGGGTCCTGGCGAAGGAACGAACGCAATGCGCTGGCGAAGGTCATGCCGCGCTTGGCGTTCTGCTGCACCTGGTTGATGCCCTCGACGCGGATTTCGACCGGGTCCTCCACCGTGGAGATGTTGCGCTCGGCGGTGTTGAGCATGTTCAGGCCGGTGTACAGCGACACCGTCTTGCCCGAGCCGGTGGGGCCGGTGACCAGCACCATGCCGTAAGGCTTGTGGATCGCATCGACGTAGAGCTTCTGCTGCTCCGGCTCGTAGCCCAGTTTCTCGATGCCGATCTTGGCCGCCGAACCGTCGAGGATACGCAGCACGATCTTCTCGCCGAACAGCGTCGGCAGCGAGCTGACGCGAAAGTCGATCGCGCGGGTCTTGGAGAGGTTGAGCTTGATGCGGCCGTCCTGCGGCACGCGCTTCTCGGCGATGTCCAGCTGCGCCATCACCTTCAGGCGCGAGGAGATCCGGTTGGCCATCTTCATCGGCGGGCTGGCCACGGCCTTCAACATGCCGTCCATGCGCAGGCGCACCCGGTACTGGGTTTCGAACGGTTCGAAATGGATGTCCGAGGCGCCGCGGCGAATCGCGTCGACCAGGATCTTGTTGACGAACTTCACCACCGGGGCGTCGTCCGTGGCATTGGCGTCGATGCCGGTGGATTCGGCCTCGTCGCTGCCCACCTCCAGATCCAGCTCGTCGAACTCGCCGGTATCCATGTCCGGCATGTTGTCGCGCATGGAGTTCAGCAGGTTCTCGATCGTCCGCTGCAGCGAACTGCGCTCGACCAGGATCGGCTCGACCAGGCAATTGGAATGGAACTTGATCTCGTCCAGCGCGTGCGACTGGGTCGGGTCGGCGATGCCCACGAACAGGCGCTTGCCGCGCCGGAACAGCGGCAGCGCCTGATGCTTGGTCATCAGCGCCTCGCTGATCAGGTCCAGCGGCATCGTGGTCGGGTTGAGCGAGGTCACGTCCATCATCGGCATGCCGAACTCGAGCGAAAGCACCCGCGTCAGCTGCGCGTTCTCGACCAGGTTGTGATCCAGCAGCCACGCGCCCAGCGACACCTTGCGTTGCGTGCTGTCGACCATCGCCTTGCGAACGTCATCCTCGGGCAGCAGCCCTTCGGACACCAGGCGGCGCGCCATGCCGGTCAGGCCTGCGAGCGACGGTTGCGGTTGCGATGACATAACTTACGTGACCCTTTCCCCGTATGTGGTTGAATCTACCGCAGTCTGGCGCTCAGGTCATCCTTTGCCTGCGCTTCGATCCGATAGGGTGATGCAGCGCACAAGCCGGCAGCCGCGCCAGGCTTGGCGCAGGCGTCGGACGGCTTGCCGAATGGACAAGCAAGAATCGAACCGCATCGGCACGCCGTGTGATCGAATCGCATCATGGGTGTCCCCCGGCTTTCCAGGCAGCGAACTCCGAAGGGCGCAATTGATACCGCGCAATATTGCCTTCGTGCAATTGCAGCAACTCATTGAGGGCCATGGCAACGAAAGCTTCCCTGTCCTCGGCGGCCACGTTATCGCCAGCCAGGGGCTGGATCACCTCGGCTGTGGCGGCGAGGCCGTCACGAACCACTCGGCCGACGACTCGCAACAGCTCGTCGCGATAGCGCAGGCGCAGTGGATCGGGTTCGGGCAGCGCCTGCTTGATCAGGGTGTAGCGGCGGCACGAGCGTTCGTAGGCCCAGGCAAAAACATCGCGCAACAATTCGACGCGGTTGAGTTCATACACGGCCAACGTGCCATCGACATACGCGGCCTTGGGGACATCCACGAACGACAGCGGCGCCAGGTTTTGCTTGATCAAGGGGATGTTCGCCGCGAGCCGGGACACGCGTTTGTTGACGTCAACGAAAGGTTGCAGATAAGGCAGTTGCACCATCACGAAAAACGCTTGTTCAAAAGCATCCTCGATGGCGGTTGCCTTGGCCAGCAAGGTATCGAAGCCGTCGACGATCTGCTGAGGAATGGCGACAGGGTGGTAAACCGTACCCGTGATGCCGATGTCGATCCCGCGCAAGCGTCCACCGGCCCCAGTGTCCGTCAGCAGGTTCTCCGCCAGCAGGGCGTGCAGGTTCTGCAGGGTGTAACGGTTGAACCCGATCAGATCCGCTTGGCCCACCAGCATCTCGATGGCAGCCTTGTGGTTCAGGATCATCTGGGCTTCCAGGCGATCCTTTCCCGCGGCATAGCGGCCGAACTCGACCAGGTTCTGCGTGTCCAGCCGTGAATAGGTGTTGCCTTCCAGGCGGCTCGATGACCACGAAAGATCGACCAGCAGGCGATCCATGACTTGGCGTGCGTACGTTCCGGCCGGTTGCAGATCAGCTTGCGAACGGCCGAGTTCATGCAGATGTGCACGCAGGTCACGCGCCAGGTAGAAGCTGTGGTTGGGCTGGTAATCGTCGAGAAATTTTCGCTGGTAGCCGACCGGCGTGCGCTGGAACAGGGGGCGGCGCATCAGGGTGCGCAGCTCGCTCCCTTCAGGGGAAAGGGGAATGTCGTCGTCGATGCCCGATGGATTCGTGCCGCTGCTGTCGCGAATATCCAGTGCCGAGGATGGCAGGGGGGGGTGGTAACGCCGGGCCGGTCCCTTGCCCTCCGCTCGTAGCCGCCCGTCCCGCACCAGTCGAGCCAGCCTGCGTTGCAGGGTTCGCCGGGGCAGGTTCGGAAAGCGCCGACCCAACATGTCTATGGATGCGCCGTGGCCGCCGTCTTCGATGGCGGCGACCAAGGCGTCCAGTTCTGCCGCAGGCAAGGTTTTTGGCATGACCGGTGTCTCTCGCAAGAAGTGGCGCAATCGGCATCATGGCCACGATTGCGCCATATAAAGTGGCGCGATGCAAGCGGAAAGGGCTATTGCGCCATATACAGTGGCGCGATACAGGCGGAAAGAGCTATTGCGCCACATAAAGTGGCGCGATAGGCACAAGGTCGTGTGCGGCAACACAGCCTGCGCGAGCTGACAGCTCAGGGCGGGCGGCGCGTCACACCTGCTCGAAGGGGAATCAGCGGGAGTTGTCGTCAGCAACTTTTTCGCCGCCGCCAACGCGGCCCCAACCAACTGATCCAGGTTGTAGTAGCCGCTCCACGAAAGTCACGTGCGGTTTGTCCTTCGCCAACTCCGCGTACTGCTTGAACAAGGCCCCGTTCTCCGCACGTGGTACGGGGTAGTGCCTGTTTCGAAATGTGCCGCCGCCGACCACCAATTGGCCTTCACGCTATGATCCCTTTTTCCCGGGGAGCCCGATCTTGAACCAGCTCAGCATCATCCTGCCTGCCAAGAACGAGGCGCCCGCGCTCGCGGTCTTGTTGCCGCAACTGCGCGCGGCGCAGCCGCAGGCCGAGATCATCGTGGTCGACGACGGTTCCACCGACGACACCCGCAGCATCTGCGAAAGCCACGGCGTGCAATGCCTGTCCTCGCCGTACTCGATGGGAAACGGCGCGGCGATCAAGCGCGGCACCCGCGCCGCCACGGGCGACATCCTGGTGTTCATGGATGGCGACGGCCAGCATGATCCCGCCGACGTCGCCCGCCTGCTCGACCAGTTGAACCGCGGCTACGACATGGTGGTGGGCGCCCGCGACTGGAGCAGCCAGGCCGGTGTCGGTCGGGGCATCGCCAACACCTTGTACAACTGGCTCGCCACCAAGATGACCGGCCACCCCGTACTCGACCTCACCTCCGGCTTCCGCGCCGTGCGCGCCGACAAGTTCCGCGAATTCCTGCACCTGCTGCCTAACGGCTTCAGCTACCCCACTACCAGCACCATGGCGTTCTTCCGCAGCGCCTACGCGGTCGCGTACATCCCGATCAAGGCCGCCCAGCGCGTCGGCACCAGCCACATCCGACCCCTGCGCGACGGCATTCGCTTCCTGCTGATCATCTTCAAGATTGCCACGCTGTATTCGCCCCTGAAGCTGTTCGTGCCGGCGAGTGCGGTGTTTTTCCTACTGGGGTGCGCGAATTACGCGTGGACCTACAGCCATTACGGCCGGCTCACCAACGGCAGCATGTTGATGTGGAGCGCGTGCGTGATCGTGTTTCTGATCGGGCTGGTTTCAGAGCAGATCACGGGACTGACCTACCGGCGCCATGACTGAATACCCCAGGCCCACTGTACTGGTGCTGGCTTCGACCTATCCGCGTTGGCGTGATGATCCGGAACCGGGCTTCGTGCACGAGTTGTGCCGTCGACTGGCCGGCCGCTTCCGTGTCATCGCCTTGGTTCCGGATGCGCCGGGTGCCGACGCCAGCGGCGAGCTAGATGGCGTCGACGTGGTGCGGTATCGCTATGCGCCCCGTCGCCTAGAGACGCTGGTGAATCACGGCGGCATCGCGACCAACCTGCGCCGTAGCCGGTGGAAATGGCTGCTGGTTCCCGGCTTCCTCATCGGCCAGTACGTGGCGGCCCGGCAATTGCTGAAGCGCCACCGCGTGGACGTGATCCATGCGCACTGGCTGCTGCCACAAGGGCTGATCGCACACCGGCTCAAGCGTGTTGCCGGTATTCCCTACCTGGTGACCTCGCATGGCGGCGACCTTTTCGGCCTGCGGGGCCGTACGTTGAATACACTCAAGCGTCGTGTGGCTGCTGCTTCCTCGGCGATGACCGTCGTCAGCAGTGCCATGTGCGAAGAGGCGGCGCGTGTGGGCCTGCACCCGCCGCGCATGACCGTGCTTCCGATGGGCGTGGACATGCGTGAGCGGTTCATACCCGATCCGACGATCCAGCGGGGCAATGACGAACTGTTGTTCGTCGGGCGGTTGGTGCCAAAGAAGGGCCTCGTCCACTTGCTTGATGCCATGCCTGCAGTCCTCGCGCAGCGGCCTGCCACGACCCTGACCATCGCGGGGTTCGGCCCGGAAGAGGACGCGCTGAAAGCACAGGCGAGCCGGCTGGGCATCGCGGCGAGCGTGAAGTTTCTCGGTGCCACAGCTCAATCCGCGTTGCCCGCACTCTATCGAGGCGCGAGCCTTTTCGTGGCGCCGTTCGTACGCGATGATTCGGGCAACCAGGAAGGATTGCCGGTAGTGCTGATGGAGGCCATCGGCTGCGGGTGCCCAGTTCTCGTGGGTGACGTTGCCGGCATCGGGGATCTGCTGGGCGAGACTCGTGCCGATGTCTGCGTGAGGCCCGGTGACAGCCACGCGCTGGCCATTGCGATTGTCGCCTCACTTGGCAATCCGGAGCAGGCACGCCTGCGTGCCGCCGCCATCCGCAAGGCTGCTGCAGAGCGCATCGACTGGCAGAACATCGCCGACGGCTATGCACGGCAATTGCAGCAATGCGTCGATGGTGCGGGCACGACCGCTCGTCGCGCGGCGTATCCGTCCGGGCGGGAATGATCGAAGGTTCCGGGGCATCCATGCAGAAGCAACCCAAGCTGATCCTGCGAGAAAGTACCATTCGGGACGTAAGCCGTTCATGGCCGACGGGACGGTTCGTCGAGATGGGCGCCGGAACCGGTCACATGACGCGACTCTTCCTTGAGCGAGGGTTCTCCGGCGCGTGTCACGACTTGGGCGAGGACAGCCGGAAGCTGATCCGCCGCAACCTGGCCGATGCCGGAGAGCGCATGCGGGTGGTCGACGAGTTGTCCGAGCTTCTGCCCGAGGAGTTCGACTATCTGTTTGCTTTCGAGGTGCTTGAACACATCGAGAACGACCTGGACGTGTTCCGCGAATGGATGCGCTACCTCAAGCCCGGCGGCAGGGTCCTGCTCTCCGTGCCGGCGCATTCCAGGAAGTACGGCCGTTCCGACGAACTCGTCGGGCACGTGAGGCGGTACGAAAAGGATCAGCTTCACCAGCTGATGCGCGATGGAGGTGTTGATGACGTCCGCATCATCAACTACGGCTACCCGATCACCGAACTTACCCGGCGCCTGTCCAATCGCATCGTGCGCAACGACAGCAGTTACGACGGTCTGAGCGCCGAACAGCGCAGCATCCGCAGTGCCCAGGCGAAACCCAAGGCGATCAATCGCACGTTGTCATTGCTGAGCGACAAGCTGGTCCTGCCGTTTTGCGTAGCGCAGCGCTGGTTCTACACCCGGGACCTGGGTGACGGTTACGTGGCTTGCGGCATCAAGCGATCGGGTTGATCGGTCGGCAAACCCGGCTCTTCACTCTCGGGATGCACCGGGGGAAGGGAAGCCTTCCATGATCTGCCCAAGCCGCTGTTCCATCACCCCCACGAGATGTGCCCAATCGTCGATCGGCACGGTGGCCACGGCAGGGCGGTCAAGCAGATCCAGCACTGCCCGCGCAAGGTCGGCCGGATTGTCTGCCGCGTACAGTCCTTCCGGTGCCGAAGCGAGCAATTCCGGCATCACGCCGACTCGTGCCGAAGCAATCGGCAGGCTGCACGCCAGCATTTCGTAGGCCTTCTGCGGAAAGCAGTAGCGACCGAACGGGGTGTCGCGCAAGTAGATCACGCCGACATCGAGAGCGTTGAACAGTTCGGCGGTGCGCGCATGCGGCAGCTGGCCCAAGTAGTGCACACGCGGATAGGCCGGTGGTGGAAAGCCCGTATCGAAAGGGCCGGCCAGCACCAGGTGCGCGTCGGGATGTCGTGAGGCGATCGTGGGCCACGCCGCGTACAACGCATCCACGCCCTTGTCCCGATGCAACCCGCCCGCCGTGCCGACCAGTAGGGCGTCCTCTGGCAAGTCCAACGCACGGCGACAGGCAGTGCGATCCCGGGGATGGAACACACTCTTGTCCACAGTGCTCGGCATGGCAAGGACCTCGCCACGTGCGCGGTAGGTATCCACGACCAGTTCCTTCAACGGCTCGCTCGTGGTGGTCACCAGCGCGGCCCCCCGCACGGCGTGGCGAAGCGCCGTCACCATGCCCGGAATGCGCGCCTGGCCGAAGCCTTCGAAATTGTCGTAGAGATCGGCGGCATACGGCGCACCGAGACGCTTGGCCAACCATCCCGCAAGAGCAACGTGGGGAATGTCCGAAGCGCCAATCAGCACGTCGGGTGTCCAGCTGTGCAACTGCCGCAGCAGATGCCGTGGATAGCCCGCCAGTGCAGGCAGCACAAACCGGCCCAGCGAGTGCGACCCCCAATGCAACTTGCCTGGCTCGCCCTCATGCTCCCATTCGCCATCGTCGTGGCCCTGGTAGCTCAGGCAGAAGCCCCGCACGTCGTGACCAAGCCGCGCCAACTGGAAGGGAATCTCGTACAGCCGCGCATAGCGATCGAGGATCACGTCCTTGCCCATGTAACGGCGTTTGCACAGAAAGGCGATGCGCATCGTCAACCAAGTATTCGGGTGTTCAGCCCCGCCACGCGGCGGAAGCCGGTGTCGCCGGTAAGAAATACATGATCCTTGCCAAGCTGGAGGCAGCAAGCCGCCTGCAGGGCGTCTGGCGTCTTCAGTCCATGCCGGGCGCGGATTGCCGTGGCCAGGTCGACGACATCGGCGCCCATTTCCACACAGATCAGATCCGCCCGCGCGAAAAATTCGTCATAGGTGGCCAGCGTTTCAACGTCTCCGGCTTTCATCGGTCCCGTCCGGCACTCCAGCCACGCAAGCCGGCTGACGGCGGTGCGCAACGCCGGTTCGGCGAGCGTCAGCGTCTGCAGTTGTCGGCGAACCTTGTCGACAAAAGGCTTCTTGCCTTCGACGAGGTAGATGATTGCGCTGGAGTCAAGAAAGGCGATCACCAGTCGCGGTCGTTACGCAGGCGACGGTTGATCTCCCGCTTGCCCAGTCGCCCGGTGCCCGGATGCGCCAGCAACCACTGCATGGCAGTCAAGCCAGGTACTTTCTTGCGTTGTTCGCCAGCCAGGCGCCGGTATTCGGCTTCCGAAAGCACCACTGCCGCCGTCTTGTTGTGTTTGAGCAAGTGGATAGGGCCATGCTCAAGGCCGTCCTCGATGGCGGCGGCACCACGGCGCTTGAGTTCAGCGACGGTCAGCGTGTTTTCCATGGCAATGCAGGAGGTTGAGTGGGCTTGGAACAAGTTTAGTACGGAAATCGGTACTGTTCAAACATCGTCGCCCTTGCCCAGGAATCGCTTGGCCGCCACTAGTGCGGCTCCCACCACCTGGTCCATGTTGTAGTAGCGGTACTGCGCCAGCCTGCCGACGAAAGTGACTCCCTTTTCCTCCCTGGCCAGTGCCGCGTAGCGTTTGAACAACGCTTCGTTTTCCTCGCGCGGCACCGGGTAGTAGGGGTCGCCATCGGCCTGTGGATATTCGCGTACGATCGACGTGCCTGCATGTTGTTGGCCGGTCAGATGCTTGAACTCGGTGATGCGGGTGTAGGCGTGGTCGTTCGGGTAGTTCACGGTGCCCACTTCCTGGTACCGGTCGACAGCGGGCAGGTGCTCGTGCTCGAAGCGCAGCGAGCGATAGGGCAGGCGGCCGAAACGGAAATCGAAGTAGGCGTCGATGGGCCCCGTATAGACCACGTGGCCGTACGTGTCACGCCCGCGCGCATCGGCGAAATCGACGCCCAGCTCCACCCTGATGTTCGGATGATCCAGCATGGCCTCGAACATCTTCGTGTAGCCGTGCAGCGGCATCGCCTGAAAGGTGTCGGTGAAGTACCGGTCGTCCGTATTGGTGCGCACCGGAATACGCGCGGCCACGCCCGCCTTCAGTTCCGATGGATCCAGGCCCCACTGCTTGCGTGTGTAATTGAGAAAAAACTTCTCGTATAGGTCGCGTCCCACCGAGTTCAGCACCACATCTTCGCTGGTCAAGGTTGGCTCGCGTGGTTCGCGTACCCGGTCGAAATACGCTGCCGCACCTGCCTCATCCAGGTCCAGCCCGTACAGCTGGTTCAGGGTGTCGCGATTGATGGGAAATGGATAGCGCACTCCACCCACCACGCCGCGGACCCGGTGCTCATACGGGCGCCACTCCGTGAAGCGCGACAGATACTTGAAGATCCGCTCGCCATTGGTATGGAAGATGTGCGGTCCGTAGCGATGCACCAGCACGCCGTGCTCGTCCAGTTCGTCGTAGGCATTGCCGGCGATATGCGGGCGCCTGTCGATGACGTGCACGCGGTGGCCGGCATCGGCGAGTTCGCGCGCCATGACGCTGCCGGCGTAGCCGGCGCCGACGATGAGGAAACTGGCATGAATCTTAGTCAATTTGGTCAAGCACTCAGGCCGAGGCGACGTAAGGCAGCAAAAAGTGAGGACTGATAGTCGAGCTTCATGGTCGCCAATATGAAAAGATCGATCGACGTACGTGTTCCCGCATCTGCGAGTATGCGTAATGGTGAAGTTCGATAAGCACTCAACATACGCATGCCTAGTGGTGCTGCGCGTACGCATGCGCGAATCCATTGCGACGCGATGATCTGCTTTGCTTCAGGACTCTCGTAAAATGAAACAAGTCTCAGCAGCCACGCTTCGATACCATCCAAGTCTTCGCGTTTGCTTATGGACTGGGGCGCGCGGATCAAGTTGTGCAGGCGCCGTTCTTCATTGGATGCGTTGATCCCTTGGTTGGCCAATATTTCAAGCCGGATACCTCTGGTCACCTCCTCCATCGCTTTACGTTGTGTCTGGGTAGCCTGATTTGAATGGCGACGATAACGCAGGAGCACCTCTGGAACGTTCGCCATCCGGAAATCAGCCATTGCTCGAGCGAACAGATCGTAATCCTCGGCCAATCGATACTCCTCACGATAGCGGTAACGGTCGAATACTTCACGGCGAGCCATGACCGTTGGGTGGCAAATGGTGCTCTGGAACAACATCGCTGCGCGGAGTGCCGGCTCAGTATGTGGCCAGCGCGCTGTACGCGCTGGACCCTGTCCGAATTCCACAAACCAGCTGCCACACAGATCCAGGCCGGCCTCTTGTAGAAACTGAACTTGTCGGGCGAAACGATCTGGCAGGCATAGGTCATCAGCGTCCAGAATGGCAATCCAGTCGCCTCGCGCTTGATCCAAACCGACGTTACGAGCCGTTGACGGGCCAAGGTTATGGGGAAGCTTGATGAGGCGAACCCGTCCGTCCACTAGCGCCAAATTTTTAACTAACGCCGCAGTTCCGTCCGTGGAGCCGTCATCAATGATCAAAATCTCGAGTGCCGGTAGCGATTGTTCAAGTGCAGAGGCTATCGATTTGGGAAGAAAACTTGCCCCATTGTAGGTTGCGATGATCACTGAGACGGAAGGTCTGTCACTGACACAAACAGGCTGCGGGGATGCCGGATCCATGAACTGCTCCAGTATTTCAGGTGAAGCCGTCGGTTGAGTCTTTGTTTTGGAAACACGTTCCAGAAATGCCCACCTACCTACCACAACCGTCGGTCGCGAAGCACCAATGTTGGCGGGCCACTGCAAATTCGCTCGTAAGATGGCGCCTGCGCGCTCGACATCGTCAAATTCCCCGGGTGTACATCAACCGAGCCAATGGTGTCATCATTTCGCTACTAGGTTACTATTTTCTCGCAATGAAAAACTTCCATCTACAGCAAACTAAGCAAGTTCAACGTACTGCGGCGCATTGCCGAACTGGCGCCGGAACGAAAGATGATGCGTCTCCAGCACCGCGATTCAGCATCATCACAGCAACCTTCAATGCGTGCGACGCGCTGCTGATTACCTCCCGCTCGCTGGAGGCGCAGACTTGCAAGAGCTTCGAGTGGCTCATCACCGATGGTGCGTCGACTGACGGTACGCTGGCTGCGGCACGTGGGCTCGGCGAACTTGTGACCATCTTGATGTCTGAGCCGGACACAGGGGTCTACAACGCTTGGAACAAAATGCTGCCTCATTCGCGCGGGGAATGGGTATTGTTTTTGGGCGCTGGTGATGTTCTGTACGACGTCGATACGCTGGCCAAAGCCGCTGACGCACTTGATAAGCTGCCACTGGAAATCACTACCGCTTACGGTGGTACCATCGTATTTGATGCAGCTTCAGGTATCGATCTATGCGCGCGCAGCCCGGAGTGGCGGGGCTTGCTTGGACCTTGGGGGGGCGCTCGGCCGTGGATGCCATGCCATCAAGGCGTCTTCCAGCGTGCGACTGTGTTCCGGGGGTTTCGCTTTGACGAGCGGTGCCATATTTGCGCCGATGCTGAGCCGCTTCTGGGAGAACTACTGGCCGGACGTGGCGCGAAGCTCGATCTCATGGTGGCACGCTTCGACGCCGGTGGCATTAGCTCACAACCGAGAAACCGTCTGCGGATGGTCTCCGAGTCCGTATATATCAACTGGAAGCTCGGCATTTTTCACGTGCGACCTTTTTATCAAATGGCCGTGGTATTTGTTAATGGGCTACTTCATCCATGGCGTGTCTGGCGCACCTGGAGAAAGCGAAGATAGTTCACAACGGTATCTAGTCATGCAATGCCCTTCCCATTAGATCCATCAGTTCTTAACCATCCAAGGTGTTCCACCTTGGAGCGAACGGTGGACTTCATATGCTCGGTGTGTCGGGGGTGGGCTTCTTGGGGCTTGTCGCCATAATGCCTCAAACGGAGAAGAGATCAGGCCATCCTTAGGGGGCCACTAGAATCGCTGTGCTTCCATTAGAAGAATGATCTGAGCGCCCAACGAAGCTGGAATAACATTTTGCGAGTACCGCTCATGGTCTGGTGTGCGCCAGGTTGAGCTAAGTAGAACGCCTTCGCTACACCATACGATTCGGCCAGTGCGACGCTTTGACCCGTGCGCTGCGCATTGACAGTAATGCTTCCGGGATGCGCGAGGAAGTCTGCAAGTGGCTCCGCCACGTGCGCGTACTGGCTGTAGCTTAACGACGTGAGCAGGAACAGCAGTAAATCTTCCCCAACGCCGGACTTCTTTCCGTATTGACCGGTCGCTCCTGGAACTTCGAGCAATAGGTTCTCCAAAACGTCCGCACGCCGAAATATCGCACAACCGGGGCTGATGGTCAGTGGTGACAGCAGCAGATATTGCACCAAGTCCTTGATCGCATTTTTTCCCGATGGGTGACGCAGCAATACGCCTTGTTTGCCAGCGCTGAGGTCATGTAGCGCCGCCCGCGAGTAGACAAAAGCGACGTCATCGCTGAACCGATCAAGGCACTTTTCTATAAATTGTGGCTCCAACCAGTCGTCGTCGTAGGTGAAATGCAGGTACTTGCCCGTCGCGCACTCCGCGCCATCGCGCCACGCTTCAATAGGGCCTCGATCGTCGTCGCGACGTATGTAGCGAATGCGAGTGCCGTACCTCTTGACCACTGTGGAAATATCGTCAGTACTTCCGTGGTCGACCAAAAGTACTTCGCACGCGATCGTTTGGTCGAGGGCGCTGTCAATCGCGCGGTGAACAAGATGGGCACGATTGTAGACAGGTATTATGATAGAGACTGAAGTAGACGTCATACAGTGAGCCCTGTCGATATCAATTTACGCAACTTTGAGGTATTGGCGACAAGTCCCCCTGGATTCGCCGCAGGTAGATATTGGAGCGAAATATTTTTCCGTGAGAAAAAACGGACTCGGTCAGCGATTTCCCCAATACTAGTCGCTTGGCCCGATCCGATGTTCACCGTAGTGGTTGCGCGCCGCGCGCAGAGGAGCAACATGGCGTCGACGACCATGTCTGCGTACAGGAAGTCGCGGATGGCGTCAGCATCTCTTACTTCGATCACGGAGCCGTCGTCTGCATCGTTGATTCGCGAAAGCAACCCGGGGACGAGGAAGGAGGATGGCTGTTGTTCGTGGAAGTAGCTAAAAATTCGCCCAATGCAAAGTTGTGTCCTTGAATGTCGTGCCAACGGCTCAAGAACACGTTCGCCCGCAAGCTTCGTAGCACCATACAGACTTAGGGGTTCGACGGCAGACTTTTCGGAGACTCGTCGACAGTTTCCCCGCAGACTTGCGGTTGCGGCGTAGACGTGGCTCGTAGATCCGAGGAATAACCAACTGTCAGGAATGAATTTGGCGACCGCTTCTTGAATTGCCACCAACGCCGTCGCATTCACTTTCATGGCAGCGAAAGGATCGGCTTCAACCTTTGGTAGAGGAACAATAGCTGCGAGGTGAAATATGGCTGTTGGTCGGGTTAGATCGATCCACCGCGTGATGCCGGCGATGTCACAGACGTCTCCCGGATATGTGTCTACGTGGATGGCATGATCCCGCAAGCGGTGAGCGAGCAGAGAGCCTAGAACTCCACGGTGCCCCGTAACAGCAATACGTGACCCTTCCAGCGTATTCCAAGCGCGGAAGCTCGGCAGGAATTGGGGTCGGGGAACGAGGGAGGAGAGGTTCACTTGCATGCGGCCGTGAGGGCATCCAGAACAGTTTCGGCCAGCCATGTCATACGATCGGCTTCGATCGGCTTGGCATGAACACCTATGAAAACTCCGTGGTCATGTACTTGTTGGGCCCCGGCGAATGGTGCCAGCGAGCGTTCGATGTTGAATAGGCGAGTCGCAGGCTGCAGATCCATGTTTCCCGAAACAATAGGACGTGTGTCAATATGGGCATCCATCAGCAGCTCGGTGAAGCGCTTGTAATCTATTGAAAGTTCGGGATTGACTAGGAATGGAAAGCCAAACCAACATGCATCTACGCCTGCAGGGGCAGTCGGAAATTGGAGCTGCGATCGCCATTTCGTGCTGTGCTCAAAGGATTTGCGCATCAGGATGGCGTTCTGCTTTCTGTGGCTATTCATTTCGTTCAGCCTTCCCAATTGTTCGATGCCAAATGCTGCTTGGATTTCCATCGGCCGAACGTTATAACCGACGTTGACGAACAGGAATCGCGGATCGATGGCCGAGTTTTCGGCCTCCAATTCACTACGATTACTTTGCTCACGGCTCCAGCCATGAGAGCGCAGGCATCGAAGCAGGTCGTAATCCTCGAGAGTTCGCGCGACGACCATACCACCCTCAATGGTCGTCATATGGTGCGAAAAGTAAAAACTATAAGTGCCGAAATCCCCCAGAGTTCCCAGATGCCGTTGTTGGAACGTTGTGCCCAGGGACTCGCACGTATCCTCTATTAACAGCAGTCCCTTGTCATCTACGATATCCAGCAGTTGTTGCAAATCGGTGCTGTTGCCAAGTACATGCACCATCATGATCGCTTTAATCGGAAGTCGGCGCATCGCCTCGTGTAGGGAAGCTATGGACAAATTCAACGTAGAAGGGTCCACATCTATTAGTACAGGCTTCAAGCCGAGCTGCACGAGAGGCCAAATCGATGTCGACCAGCAGACGGCTGGCACCGCCACATAGTCGCCGATGTCTAACCGCTTCGACCGCAGAGGGTTAATGATCGCGGACGCAGCCAAAAGGTTGGCAGACGACCCAGAGTTCACCATGACTGCATAGGGAGCCCCTATGTGCTCCGCAAATGCAACCTCGAAATCATGCACTCGCTGTCCCATGGTAAGTTGACCGCTGAGCAACGTTTCCATGCAACGCAGGATTTCCTGGTTGTCGTAGCTTGAATCTACAAGCGGGAATTCGTAATTGGGGTTGGTCGTCATTGTAGTTGGAATCCGTAGCAATTGTTCATCGGCGCAAAGCTGTCAATAAAGTTTCGAGTGAGTGAACGCGATGATGCGTGGCCACAAAAGGAGGGTTGGAATTAAATTAAGGCACAAGAACGTAGCCGCTGTTATCCAAGGAACGATCCAAATCCCGAGATGGCTGATTGCCCAGGCCTTCAATCCAAAGCATATGATCGCGAAGATGGAGGCCGTGATTACCTGAAATCGCATGATGCTCGCCGCATTGAGAAAGGTGGCAACAGCAGTTCCCAGAGCGTCTATGGTCAACCACACTGCAAATCCTGCCAGCAGGGTTCCACCAACGGCTAAGGGTTGGTGCACCCAGAGTTCGGCGATGTGGTGAAAGCCCAGTGCCAGAGCGAAGCCTGTACTCATTGCAGCGACTACTGCCAACAGCACGGAGCGTCGCAACGTTCGCTTGACCCATCCATGGTCGCCAATCGCGAGCGCCTGCCGGTAGATCGGCCATAGTGGCACCCAGACTAAGCCAAGGGCGAGAGGAATGACTGAGAACAGGCGCTGGACGATTGCGTAGGTGCCAGCCTCTGTGGATCCCTTAAGGGTGGAAATTAAGGGAAGGTCGGTTGAATAAGCGAGCGCTGCAGCCAACTGGAGGATGAAGAATAGTAATCCTTCCTTGCGGATGTGGGCGGCGATTGCAGGATATCGCTGCTGGGTCGGGGTAGCCATCTGAGGGTCGAGCCATAACAACCAAGTGTTGGCGACGGAGCTAAGCAGGGGGGTGGCGACAGCCGCTAACACGAGAAATGGAAGCGGCGCACCTGATTTTGCGAGCGTGATCACGGTCACAAGGGTTAGTAGTTGGCCCAGTGCTTGCCATTTAAAAGCGCGATCACCATGCCCTAATCCGAGTTGTACTCGGTTCGCGAGGTTTAGCGGAACCGCGAGTACGACGGCAAAAAATATCGCGGCGACGGCCGCGCGGCTGGTGGCTGCCATTTGCTCTGGAAGTCCAAGCAATCGTTGCCATGGGATCAGCGGTACTGCAATCGAGGCGGCGACAGCCAACCACAGGGCAAGCCAAAGCAACGTACGACGCCCTTCGTAAAGTATACGGCCAACCTCGTCATGTGCGCCGCGCCCGTGCGCAGCAGCGATGAGGTTCATGGTGCCATTGCCGAGACCGAAGTCTAGAAAACCTGCAAAGGTTACCAGCGAGACCAAGGTCACCCAAACGCCGAAGAGTGCTGGCCCTAAAGCATGCAAGACGAACGGTACGGTCAGGAACAGGTTGGCTGCGGCGGATGCTTTCGCTACCATCGACCACGCACCGGTATGAATGATACGTCGACCACGTATGCCGACCCACCGGGACATCACGTCGACCGGGGTGGTCGGGTCGTCATTGCTCATGGGGACACAAGCGAGAACGCATCGACCGTTTGCTTCAATCCTTGCTCCAGTCCGATCTGTGCTTTCCACCCGAGCGCATCCATTCGGGCGGTGTCTAGTAGTTTGCGCGGGGTGCCATCCGGCTTGGTTGTATCAAACACGAGTTCGCCCGCGTAGCCGACCGCTCGCGCAATTGTACTTGCCAGTGCGGCAATGGTTATCTCCCGGCCGGAACCCACATTGATCGGGTCCCTATGGCTGTAACTACGCATTAGAAACAACGCTGCATCGGCGAGGTCGTCGACATGCAGGAATTCGCGCAGCGGCTCGCCGCTTCCCCAAATTGAAACCGTGGGCGCATTGGTGGCTTGTGCCTGGCGGACACGGCGGATCAATCCAGGTACGACGTGGGCGTTTTCAGGGTCGTAGTTATCGCCTGGTCCGTACAGATTGGTTGGCATGGCACAGATCGCATCGAACCCGTACTGTTTAAGGTATGCCTGACACATCTTGACCCCGGAAATCTTGGCAATGGCATACCACTCATTGGTGGGTTCCAGTGGCCCGGTCAGCAGGTATTCCTCTTTGATCGGCTGCGGGCAATCGCGAGGGTAGATACACGATGAGCCGAGGAACAGCAACTTTCTTGCGCTGTGCTTCCATGCGTTGTGGATCACGTTGGTTTGGATGGCAAGGTTGTCGTGGATGAACTCGGCGGGATAGGTGCTGTTGGCGCGGATGCCCCCGACTTTGGCTGCCGCCAGGAAAACGTATTCAGGGCGTTCAGTGGCAAAGAATGTTTCGACGGCCGCTTGATCGACCAGATCGAGTTCGTGGTGCGTACGCAGGATGAGATTGGTTGCGCCATCGGCCTGCAGTCGTCGGACAATGGCGCTGCCGACCAGACCACGATGGCCGGCAACATAGATGCGTGCGTCGAGATTCATCACTTCATTCCTGTGGCGAGTGCGCGTTGAAGCCGGCGTTGATCATCAGCGCATCACGTTGCGCAAGCGCCAAGTCATTTTGCGTCATCTCGCGTACCAGTTCGGCAAAGCTCGTGCGGGGAGTCCAGCCGAGGATTTCGCGCGCCTTGCTTGGGTCGCCGAGCAGCGTGTCTACTTCGGCAGGTCGGTAATAACGCGAGTCAACGCCCACAACATGTTGTCCTGGTTTTGCCGCGGAGTGATCCGGTGCGGTCGCGATGAGTGCACATTCATTTGCGCCAGATCCCTGCCACGCCAAGGTAATACCCAGTTCACCTGCGCTGTGTTCGACAAATTCGCGAACCGAGTGCTGCACACCCGTGGCGATCACATAATCCTCGGCACTAGGTTGTTGCAGCATCAACCACTGCATCTCAACGTAGTCGCGCGCGTGGCCCCAGTCACGCCGAGCGTCGAGGTTTCCGAGATAGAGACAATCCTGCAGTCCGAGGTGGATACGGGCTAGCGCCCGGGTGATCTTGCGTGTGACAAAGGTTTCGCCGCGCATGGGCGACTCATGGTTGAACAAGATGCCGTTGCAGGCATACAGGCCGTAAGCCTCCCGATAGTTGGCGGTGATCCAGTACGCATACAGTTTGGCTACGCCGTAGGGCGAGCGTGGGTGAAATGGGGTGCATTCGGTTTGCGGCGTCTCTACCACCTGACCATACAATTCTGATGTTGACGCCTGGTAGAACCGCGTCTTGCTTTCAAGACCAAGAATGCGAATTGCTTCTAGCAATCGCAGTGTGCCCATGCCGTCGGCGTTGGCGGTGTACTCGGGGGTCTCGAAAGACACTTGCACATGACTTTGCGCACCAAGGTTGTAGATCTCATCCGGCTGCACTTGTTGGATGATGCGGATCAGGTTGGTGGCGTCAGTCAGGTCGCCATAGTGCAGGAATAGCCGGCGATCTGGATCGTGCGGATCCTGATACAGATGGTCGATACGCGCAGTGTTGAACGAAGAGGCGCGGCGCTTGATGCCATGCACTTCGTAGCCCTTAGCCAGAAGAAACTCTGCCAGATAGGCTCCATCTTGGCCGGTGATTCCCGAAATAAGTGCACGCTTCACTTGGTACTTGTCCCCTCGAATAACCTATGGGCGGGTAGTTTAAACGCTACGCAAGCTTGTAGAGCGGATATCAACTATCAATGCAGGCCGGGGAGTGCTTGCAACTCCTTCAGGCTGCTGTCCAGCCGCCCGCCGATATCCAGCGATCGCAGACCTTGCAGTGCGGCATTGGCCTCGGCCTTGCGTCCCTGCGCGGCCAACATGCGAACGTGAGTGATGCGGTATGCGGGCTCATTCGGTGCGGTCTTCACAGCATCGGCCGTCATACGCTCGCCGAGATCGTGGTCGTCCAAGACGTTCCAGGCATAGTCACCGTACATCGCCAAAAGTCGGGCACTGGGATCCGGGTGGGACAATGCGGCCAGATAAGCCCCGACCATGCGCTGCTTCGACAGATCGCAGCGACCTTCGCGCGCGCATTGGGTCAGCGCTCCAAGCGAGCTTTCATCTTGCACGCCGGGGCGGCGGGCCTCGAGTTTGGCGATCAGGCTGTCCCACCAAGCATCCTTGATGGGCTGGTGCATGCGCGAGTTCATGAAGATCAGCGCCTGCTCGGGAAGGATCGAGGCCTCGGGCAGGGCGGCTGCCTGCTCGAGCGGCGCATAGGCCAATTTGGTGAAGGGCGAGGCCGGGTCGTAATGGGAGTAGATGATGTAGGTGCGGCCCAGTTCGTATTGGGCGCGTGGGGATTGCGGGGCACGGCTGGCCAGGTCTTCGGCCAATCGCAGCGGGTTGCCCCAGGCATAGGCGGTGAGCGCGGTCAGCGCGGTCCAGCACGCCAGCAACGCGCCAAGGAGAACGTGGCGCGGCAAGGCAAACGCTTCGCCTCGTGATGCAGCGAGCAACGGCACGATCGCCAACATCAGGCCGAAGCTGGCGAAGTAGTTGCGATGTTCGTAGATCAGTTCCAGCGGCAGGATGGTACCGGTGAGCAGCTGGCAGCCCAGGAACAGGCCGATGCCCAGCGCGGCCAGCGGCTGGTGCTTGCGCAGCCAGATCATCAGCGCGACCAAGGCACCGAGAGCCACGATACTGGCAAGCGTCGTCCACGGCGAAAGCAGGCCTTGCGAGGTGCGGAAGTCGTCGTGGTAGAACGACAACGCATCCGGTGTCGGCAGCAGCGTCCAGCGGATGTAGTCGACCACGATGCGCGCTTCGCTGAGCAGGCGCGTGCGCAGGCCAAAGTCGCGTGTCGACCAGTAGCCTGGGTTGAACACCTGCGGCAGCAGCCAGATCAGACCCACGATCATCGGCAACAGCAGCAGCACGACAAACAGGCCGATGAGGCGTCTGTCGCGTCGGCCGGCAGGCGAGCGGAAACCGAATACCAGCCATTCAATCAGCACCGCATACAGCGGCAGCATCACCGCGGTTTCCTTGGCCAGCACGCCCATGCCGGTGCAGGCCACGAGGCTTGCGGTGCAAAGCAGGAATCCGCGAAGGCTGGGCGACCAGCGGGAGGCGGGCACGTCCGAGAGGCCACTGGGGCCGTAGTGAGCATCCCCCAGCATGCGCTGGCGCCCGGCGACATAACCAAGCAGGCCCAGCAGCACGAACAGGTTGGCCATACTCTCCATGCGCTGCACCACGTAGAGCACGCCGGTAAGGTTGATCGGCAGCAGCATCCAGCCACCGGCGATCAGGGCGGCAATCATCCCCGTGCGGGCCCTTGTAGGAGCGCACCCTGTGCGCGAAGGCCTGCCATTCAACCTGGAGGAAGAGCGTTCGCGCACAGGGTGCGCTCCTACAAGGGCTTGCAGCAGGGCGCGAGTGAGCAGGAATATCAGCAGTCCGTTGAGCAGATGAAGCACCACGTTGGTCAGCTTCATCCAGTACGGATCGAGCCCGCTGATCAGGTAGTTCGCGGCGAAACTCAGCGAGGCCAGCGGTCGCTTGAATTCACTGGAGGGGGAGGAAAGCGCGGCGCCCACCAGGGAGGAGAAGCTGCCATTGGTTGGCTGCACGCCGTGGTTGTCGACGATGTTGGGGTAGTCGTCAAACAGGAAACCGCCGGACAGGCCGGGCCAGTACACCACCACGGTGATTGCGAAGGCGGCCAGCAACAGCCACCAGCCCAGGCGTTTGGTCGTGGCGGCGTTATCGGGCGGAGTGGGTGTCATCGGTGACAGGCGCTTGCTTGGTGGCGTCATCGCGCAGTGTAGCGCGCAGGTGCGCCAGCTCCTTGGGCCAGTATTGTTGTCGTCGCAAAACCCACGCATGCACTCGCGGCATGCCGAAGCCGGGTTGGTAGGCCTGTTCGGGTTCGGCAGCCAGATGATCCAGATGCGCCAAGCCTTGGCGTGGGAAACCGTTCGCACCGAGCAACGCGGCCTGCTTCAGCGCGGCCGATGTACGTACCTGCAGATCCAGCGCCTGGTTGAACTCGGCCAAGGCCGTGTCTGCGTCACCCTGGTGGAGGGCGAGACGCCCCAGCAGGTAATGGATATCTTGCTGCCGGCCGGGATTGCTGGCGAGGTGGGGATTGGCCAGCGCCGCCTGCAGCAGACCGTGCAGGGTGGCATAGCTCAATTGTGGACACGACGGATGGACCACCTGCTCCATCGCGCGCTCGAACCAGCTCGTCAACAGGGTGCCCGGGTCGCGCGTGGTAAGCAGGGCGGTGCGCGATGCAGCCAGCGTCGATTCATCAATGTTGCCCAACAGGCATTCCGCGCCGAACAGGTTGAGCGCCAGCTGCACCTGGTCGGGCGCCCTGGTCAGCGGGCCGAGCAGCCGGTCGACCGCCCGCTCTGGATGACCGGCGCTCGACTCGACCTGCGCTGCATTGGCCTGGGCGCGCGGGGAGTCGGGGTTCAGACGGGCCCACATCAACGCCTGGTCATGGCTGTTGCCCCACAGGTTGGCGCGTGCGTGGGTCATCAACCCAAGCCCCAGCAGGATGACTGCAGCCAGTGCGAGCTTGGCCACGCGTACTGCTCTATTCGTACCGGTTGCATTGCTTGTCAAATAGCGGCTTCTTTGGCCGTCATTCCCGCGAACGCGGGAATCCAAATTGTTGTTCCGTGAGATCAAAATGGATTCCTGCTTTCGCGGGAATGACGTCACGACTGATTCTTCGACATTTCTCGTAGGAGCGCTTTCAGGTGCGATGGGACTCTCAACAAGTGCCGCATCCGGACGAGTGCGCACGTCGCACAACCACAGTGCCAATGGCCAGAACATCAACATCGCCGGCAGGTAGTTGCGGTGTTCGAAATAGAGCTCCAGCGCCACGGTGCTGGATTCCAGCGACTGGCCCACGAAATAGAACAATACGGCCACAGCCAGCGCGGGCCAGCGGCGGCGCAACAGCCACGCACCGATGATCAGGCCAACTAACGCGAGGATGGCAGGCAGCGTTGTCACCGGAGACAACCAGGAAGTCGACGCCTGGATGTGGTCGTTGAACAGACCCGGCGTGAACGGTCGCGGCAACCACAACAGTTCCAGGTAATCCAGCAGCACGCGCGGTTCGGTCAACAGGCGTTGGCCCAGCGTCCAAGGACGTACCGATGAGATGCCGCGAGTGAGCCCGCTCCAGCCTTGTTCCAGCAGGTAGCCGGCCACTATTGCCGTCGGTAGCCAGCCGAACAACCACATGCTGCGACGGTAGATGTATCGCCGGTGCTGTTCCATCGGCGTGGTGGGGTGTTCTGGCGACCGCAGCAGCACATATTCCACCACCAAAACCAACGCAGGCAGAAGGATGCCATTGGCCTTGCTCAGCACGCCGAGTACGGTGCAGCCACCCAAGCCCGCAGCGATCCACACCAACCCCCGCCAGACATCACCGCTCGCGATGCGCGCCCGGCCGTGCAGCCATGCCAGCAGGCCAAGGAGCGTGAAGGTCGCTGGCAGCATCGCTTCGCGCTGAACTATGTAAAGCGTGGTGGAGACGAATAGAGGATGCAGCAACCACATGCCGGCGCCGATGGCGGCGGCGAGATCGACGCGACGTTGGTCGGCGGTGCTGAAAACCGTGCGACCCAACCGGCGTAGCAACAGCGCCAGCAGCGCGCCGTTGAGCAGGTGGAGGATCAGGTTGGTGCGCTTGAACGGATAGGGATCAGCGGGCCAGTCGTGCGCGTCAAGAAGAAACATCAGCAGGGTCAGGGGCCGTCCGGTGGGGTCGGCCGTACCGGAAGTGAGGTAGCGCCAAAAGGTCGGCCACGTGTCGACGGGGCCGGTGGCGCCCAGCGCCGGTAGATTGCTGTAATCGTCGAACAGAAACGGTCCGTGCAACCCTTCGTGATAGCACGCCCAAACCATGGCCAAGATCGACAGGCCAATCAACGCGGTCAGGTTGGGATATCTGGTCATCCGGGTGGTCTGCAAAAGAAAGGGCCGCACAGGGCGGCCCTTTCTGTTTGAAGCGATACCAAAATTACTGGCGGCAAGACGTCGGCAGGTACTTGCTAGGGACGGTACCGCCCGTGCAATGCCACTCAATGCTGCCACTGTTGGTGACGGCGGAGAAGATCAGCGTCTTGGGGCCAGTGCTGATCGCGGAGTTGGCTTTGACACCACCGTAAGACACGGTAATTTTGCCCACCGCCGTCGCCACGTTCACCTGGCTAACGTACTGCCCCTTGATACTGGTTGCGCTGGCGAGACCGGCGGAACCATTGTTGGAGGGGAAATGGCCAGTGTTGCTGTAGAACTCGGCCATCGCCGTCTTGGCACCATCCGCGAGAACGGAGCCTTCCGACACCTGCGAGCGAACCAGGTAATCCTGGTAGGCCGGGATGGCGATGGCGGCGAGGATCGCGATGATCGCAACCACGATCATCAGTTCGATCAGGGTAAAGCCTTTCTGCATGCTCTTCATGGTGGTTCCTCTTTTGCGATTGGTTAGCTAACCGGTGATGCCCCCTGAGCCCCAGTCCTGGATCCCCCTAGGCAGGATCGGACCCCATCTCGTGGTCAGGAACGACCAGGAAGCTCGCGGCGAAGCGAAGCAGGTTGTGTGCCACTTGCGCCGCTGGTGTATTCCCGCATATCACGGGCATCGAGATTGTGCCTTTCGTCACGTATGGCCGCAAGCGTTGCTGAATCTCGGCTTGCAGGGATTCGTCCATCCTGTGTCATGTCGTCTCAGTGGTTGGCGTGATACGTCAAATTGTGACCAATTGGGTCAGTTCGTGGACGTCCATGGGCCGACAAGCACCTATGTACGGCAGGAAGTCGGAAGATACTTTCGGTCCACCGTGCTGGGCGCGCATGTCCACAAGATGCTGCCTGCTTGAGTGACGGGCGACAGCATCACGTACTTGGTGCTAGGCCGGATGGCATCGTTGGCCTTTGGGCCATTGAACAACACTTTGATGACACCGTTGGTGACATCCACGCTTGATACGTATTGGCCCTTGATCGATACGTTCCTTGCGAGGCCGGCGGATTCGTTGTTCGGTGGAAAACGCCCCGTGTTGGAAACGAAATCCCAATCAGCAGCCTTGGCGCCGCCCGCCAGAACGAACCCTTCGGAGACCTGTGCCCGGATCAGATAGTCCTGATACGCCGGGATGGCGATGGCGGCAAGAATGGCGATGATCGCCACGACGATCATCAGTTCGATCAAGGTGAAACCGGCGGACAGGCGCTGGCGTGACATTGGTGGATTCCCCCTGGAAGTCGCCAGTGGATCAAGCACGTTTTGTACCGAAGTCGAGGACGACGATGTGCTGCCGGTCACGGTTCCGTATCGACCCGCCGGCGCGGGTCGTTTGTACGTTTCCAGGCCAAGGCGTCGCGGTTTCGATCAACGCCTGCCTTGATCTATAAGGCGAGCGAAATCCTCGAAGTCACCGAGGTGGCAGGTGGCGATCGCGTGGACGATGGCCCAGTCGATGGCGTTGTAGCTGTGCACGGCGATGTTGCGGAAACCCACGGCCACGTCGCTTTTTTTGTAGGAGCGCACCTTGTGCGCGATGCCTTTCGCGACGTGACGGAGGGCATCGCGCACAGCGCACAGGGTGCGCTCCTACGGGTTATGGGCGGGCCTGCGCGGGCCTCGTTCACGCGCAAAGCTTGTCCGTGACGTATCGGTTGAGGCTGATGCCTTGTTCCGCTGCCTGCATGGCGAGCGCTTTGTGGCGCTCGGGCGGGATGCGAACCTGGAACTTGCCCGAATAGGACTTGGCGCTTATCGGCTCCGGCGGTGTTTCGCCATTGGCTTCCATGTCGCTGACGGTTTCATCCACCAGACGCACGATGCCCGCCAGCGCCTTCGCCTGGTTGCCGTGCAGCCATGACAGGCCCGGGAACTCGGCGCACAGGCCTACGTATTCGGCGTCTTCCGGGGACCAGATGACGCGGTAGGTGTAGTGACGAGCGTCCATCATTTGTCCTCCAGCTTCTTGATTGCTTGCAGCACTTGCCGTACCTGGTACGGCTTGGCCTTCCCGGCGTCACCTTTCTGGATGTTTACGCGGGGATCGCCATGCCAGGGCGTCTTGTATACGCGATGGCTTGTGCCTTCCTGCCTCGCTTTTCCGAAATGGTGGTCGCAAACCTTGCAGAGGTCGGTATAGGCCACGTTTTTCGGTGCCTGGCGCATCCGTTCGATCAGATCCGTGATCTTGTCCATGCGAGCAATATAGTATCAATAATGATACTGTTCAAGTAGGCCGGTCGTGTATGTCGTTGCCACGGTCATTCAGGAACACGCTCTCGTGAATGCTGTCGCTGCGTTGACCTCGCTCCCCTGCGCGCCGGACCTGCTGTTGCGAAGCTGCGCCTTGCCGTGGCTGTTTCACCGCACAGTTTCGCGGTATGGCGATGGCGGGCATTGCCACTCTGCGGTTTGCTTGCGTTGTGCGCGATGCTCTTCGCCAGCGCGCCGAAAGGCCCCGCGTGTAGAGCCTGTCCCGGACTCGACCCGGGGGCGGGCACCGCCCGCCGGCAGTTCCGGGATGCGACTGCATGTGGGAGGGGCGGTTTCAGCGGGCTATCCAGTTCTCGATGACGAGCCCGGGTACTCGTTCGAACTCTGCGGTGTTGTCGGTTACCAGCACCAAGCCCAGCGCACGGGCGTGCGCAGCAATGAACAGGTCATTCTGGCCGATCGGTTGCCCCAGTCGCGCCAGTTCCGCGCGGATGCTCCCGTAATGCTGGTCGACGGGTTCTTCCAGCGGCAGGATGTCAATTCCTTCCAGGACGGTTTCGACCTGCGTTGCCAGCCTGGCCGAGTGTTTTCGGCAAACGCCGAAGCGCAATTCGGCGGCGACAACGATGCTGGTGCAGAACACCTCTCGCGGCATCGCGGCCAATTGGCGGGAGACGTCACAGCCGGGCTGCCTGATTACGGCCGAGATGATGTTGGTGTCGAGCATGTAGCGCAGCGAGGGCATCTCAGAAGATGTCCTCGTCCGTGCTTGGCATGTCCTCGATAGGCGGGAAAGACTCATTGAGTGGCAGCAGTGTGGGCAGCAGCTCACGCAAATCGCGGCGTCGGGCGATGGGCTCGATCACCAGCCGTCCGCCTTCCTTGCGCAGAATCGCCTCATCACCCGGCAGCTCGAACTCGCGCGGGATGCGCAGAGCCTGATTGCGGCCATTTCGAAACAGGCGCACGTGACGTTGGCTTTCCATGGGGCACCCTCATTGTCGCTGACATATGCCAAGCATATGCCGTGCAACGGAGGGTGTAAAGCGCGATACCTCCATGGTCAGTCACAGGACTTCATACCATGCGCCGGGCGCTGCCCTGCGCGGCTGCACGAGGGCGTGCGCAACCAAGCCAGGGCTTGCCTGCCGCCCGCCTGCGACTTACCGTCAACGTTTCCGCCCGCCTGCAAGGACCCCCCATGAAACCCCTGATAGCTGCGTTGCTTCTCGCCCTGGCCGCGTCCCCTGCCCTGGCGGGCGATGTCGTCGACACCACCTTTGCCAAGGCCCAGGGTCCGCACGCCTTCAACGTGCGTGACCTGGTGATGATGGATCGGGTCAGCGACCCGCAGCTGTCGCCGGATGGGCGCCATGCGGCGTTCAGTGTGCGCAGCACGGATTACGCGGCGAACAAGGGCGTCACCGCGATCTACGTGCTGGACCTGGAGCGCAAGGGTGCGCAGCCGGTGAAGGTGGTGGACAAGGGCTCGTCGGCGCGCTGGTCGGCCGATGGCAAGAGCCTGTATTTCGTGGCGCCGGCGAAGGACGTGGCGCAACTGTGGCGCGTGGACCTGGGTGCGGACCTGTCCCACCCGGCGGCGCCGGTGCAGGTCAGCCATGCGCCGCTGGACATCGTCGATTACAAGCTGGGCCCCGACGGCAAGCAGGTGCTGCTCTCTTACGAGGTGTTCACCGATTGCGCCACACTGGCGTGCACCGAGCAGCGCATCGAGAAGCGCGCGCAGGACAAGGCCAGCGGCACCTTGTACAACAAGCTGTTCGTGCGGCACTGGGATACCTGGGCCGACGGCCGGCGCAACCAGTTGTACGTGGCAGCGTTCAACGCCGATGGCCAGCTGCCGGCGGAGCCGACGCTGCTGAGCCGCGGTATCGACGGCGACATTCCCAGCAAGCCGTTCGGCGATGCCAGCGAGTTCGCCTTCGCGCCGGATGGCAAGAGCGTGTATTTCGACGTGCGCATCGCCGGCACCACCGAGCCGTGGTCGACCAATTTCGACGTTTATCGCGTGCCGGTGGATGGCTCGGCCGCGCCCGTCAACCTCACCGCCGACAACAAGGCGTGGGATGCCTACCCGGTGCCCTCGCCGGACGGCAAGACGCTTTATTACCTGGCGATGAAAACGCCGGGCTTCGAAGCCGACCGCTTCGCCATCACGGCGATGGACCTGGCCACCGGCGCGAAGCACGAAGTCGATCCGCGCTGGGATCGTTCGCCCGGCGGCCTGGCCATTTCCGCCGACGGCAAGACCCTGTATGCCATTGCGGACGACGAAGGCCAGCGCCCGTTGTTCGCGATCGACCCGGCCAACGGCGAGGTGCGCAGCCTGTCCGGCGCCGGTGACGTGAACGCGTTTTCGCTGGCGGCGGGCAAGCTGCTGTTCGCGCGCGACGACCTGAAGCGCCCCGCTGATTTGTACCTGGCCAAGGCCGACGGGCGCGGCCCGAAGCAGGTTACCCATTTCAACGCCGAGGCTCTGAAGAACGCCAGGGTCGGCGACTTCGAGTTCTTCCAGTTCCCGGGCTGGAACGATGAAACCGTGCAGGGCTACGTGGTCAAGCCGGTCGACTACCAGAAGGGCAAGACCTATCCGGTGGCCTTCATCATTCACGGAGGCCCGCAGGGCGCGATGAGCAACGGCTGGAGCTACCGCTGGAACCCGCAGACCTATGCCGGCCAGGGCTTTGCGGTGGTCACCATCAACTTCCACGGTTCCACCGGCTACGGCCAGAAGTTCACCGACTCGATCTCCGGCGACTGGGGCGGCAAGCCGCTGGAGGATCTGAAACTGGGCTGGAAGGCCGCGCTGGACAAGTACAAGTTCCTCGACGGCGACCGCGCCTGCGCGCTCGGCGCCAGCTACGGCGGCTACATGGTGTACTGGATCGCCGGCGTGTGGAACCAGCCGTGGAAATGCCTGGTCGACCACGACGGCGTGTTCGACGCGCGCATGATGTATTACGCCACCGAGGAGCTGTGGTTCGAGGAGCGCGAGAACGGCGGCACGCAATACGACGTGCCGCAGAACTACGAGAAGTTCAACCCGATCGACCACGTCAAGGACTGGCGCGTGCCGATGCTGGTGGTGCATTCGGGCAAGGATTTCCGCATCCCGATCACCCAGGGCCTGGGCGCCTTCACCGCGCTGCAGCGCCGCGGCATCCCCAGCGAGTTCCTCACCTTCCCGGATGAAAACCACTGGGTGCTGAAGCCGCACAACAGCGTGCAGTGGCATGACACGGTGAACGCGTGGTTGAAGCAGTGGACGGCAAAGGACGCACCATCGGGCGCGTCGAAGTAGCGTCGTAGGGCGGGCACTGCCCGCCGACGGTTCCCCGGTACGCCGATGGGCGGGCACTGCCCGCCCCACGCTTCGCTTCGCTTTTGTAGTGCGCGATGCCTTCCATCACGTGACGAAGAGCATCGCGCACAGGGTGCGCTCCTACACAGGTTTGACAGGCTCGTTGGCACGGACGCACCGTCCGGCGCGGCGAAGTAAGCACCGTAGGGCGGGCAATGCCCGCCGGTGACGTCGCGGCACGCCGATGGCGGGCAGTGCCCGCCCTACGATCGAGCCGCATTTTTTGTAGGGGCGCACCGTGTGCGCGATGGTTACACGGGATGGGCAGGTTCGTCGGTGACGAGGCGTTGGAGCAGCTTGCGCACGGGGGCGGGCAGGCCGAGGGTGTCGAGGTCGCTGGTGCTGCACCAGCGCAGTTGCGCTTCGTCGGCAACACGCTGCCGCGCGGTTGCCTGGTCGAACAGCAGCGGCTCGATATTCAATCGGTAATGGCTGAACACGTGGGTGAATGGCGCGAGCGCCTGGGCGTCGTCGATGCGTGCGAGTTGCTGGGCGATGCGCCAGGCGCCATCGGCATCGGCGGCTTCGGGGAGGCTCCACATGCCTGACCACACACCTTGGGGACCACGCCGCTCCAGCAGGATGCGTTGCCGCGTGTCACGCAGCACCAGCATGACCGTGGCGCGGGTGGGGACGGATTTGCCCGCCTTGCGCGTGGGCAATTGCGCAGTGCGGCCTTCGCGGAAGGCAACGCAATCGCCAGCCAGCGGACAGGCATCGCAACGCGGGTTGCTGCGCACGCAGACGGTGGCGCCGAGATCCATGATGGCCTGGGTGTAATCGGCCACGCGGCGCACGGGTGTATGCGCCTCGGCATGCAACCACAGTTGCCTCTCGACCGCGCCGGTGCCGGGGTCGCCGTGGACGCCGTGGTAGCGCGTCAGCACCCGCTTGACGTTGCCGTCGAGGATGGGAAAGCGCAGCCCGTGCGCCTGCGCCAGGATCGCACCGGCCGTGGAGCGGCCGATGCCGGGCAGGGCGGCGAGGGCGGCGAAGTCGCGCGGCAGTTCGCTGTCGTGTTGCGCCACGCAGATCTGCGCGGCGCGATGCAGGAAGCGCGCGCGACGGTAGTAGCCGAGGCCCGACCACAGCGCGAGCACGGTGTCCTCGTCGGCGTTGGCCAGGTCGCGCAAGGTCGGCAGGGCGGCCACGAAGCGCTCGAAGTAGGCAAGCACGGTGGCGACCTGGGTCTGTTGCAGCATCACTTCGGACAGCCACACGCGGTAGGCGTCGCGCTGGCCCGGCGAAGTCTCCGACTGCCACGGCAGATCCTTGCGGCCGTGCCGGTCGAACCAGTGCAGCAGGCGTGCGGCCACGTCGGTATTCGCCATGGACCCTGATCTACTTCGCGGTCGCGGCGGCAGGCGTCGCGCTGCTGGACACGGTCGCCGGCACGTTGTCGCCGGCCCGCAGGGTCAGCCCTTCCACGCGCACGCCACCGGCGTCGATGCTGTCGAACTCGGCGTGTCCGCTGCCGGGCGGCACACCGAGTTGCGGTGCCTGCGGATCGCCCAGGCGACCCCACCAGCGCGCCAGTGCCAGCGGCGGCAAGCGCAGGTCGGCGTGGTTGCCGGGGCCGTCGAGTTTCAGCGCCAGCAGCAGCGGGTTGTCCTGGTTGGCGGGCGTGAGCGTCAGTGACAGGTCGTACTGGCCCGCGCCGGTGCGGTCGAGCTTGCCGGCCAGGCTGGCCGCGGCATCGGCTGCGCCGTGCCAGTGCGCGCGGCCGTTCAGCGCCAGCGTCACCGCATCTTCCTGCGCCAGGTGCAGGCTGATGTTGTCCAGTTGCAGGGCGTTGCCCTGGATGCGCGGCGTCGCCGACAGGTGCAGCTGCCACGGCTTGCCGGCGACGAAGGCGTTGATGCTGAGCGGAAACGGCTGCCCGGAAACGAGGCTGCCGGCCCTGATCGAGACGTTGTCCAGCAAGACTTCATTGCCGCGCACCACGCTGCCGTGGGTGATTTCCACGCCGGTGTCGATGCGCGGGATGTTGAGCGGCGCCTGCTGTGTCTGCGCCGGCAGCGCGGCCATCCATGCCTGCAGGGCATCGAGGTCGACGCGCGGCGAGTCGATCTCCAGTTGCGAGATCACGGCGGGCCCGCCGAACAGGGTGTGCCACGGCAGCACCAGCCGGCCGCGCGCGGCGAGCAGGATCGGTGCGCTGGCGCCTTGGGCGTTGAGCGTGATACCACGCAGGTCCAGCGCCGGCCGCGGGAACAGGCTGGGGCTGGCGGGGCTGGCCAGGTTCAACTCCAGCCCGGCGGCGCGCGCCTGGCTCTGCAGCATGGCGGTGAAGCGGTCGGGCTGCAGCAGCAGGTAGACGGCGGCCACCACGACGAGCGTGGCCGCCACGACCACACCGCCGAGCACCGTTGCGATCAGGCGCAGTCGGCGCGACACCGGATCAGCCCCGCCAGCCGGCGTCAGCCATGGTCTCGAACCTGGCCGAGGTTGGCGGGCAGCAGGCCGTCGACGAAGGCTTCGGCCTCGAACGCGCGCAGGTCGGTGGCGCTTTCGCCCAGGCCCACGAAACGGATCGGCAGGCCGAACTCGCGCGCCAGCGCAAACACCACGCCGCCCTTCGCGGTGCCGTCGAGCTTGGTCACCACCAGGCCGGTGACGCCCACGATCTGGCGGAACTGGCGCACCTGGTTGACCGCGTTCTGTCCGGTGGTGCCGTCGATCACCATCAGCACTTCATGCGGTGCGTCGGCGTCGAGTTTCTTCAGCACGCGGGCGATCTTGCCCAGTTCGTCCATCAGGCCACCCTGGGTGTGCAGCCGTCCGGCGGTGTCGGCGATCAGCACATCCATGTGGCGCGAACGCGCGGCCTGCAGGGCGTCGAAGATCACGCTGGCCGAATCGGCGTCCTGGCCCTGCGAGATCACCGGCACCGCGTTGCGCTCGCCCCAGGTCTTGAGCTGCTCGACCGCGGCGGCGCGGAAGGTGTCGCCGGCAGCCAGCATCACCGCGTGCTTTTCGTCGCGCCACCTGCGGGCCAGCTTGCCGATGGTGGTGGTCTTGCCGGCGCCGTTGATGCCGACGACCAGCACCACGAAGGGTTGTCTGTCGCGTACGTCCAGCGGCTGCTCGACCGGCTTGAGCAGCTCGATCAGCGCCTGGCGCAAGGCCGCCAGCAAGGCCGCGGCGTCGGCGAACTCGCGTTTGTGCATGCGCTTGCGCAGGCCATCGACCAGCGCGCTGCTGGCTTCGACGCCGACGTCGGCGGTGATCAGCACGGTTTCCAGCTCGTCGAGCAGGTCGTCGTCGAGCTTCGGGTTGCGCACGAACAGCGAACCGAGGCTGCGCGAAAACACGCTGCCGGACAGGCGTTCGCGCCAACTGCGCTTCGGCGGCGCTTGGGCGGGTTCTTCCGCCGGCGCCACGAAGCGCTCGGTGTCGCGGCGGATGTCCTCGGCCGAGGGCATTTCCGCCAGCGCCTCGCGCAGGCCCGATGCCACGGCTTCCGGCAGGCCCGCGTCGACCGCCGCATCCGGCGCGGCAGGCGGCACTTCCTTGCCGTGGGCATCCGTCTCGGCGGATTTTTTCTTCCAGAACTTGAGCATGGCCGGGGCGATTCAAAGACAATGGCCGGCATGCTAACACCCCGACCCGTACTCCCAGCTGAGGGCCCGCGCGCGTGAGTGGCGGGCGAAAACCGTCGCCTGGCCAGGTGCGCATCATCGGCGGCAACCTGCGCAATTCGCGCCTGCGGGTGCCGGAACTGCCCGGCTTGCGGCCGACCCCGGCGCGCGTGCGCGAGACCGTGTTCAATTGGCTGGCGCCGATGATCGCCGGTGCGCGCTGCCTGGACCTGTGCGCCGGCACCGGCGCGCTGGGCATCGAGGCGTATTCGCGCGGCGCAGCCAGCGTGCAGTTCGTGGAGCGCGACGCGCAGGCGGCGCAGGCGCTGCGCGCGAACCTGGCGCGGCTCAAGCTGACGTCCGCGGTGGTCACCACCGCGGAGGCGGCGACTTTCCTGCGCGGTCCGGCGCAGCCTTGCGATCTGGTCTTCCTCGACCCGCCGTTCGCGCTCGACCTGTGGGCACCGTTGGCCGCGCAGTTGGAAGCGGGCGGCTGGCTGGCGGCGCAGGCACTGATCTACGTCGAATCGCCCCGCGCCGGTGTCCCCGGGCTGCCGCCGAACTGGTCGTTGCATCGCGAGGGACAGGCCGGCGAGGTACGTTTTGCGCTCTATCGGCGTTCGCTTCCGTTAAGCTAAGGGTCACACCGTCGTCGGCGACTGCATGCCTTCCGTGAGAAAAAATCTGGGGAATCCCCGCCTGGCCATCTATCCGGGCACTTTCGACCCGATCACCAACGGCCATGCCGATCTGGTGACGCGCGCCGCGTCGCTGTTCGACCGGGTGATCGTGGCAGTGGCGGACAGTTCCACCAAGGGGCCGCACTTCAGCATCGGCGAGCGGGTGGCGCTGGCGCGGCTGGCGCTGGCCGACCTGCCCAACGTGGAGGTGCGCGGCTTCGATTGCCTGCTGGCGACCTTCATCGGGCAGGTGGGTGCCGGGGTGATCATCCGCGGGCTGCGGGCGGTGTCGGATTTCGAGTACGAATTCCAGCTGGCCAGCATGAATCGGCATCTGATCCCGCAGGCGGAGACCTTGTTCCTGACGCCGGCCGAAGAAT
Source organism: Rhodanobacter sp. UC4452_H20 (assembly GCF_052978205.1). The sequence continues at coordinate 1,799,881 of NZ_CM129662.1, read as the reverse complement.
ACAGTTTCATCTCCTCGTCACTGGTGCGCGAAATCGGCCGCCTCGGCGGGGACATCTCCGGCTTCGTGCATCCGGCCGTGCAACAGGCGATGCGCCAGCGCTGGCAGAAGTCGCTTCATCCATCCAACCAGCAACCCGAAGCAGAAGGTGATGACCATGCGTAAATTCGTTCTCATTGCGGTTGTCGCGCTGAGCGCTTGCCTGGGCCTGAGTGCCTGCAACAAGCAGGGCGACGACCAGCAGGCCCAGGAACAGGTGCAGAAGGCGCCCAAGCCCACCGACGTCAATGACGCCAAGGGCTGGAATGCCTATCTCGGCCAGTTGGTGCAGGCCAACCTGCAGGGCATGAAGGCGCCGCAGCCGTATGCCTACATGGTCACCCCCGGCCTGACTGAGGACCAGCAGGCGCAGAACGCGCGGCAGTTGCAGGGCGTGCAGGACACCGTCGCCCGCGGCGTGCTGCCGGGCAACCTGCTTGCCTTCGGCGGCCCCAGTTCCGCGGCGACCTCCGAGTTCGTGATCGACGCGTTCAAGAACGCCAACCCCGGCTCGTTCAAGGACGTGATCGTGGTGTTCATCGGCGACAAGGCCGACGAGCAGAAAGTGACCGACGCGCTGAAGCCCACCGGGGCGACATTCCGTTTCGTCGAAATGTGATGAGGCGGGAGTGAGAAACGAGGAGTGAGAAATGAGAGAGAGCATGGCGAGGTCCTGCCTTCTCTCGTTTGGCACTCCTCTTCACTCACTCCTGGCTTGCCCTCATGTCGCTCAAGATCCTCGACTCCTGCGTCAATTGCGACGTTTGCGTACCGGCGTGCCCCAATCAGGCAATTTCGCTGGGCGAGGAGTACTACGTGATCGACCCGGCGCTGTGCACCGAGTGCGTGGGCCATCACGACGAGCCGCAGTGCGTGGAGGTGTGCCCGGTGGAGTGCATCATCGGCGACCCCGACCATGTCGAATCTCCGGCCCAGCTTGAGTTGAAGTATCGACACCTGATGAGCAAGGAGTCCGTGGCATGAGCATCTCCTTCGATTGGCGCGCGCTGGCGCTGGGTCTGTTGCTGAGCGGTACCGCCGGCCTTGCGCCGGCGGCTTCGGCGAAGCAGGCGCCGCCGGCCGCGCCCGCCGCGCAGCGGCCGGGCCATGCGGCGATCGCCAGCGCGAATTTCCTGGCCACGCGCGCCGGCCTGGAGGTGTTGCGCAAGGGCGGCAACGCGTTCGATGCGGCGGTGGCGGTGGCTTCCACGTTGTCGGTGGTGGAACCGGAGAGCTCGGGCATCGGCGGCGGTTTCATGGCCGTGCTGCACCGCGCCAGCGATGGCCGCAACCTGTTCATCGACGCCCGCGAGACGGCGCCGGCGGCGGTCGATCCGAAGGATTACCTGAAACCCGACGGCAGCCCCAACCGCGATACCGCATTGACCGGCCCGCTGTCCGCCGGCATCCCCGGCGAGCCGGCCGGGCTGGCGCTGCTCGCGAAGGATTACGGGCGGTTGTCGCTGCAGCAGTCGCTGGCGCCGGCGATCCGCATCGCGCGCGACGGCTTCGTTCCCGATCCGCGCCTGCATGGCGCGATCGTCTCCGAGCAGAAATCGCTCGCGCGCTGGCCCGCCTCGGCCGCGAAGTACCTGGTGAACGGGCAGCCGCCGGCCGAGGGCGCCACCTGGCGCGATCCGGACCAGGCCCGCACGCTGGAGGCGCTCGCGCGCCATGGCCACGATGGTTTCTATCGCGGCGAGACCGCGCGCAAGCTGGTCGACGCGGTGCGTGCGGCCGGCGGCAACTGGACGCTGGCCGACCTGGCCGCGTACCAGGCGAAAGAGCGCACGCCGATCAGCGTCGACTACCGCGGCTACCAGGTCATCACTGCGCCGCCGCCGTCTTCCGGCGGCGTGGCGATCGCCGAGATCCTCAACATCCTGTCCGGCTACGACCTGACGAAGATGGATGCCGCCACGCGCGTGCATTACGTCGTCGAGGCGATGCGGCGGGCGTTCCGCGACCACAACGATTACCTGGGCGACCCGGATTTCGTGAAGATGCCGCTGGACATGCTGCTGTCGCCGTACTACGCCGACGGCCTGCGCCAGAGCATCCTGCCCGACCGCGCGACGCCCTCCTCGATGCTGCCGCGCGCCGAGCCGGCCGATGCGGGCATGCACACCACGCATTTCTCCATCATCGACGCCGACGGCAACATGGCCGCGGTGACGCTCACCGTCAACACCACGTTGGGCTCGAAGTTCGTCGCCGCCGGCACCGGCGTGCTGCTCAACAACGAGATGGACGACTTCGCTCTGGTGCCGAACAAGCCGAACGTCTACGGTCTGCTCGGGAGCAAGGCAAATGCGCCGGTGGGCGGCAAGCGCATGTTGTCGTCGATGTCGCCCAGCATCGTGATCGGGCCGGAGCGCACCATGGTGATCGGCTCGCCCGGCGGCTCCACCATCATCACCCAGGTGCTCGAAGGCATCTTGCATTTCATCGACGGGCAGGGCGCGCAGCAGATCGTGGCGCACAAGCGCTTCCATCATCAGTACCTGCCCGACGTGGTCATGACCGAGCCGCAGGCATTCGATGCGGGCACCGAGGCGGCCTTGACGAAAATGGGCTACGTCCTGAAACAGCGCGAGCCGTGGGGGTTCATGAACGTGGTCACCTGGGATCGCAAGACCAACCAGCTCGACGCTGCCAGCGACCCGCGCCGACCGTCGGGCCTGGGCCAAGTGCAGTAGGCGCCGGCATGGAGCATTCCGCCTTGCATCCCGCCTGCCCGTCGCCGCCGGTGCGGTGCGCCTGATGGAGCTGGGCAAGGGCATGTCCTGGCGCCTGCTGGCATTGAACGTCATCGGCGCCCTGCTGGTGATCGCCGGCATCGGCCTGGAGGCGCTCAACGCCAGCAGCCTGATCGATTTCCGCCAGGCGTCCGTCCGGCACGGCGGCGAGGCGATCGAACTGGGCGCGGATGCGCTGCCGCAACCCGGCCAGCACGGCTACATGGCACGCCTGGCCGGGACGCCACGCGTGGTCGAGGCGCCGCACGACCCGGAGTTCAACCAGACCGCCAATACACCCGTGCTGGTGCGGCATGTCGAGATGTTCCAGTGGCGGGAGATCAGCATCGGCGGCAGCGTCCACTACGAACTGGACTGGGTCGACCAGCCGGTGGATTCCAGTCGGTTCCGCGACGCCCGCGGGCACGCCAATCCCGGCCGTTTCCCGATCGAAAGCAAGCAGTTCGACGCTGGATTGGTGCAGATGGGCGGCTTCAAGCTCGGCCGCGTGCTGGTGCACGCCTTGCCCGGTTCGGAACTGATCGAACCCGACCCGGCGGCGCTGCCGCAGAACCTTGCCGTCACCTTCAGCCGTTATCAGGATTACCTGGTGACCAGCGCCCATCCCGGCGATCCGCGCCTGGGCGACCTGCGGGTGAGCTGGAGCGCCGTGCCGCTGCAGCAGGTCACCATCGTGGCACGCCTGGATGGCGCCCGGCTGGAAGCGGCCGCCGATGCTCCCGACGGCAAGGGCTACCAGGTGCAGGTCGGCGACGTGCCCTTGCTGGCGCTGTTTCCCGACCTGCCGGTGCCGCCGCAACACGTGACGCTGTGGCGGGTTCTCTCCGTGCTGCTGGCGGCGCTGGGCGCACTGGCGCTGCTCGCGGCCCAGGGGCGCCGCCGTGACCCGCTGCTGGCGCTGGGCCTGGGTTCGATCGGCGTGGGCGCCGTCGCCAGCGTGTTGTGGCTGGGGGGCGAGAACGCCCACGTGCTGGGCGGCTGGGTGGTGGTGACCCTGGTCGGCGTGGCGCTGTCGGTCTGGTGTCTGCGCCGGCAAGATCACTGACTTGGACCCGTTCACCCTGGGCGCAGGCCGAAGGCCGCACGCGGAGAATGGCCATGGACAGCCACAGTCCTGAGGAGCGAGGAAGTCGAAAGGCACGCCGGCGACGGGCTTCCCGATAGGCGCCGCTTCGACTCCGCCCGCTGCGCGGGCTACGCTCAGCGCGAGCGGTCGGACATCACGGACTGCTTTTCTGCACCGTCGTGCTCGATGAACCACAGCCCCGCGAACAGCTTCGGGTCGATCGAGTAGCCCTCGGCCGCGCGCGCGAACAGCCAGGCGCCGGCCTCGCGCCGCGGCACCTCGTGCACCACGATGTTCTCCGTCTCGTCGCCGCCACCAGGGCCGATCTTCTGCAGGTCGCGCGCGCGCACGAAGGCGATCATCTCGGTGCTCATGCCCGACGACGACGGGCCGCGGTGGATGAACTCCACGCTGGCGCAGCGGTAGCCGGTCTCCTCCTCCAGTTCGCGTTGCGCCGCCACCAGCGCGCTTTCGTCGGCCTGGTCGGCCAGGTCGCCGACCAGGCCGGCCGGCATCTCGATCGTGTTCTGCAGGATCGACACGCGGTACTGCTCGACGAACAGCACGCGGTCTTCCGGAGTCACCGCCACGATGATCACCGCGCCCGCCGGATTGTTGCGCTCGGCGTACTCCCAGCGGCCGCGTTTGCGCAGACTCAGCCAGCGACCCTCGTACAGGGTTTCCACCGGTGCGCCGGCGTCGGCGGGAATGGGGTGGGCGGTGTCGTTCATCGGTGCTCGCAGGTCCGGGCTGAAACATCCATGGTGGCCCGTCGGGCGTGCCGCGACAAGCGATCAGCTCAGATCGCCAGCGCGCGCAGGCGGCTGCGGGTCAGCGGGCCGAAGCGCAACTGCTCGCACAACGCATCGAGCTGATCGACCGGGCGAGGCCGGCGCTGCAGGAGGTCGACTTCGCCGGCGCCGGGAGCGTCCAGCGCGATCCGGGTCAGCCGGCGGCACATGCGTGCCTGTTCGGCATGCTGGCGCAGCCGCGCCGCGCAACTGGCCGCGCCACGAAGGCGCAGGAAGGCCACTTCGTCGATGCGTTCGAGCAGGGCATCCAGGCTGCCGAAGTGGGCGAGCAGGGCCGCGGCGGTCTTGGCGCCGATGCCGGGCACGCCGGGGATGTTGTCCACCGCGTCGCCGCACAGCGCGAGATAGTCGGCGACCTGGTGCGGATGCACGCCAAGCTTGTCGTGGACGCCGGCCGGCCCCCAGCGCAGGTTGCGGGCGTAATCCCACTGCTCGTCGTGCTCGCCCAGCAGTTGGCCGAAGTCCTTGTCCGCCGACACGATCACGCTGCGCCAACCCAGCGCGCGCAGGTTCCACACCGTGCTGCCGATCAGGTCGTCGGCCTCGTATTCGTGGTCGATCATCAGGTGCACGCCGAGCGCTTCGGTGAGCGCCCGGCACTGCACGAACTGCCGTTCCAGGTCCGGCGGCGGCAGCTCGCGGTTGGCCTTGTAGGCCGGGTAGATCGTGTTGCGGAACGAGCTGGTCAGCGAGGCGTCGAACGCCACCGCGACATGCTCCGGTCGCGCCCGCTCCAGCAGCTCGCACAGGAAGCGCGCATAGCCGTGCACGGCGTTTACCGGATGACCGTCGACGTCGTGGAACTCGTCCGGCATCGAGTGCCAGGCGCGGAACACGTACAGGCTGCCGTCGACGAGATGGGCAGTGGGAAGATGGACGTCCGGACGTCCGTCTGGCGAGCTGGTCATGGCGTCCATGTGGTGAGCAGGTCGGCCAGCGCCGGTCGGTCGCGGTCGGGAACCTCGACCTGCGGCGTGCCCAGGTGGACGAAGCCGACCACGTGCTCGTCGGCGTCCAGGCCCAGCAGTGCGGCGACTTCGCGGTCGTAGGCGGCCCAGCCGGTCAGCCATTGCGCGCCGTAGCCAAGCGCGAAGGCACCGAGCAGGATGTTGTAGGCCACGTTGCCGGTGCACAGCTTCTGCTCGATTTCCGGCACCTTGCTGTCGGGGTCGATGCGTGCGACCACGGCCACCACCAGCGGCGCGAAGGTGTAGCGGTGGCGCTCCTTCTCCAGCTTGGCGCCGATCATCGCCGGGTTGTTGCGGATACCGATCGCGGTCACCTGTTCGCCGAACGCCAGCTTGGCCTCGTCGCGCAGCAGAATCAGCCGGAACGGCACCAGCTTGCCGTGATCGGGCACGCGGATGGCCGCTTCGAGCAGGGTGTGCAGCGTGGCGTCATCCGGCGCCGGCTCGCCGAGCTGGCGTGCGGGGACGGAATGGCGTTGCTGCAGCAGGGAAAGCGCGTTGGTCATGGGGTGGTTCGACGGGGCGGAACGCTCCATCCTAGCTGGCGGGTCGCCAAGGTGCGAACCGTCGAACGTAGGGCGGGCACTGCCCGCCGGCATTCTGCTTCGCGACGGCGTGACGGGAAGCGGCGGGCAGTGCCCGCCCTACGCTATTTCCACACAACCTCTCAAGCTCGCAGCGGCAGCTTGAACGAGCCGGGCAGCAGCGCGGCCACGCTGGTTTCGCGGATGGCGCCGGTGAGGTTGGCCAGCAGCACCGGGGTAGCCTCGTCACACAATTCGGCCATCACCTGGCGGCAGGCGCCGCAGGGCGTGACTGCCTCCGGGGTATCGGCGACCACCGCGATGGCAGCGAAATCGCCGGGTCGGCAACCGGCGGCGACCGCACTGAACAGGGCCGTGCGTTCGGCGCAGTTGCACAGGCCGTAGGCGGCGTTCTCCACGTTGCACCCGCCGAACGTCCGGCCGTCACGGGTCAGTACCGCGGCACCCACGTGGAAGCGGGAATACGGCGCGTAGGCGTGTTCGCGCGCGGCGCGCGCCAGCGTGAGCAGGTCATCCAGGGCGGGGGGGCTTGCGGGCATCGTGATCTCCGGTGATGACCCCGGCGCTGCGTGCAGCGCGATCCGGCGGGCCAGCTTACTCTCGTGCGCGCGCCCGGATCAAAGCCAACTGCCGCTAAGATGGCAGGAACATTCCACGGGGATCGCACCATGCCTGTCACCATTGCCGCCTTGCGAGAGACTGCCGCCGGTGAGCGGCGCGTGGCGATCACTCCGGAGATGGCGAAGAAGCTGCGCGGCAAGGGGCTGCGCGTGCTGCTGGAGCACGACGTCGGGCGCGCGGCCGGCTTTCCCGACCAGGCCTATGCCGACGCCGAGTTTGCCGATGCCAGCGACGTGCTGGCGCAGGCCGACGTGCTGGCGTGCGTGTTGCCGCCCGAGGACGCGGTGTTCTCCAGCCTGCGCGAGGGCAGCGTGGTCGTCGGCCAGTTGCGGCCGTACGGCGCCGCCGAGCGCATCGCCGCGCTGACCGCGCGCAAGCTGACCGCGTTCTCGCTGGAGCTGCTGCCGCGCACCACGCGTGCGCAGGCGATGGACGTGCTCAGTTCGCAGGCGGCGGTGGCCGGTTATCGGGCCATGCTGATCGCGGCCGAGGCGTCGCCGAAGTTCTTTCCGATGCTGACCACCGCGGCCGGCACGATCCGGCCGTCGAAGGTGCTGGTGATCGGCGCCGGCGTGGCTGGGCTGCAGGCGATCGCCACCGCGCGCCGGCTCGGCGCGCAGATCGAGGGTTACGACGTGCGCCCGGAAACGCGCGAGCAGGTGGAATCGCTGGGCGCGAAGTTCCTCGACCTGGGTGTCAGTGCCGCCGGCAGTGGCGGCTATGCACGCGAGCTGTCGGCGGAGGAACGCGCCGCGCAGCAGCAGGCGCTGGCGAATCACCTGAAGTCGTTCGACGTGGTGGTGAGCACCGCGGCGGTGCCAGGTCGGCCGGCACCGAAGATCCTCACCACCGCGATGGTCGAGGGCATGAAGCCCGGCGCCCTGATCGTCGACCTCGCCGCCGAGGGCGGCGGCAACTGCGAGCTGACCCGTCCCGGCGAGCACGTCGAGCATGGCGGCGTGACGATCATCGGGCCGCTGAACCTGCCGGCCGGCGCGCCGCTGCATGCCTCGGAGATGTACGCGCGCAACGTGTACAACTTCGTCGAGCTGCTGCTGCACGACGGTGCGCTGAAACCGGATTTCGACGACGAGCTGCTCGCCAGGAGCTGCCTGGCGCACGCCGGGGAGACCCGCTTCCAGGGCTGATGGCCGCGGTCATCCGCGGCCCGGCGTGAGTTACCGGGGCGGATGCCCGGTGCCGGTGCCGCCGTCGCGGTCGTGCTGCTGGATTCGCTGCTGCCGCTGCTCGGGCGACAGCTGGCGCCATTCGCGTTTCAGCTGTTCGCGCTGCGCGGGAGGCAGGCTCTGGAAGCGCTCGAAGCTGCGGTGCACGCGCTGGCGTTCTGCCGGCGACATCTCGCGGAACCGGTGCTCGTTGGCGCGCGCCTGACGGCGCTGCTCCGGCGTCATCTGCTGCCAGTGGACGATGCGCTGGCGGATCTCCTCGCGGCGCTCGGGTGGCAGCGTGGTCCAGTACCGGGTGCGGTGCAGCAGGTGCGCCTGCTTGCGTGGCGACAGCTGATCCCATTCGTCCTTGAGCGGCGCCAGCATCTCGCGCTGGCTCGGTGCCAGGCCGTTCCACGGGGTGCGTGCAGGCGCGTCCGCGCTCGCCGGTGGCGGCGTGGGCGTTTGCGCGCACAGCGGCGTGGCCGCGACCCCGAGCAGGGCGGCAAGCAACAGCGACAAAAGGGAAGGCAGCGGCTTGTTCATGGGGTCAGCGTGAGGTCGGGTGCCGGTCGTTGGCGGCGAGCCAGGCGTAGAAATCGAGGTTCTGGTACAGGCCCGGATCGACCTGCTCGGCGTCGGGCGGCAGCTCGTTGTCCACGTCCTGCGGGGCGCTGCTGGCCGCCTGGTTCGCCGATGGCGCGTGCGCGTGCGGCAGCGGTTGCCACACCATCATTACCGCCAACGCCATGGCCGCCAGCGCGCCGGTGGGGATCAGCCAGCGCACCGCCTGACGCTGCGGTGCGGTTGACGGCTGCAGCGCTTCGCGACGGGCGGCGCGCAGCCGCGCGGTCGTGCTCGCGTCAAGATGGTGTGCGGCCTCGCGCCACAGCTTGTGCGCGCGCCGTTCGATCGGTTCGTGCTCGTGCTCGGGCGAGTTCATCGCCAATCCTCCAGTTGGTCGCGCAGCTGATGCATGGCGCGCGACAGATGGGTTTTCACGCTGCCTTCGCCGCAGCCCATGGCGCGTGCGGTCTCCGCCACGTCAAGCCCTTCCAGCATGCGCAGGATGAACGCCTCGCGCTGGCGCCTGGGCAAGCGCTGCACCGCCGCGGCCATGTCCGCGTACGACTGCGCGTCGTGCAGCCGGCCCAGCGGGTCCTTGCCCGGGTCGGCCGGCTCCCACACGGGCAGCTCGTCGCCGCCGTCGTCATGCCCGCCGCCGAGCCAGCCGACCACGATCGAGCGCACCTTGCGCCGGCGCTGCAGGTCCACGATGCGTCGACGCAGGATGCCCCAGAACAGCGGCGCCCATTCCGCGGCCGGCTTGTCGCGATAATGCCGTACCAGTCGCAGCATGGCGTCCTGCACCGCGTCCATGGCGTCCTCGCGATGGCGCAACTGCAGCTCGGCCATGCGGAACGCGCGGCGCTCCACGTCGGCCAGGAACGCATCCAGCGTGGCCGGCACCGCGCGCGCAGCGCCCGGCTCGCCCGCGGCGAGCAGGTCGGCCTCGAGCATGCCGGCGGCGGCATTCACGGCCGACGCTCCGCTGCCATCGGTGATGTCATCGACGGGCTCCATCGGTGGTTCCTGCCTGTTCAACGCGGCAGGCCCGCCAGGGTTGACCGCCTGCGCGAGTCGCGCGGCGCCGTGCGCCGATCGGCGGCCCGGCCTCGACGCACGCCGGGCTTCCCGTATGATGCAGGTTCGGATGCATCCTGGCGGGCGGCTCTCACGGGGGATGGGCTCATGATCGACGGTTTCCTGGCGCTGTACATCTTCATGCTGGCCGCCTTTACCGGCTATGAAATCATCGCGCGGGTGCCGGTGATCCTGCATACGCCGCTGATGTCCGGTTCCAACTTCGTGCACGGCATTGTGCTGGTCGGGGCGATGATTGCGCTAGGCCACGCGAACACACCGTTCGAGATCGCGATCGGCTTCATCGGCGTACTGCTTGGTGCGGGCAACGCCGCCGGCGGCTACGTGGTGACCGAGCGGATGCTGGAAATGTTCAAGTCCAGCAAGCCGGACGCCGGCAAGGGGGCCAAGTGATGAGCTGGCTGCCCACCGTCATCAAGGCCTGCTACTTCCTCGCCGCGCTGCTGTTCATCCTGGGCCTGAAACGCATGAGTTCGCCGCGCACCGCGCGTGGCGGCATCGTGTGGGCCGGTTACGGCATGGTGCTGGCGGTGCTGGCCACGTTCTTCCTGCCGGACATGCACAACCGCGGGCTGATCCTTGCCGCGGTGCTGATCGGCGTCAGCGCCGCGTGGTGGACCGGCCGCCGCGTGGCAATGACCGCGATGCCGCAGATGGTGGCGCTGTACAACGGCATGGGCGGCGGCGCGGCGGCGGCGATCGGCGCGGTCGAGCTGATCGGCTACGCGCGTTCGTCGGGACTGCTGCACGCGGTGCCGGATACCTCGCCGCTGCGGCCCGAAGCCTGGGCGGTGAACGGCCTGCCGCCGGCGCTGTCGCCGACCGAACTGGCGCTGGGCGTGCTCGGTGCGCTGATCGGCGCGGTGAGCTTCTCCGGTTCGCTGGTCGCGTTCGCCAAGCTGCAGGGCTGGATGGACAAGCGCTTCGTGTTTCCCGGCCAGCGCGCGGTGAATCTGTTGCTGCTCGCCGCGGCGGTGGTGGTCGGCGTGCTGCTCGCCACCGGGCATGCCAGCCCGGCGCTGATCGCGGCGTTCTTCGCGCTGGCGCTCGCCTTCGGCCTGATGATGACGCTGCCGATCGGCGGCGCCGACATGCCGGTGGTGATCTCGCTGTACAACGCGTTCACCGGCCTGGCGGTGTCCTTCGAGGGTTTCGTGCTGGGCAACGAGGCGATGATCATTGCCGGCATGGTGGTCGGCGCGGCGGGTACCTTGCTGACCCAGTTGATGGCCAAGGCAATGAACCGCTCGATCGGCAACGTGCTGTTCGGCAGCTTCGGCGCGGCCGGCGGCGAGGCGCAGGCGATCGAGGGCGCGCAGAAGCCGATCGACGCCGCCGACGCGGCAGTGATGATGGCCTACGCCGAGCGCGTGGTGATCGTGCCCGGCTACGGCCTGGCGGTGGCGCAGGCGCAGCACAAGGTGTGGGAGTTCGCGCAACTCCTGATGAAGCGTGGCGTGAAGGTGAAGTTCGCGATCCACCCGGTCGCCGGTCGCATGCCCGGCCACATGAACGTGCTGCTGGCCGAGGCCGGCGTGCCGTACGACCTGATCGCCGACATGGACGACATCAACCCGGAGTTCGCCACCACCGACGTGGCGCTGGTGATCGGTGCCAACGACGTGGTCAATCCGGTAGCCAAGACCGACCCGGCCTCGCCGATCTACGGCATGCCGATCCTGGACGTGGTGAACGCGAAGCAGGTGATCGTGATCAAGCGCGGCAAGGGCACCGGCTTCGCCGGCATCGAGAACGCGCTGTTCTACGCCGACAACACCCGCATGCTGTACGGCGACGGCCAGGCGGCGGTGGGCGAGCTGGTCAACGAGGTGAAGGCGATCGACGGCTGAGGCCGCCTCGCTGCATGCCGTAACGGGCACGGCCCGCCGGCTCTTGCTTCGCGGAATGAAAGGCGGCGGGCGGTGCCCGCCCTAGGTGTTCTTCACGGGTGGGAGTGAACGCCGTTGGCGGGAGGCCAGCCACCCGGCCAGCAGCATGGCCAGCAAGGTCCAGATGAAATCGGCGGGGGTCAGGCCCATGCGCGCCAGCTGCCACAGCATGCCGATGCCGGCGGTGCGCATCGCCTCGATCAGGTCCAGGCCCATGCTGCCCGCGACCTTCACGCCGGCGATCAGCAGGTTGACGTAGATCGCCGACAACGCGGTGGCGCCGGCGGCCAGCAGCAGCGCGCCGATGCCGGGGCGATGCACGCCGGCGCGGATGACCCACGCCAGCATGACGCCGATCGGCACCACCAGCCAGGGCAGGGGATGGCGCGAGTACAGCGCCACCACCATCCACGCGGCGCCGGCGGCAAGCCCCAGCATGGCGGCGCTGAACAGCGCAAACAGCAGGGCCGGCACGCTGCGCGCCCTCATTGGTGGCGTCCCGCCAGGTGGGTGCAAGGCATCGCTTGATCCGTCGGCAAAGCGGCCATCATACCGTGCGTTGTGCGCCGGGACGGGCGGGCAAAACGTCGCCTCATCTCCCGCCGGGCTGATCTGGAACAAGCGGTCGCGCGTCGCGGGCGGCATAATGGGCACTTCGGTACGGCATGTGGCCGCGCCTGTGGATACGGGAAAGTCGTTGGCATGAGTGGTTTCAGTCTGAGCAGCGAACCGGTCACCCTGGTGCGCGATTGCAGCGCCGTGATGGTGCCGCAGGGCGAGGTGGTGACGTTGCCCGCGGGCCAGATCGGCTACATAACCCAGGCCCTCGGCGGCAGTTTCACCGTCTACGTCGAGGGCAACCTGTTCCGCGTGGCCGGCGACGATGCCGATGCGCTGGGCAAGGATCGGCCGGTGCCGATCGAAGTGCCGCCGGACGCCACCGATGCCGACGTGGAGAAGCTTGCCTGGGACCAGTTGCGCACGGTGTTCGACCCGGAGATCCCGGTCAACGTGGTCGATCTCGGGCTGGTCTACGACCTGAGCATGGAGCACGGCGAATCCGGCGAACGCAAGGTCTACGTCAAGCTCACCCTCACCGCGCCCGGTTGCGGCATGGGCGACATCCTGGTGGACGACGCGCGCACCAAGCTGGAGATGATCCCCACCATCTCCGAGGCCGACGTGGACCTGGTGTTCGACCCGCCGTGGAACCACTCGATGATGTCCGACGAGGCGAAGCTGGAAACCGGCATGCTCTGAACGGCGCGAGGTCGGTGTCGGAAAATCTTGCGTCGCGCTGACGCGCAGGAACAGTTCGGTACCATCGCGCCCGCAGCGCTCGTCGATGGACTTTCGCGTTCGCGAAAGTGACCACGGACAAGCCATCCGAAAGCTTCCGAAGCATCCGCGACGCTGCGGCGTCGATGTCGTGCGCGCATCCGGCAGGACGTGACCGCGATCACCCGGCGTAGGAAAAAGTCGGATTGTCAGGCGGTATCGCAAGTAATAACGTCGCCGGGTCCACCATCTGGGAGGCTGGGGGATGATCCCGTGGCGACGCCTTTGTCGTCTTGCAGTTACGCGTCCATGTGCTGTCCCTGCAGGGAACCTCAGGGGGAAGGCAGCCACCGGCGGACGTAGTTCGGGATCGCCGGACCGCTGACGAATACCAACGCCGTGTCTCGCACGGAAATTCTTGCATGGGGCTTTGCGGCCGCATCGGGCGCGTTTGTCCCCAATTTTTCCAGGAGCTCATTACATGCCCTATCCATCCCGCCTGAAATTGCTGGTGGCCGCCATCGGCATGGCCACCGCCACGGCTGCCACCGCCGCCAACACGCAATCCCTGCGCGCACAGAACCTGGGCGCCGTACCCGTCGCCTCGCTCGCCACCCAGTTGAACCTGGGCCCGGGCATGACGCTGGCGCCGCACGGCGCCGTGGCGCTCGCCGGCCAGCACCGCGTGGTGCGCCAGCAGCAGATGTACCAGGGCGTGCCGGTGTACGGCCGCAGCATCGCCGTGGTGCAGGACGCCCAGGGCAACGCCTTGCGCGCCACCGGCGAGCTGATGCAGCAGGGCCAGCAGCAGATCTCGGTGCGCCCCCGGCTGAATGCCGCGCGCGCTATCGCGGCGCTGAAGGCGCACGCGCACACCGTGCTGGTCGCCGGTACGGCGATGGAGAACGCCCGCGCCGACCTGTTCGTGTATCCGCAGGAAGGTGCGGCGCCGCGACTGGTCTATCGTGTCTCGTACTTCGTCAACGGCGCCAACCCGACGCGCCCCACCGCCATCGTCGACGCCAACACCGGCGCGGTGATCAAGAGCTGGAACGGTCTCACCGATGCCTCGGCCAACGGCCCGGGCGGCAACCAGAAGACCGGCATGTACACCTACGGCACCGACTACGCGGCGCTCGACGTCACCCAGTCGGGCAGCACTTGCACGCTGCAGAACACCAACGTCAAGACCTACAACCTCAACCACGCCAGCAGCGGCGGTTCGGTGGTCAGCTTCACCTGCCCGACCAGCAACACCGACGCGATCAACGGCGCCTATTCGCCGGTCAACGACGCCCATCACTTCGGCGGCGTGGTGCACGACATGTACCAGTCCTACACCGGTGCGCCGCCGCTGAGCATCCAGCTGCTGATGAAGGTGCACTACCAGTCCAACTACGAGAACGCGTTCTGGGACGGTTCGGCGATGTACTTCGGTGACGGCGCCAGCACGTTCTACCCGCTGGTGTCGCTGGACGTGACCAGCCACGAGATCAGCCACGGCTACACCGAGCAGAACTCCGGCCTGGAATACAGCGGCCAGTCCGGCGGCATGAACGAGGCGTACTCCGACATCGCCGGCGAGGCGGCTGAATACTTCGATCGCGGCTCGGCCGATTTCCTGGTCGGCGCGGACATCGTCAAGGCCAGCGCCGGCATCGGCGACGCGCTGCGCTACATGTGCAACCCGCCGCAGGACGGCGGCTCGATCGACAACGCGGCCGACTACACCTCCAGCCTCGACGTGCACTACTCCAGCGGCGTCTACAACAAGTCGTTCTGCCTGCTGGCCAAGACCACGGGCTGGGACGTGAAGAAGGCGTTCCAGGTCTACGCGCTGGCCAACAAGGTGTACTGGACGGCCACGTCCACGTTCAACTCCGGCGCCTGCGGCGTGGAGTCGGCCGCGACCGACCTGGGCTACGACAAGAATGCGGTGATCGCCGCGTTCAACGGCGTGGGCGTGGCTTGCCCGGGTACCGGCGGCGGTGGCGGCGGCAGCACCACCGAGCTGCAGAACAACGTCGGCGTCACCGGCGTGTCGGGTGCCGCCGGTGCCGACAACGACTATTTCATCACCGTGCCGACCGGCGCCAGCAACCTGGTGATGTCGATCTCCGGCGGCACCGGCGACGCCGACCTGTACACCAAGTTCGGCAGCGCGCCGACCACCAGCAGCTACGATTGCCGCCCGTACAAGGCCGGCAACTCGGAAAGCTGCAGCGTGGCCTCGCCCGCCGCCGGCAAGTACTACATCAAGGTGCACGGCTACTCGTCGTACTCCGGGGTAACCGTCAAGGCTTCCTATTCCACCGGCGGTGGCGGTGGTGGTGGCAGCTCCGACTCGGTGAGCCTGCCGACGGTAAGCACGGGCAACTGGTCGGCCACCTACAGCGAGACGGTGCAGGCCGGCCACACCGCGACCTTCGCGATCTCCGGCGGTAGCGGTGATGCGGACTTGTATGTGCGGGCGGGCGCGGAACCGACCACCAGCTCCTACAGCTGCCGCCCCTACAAGACCGGCAACAGCGAGAGCTGCACCTTCAAGCCGTCGACGACCACCACCTATTACATCAAGGTGCGGGCGTACAAGACGTTCTCCGGCGTGACCTTGACGGAAACGATGAACTGAGGGTTGGTGGATTTTTCCACCTCGAAGCCCGGCAGGGACATGGCGAGGGCAAGGATGCCCGAGTTGAGGCAACGCTTCGGGCAGTTGCCCGATAGGCGGGCGCGATGGGTGCGCCACTGCATGATGCGCCTGAGCGCGTCCGGACGTGTGCCGGGCTCGCGATCGAAGAAGGCCGCAGGAAGCGGCTTTCTTCATCAGCCTGGACGGGCCATGGACAGCCCGTTGTACTGATCGGGGGAGAAGTACCTGCAAGGCAGGCCTGGCTGGTTCGAGCAGGCCTTCCTTGCCTTGTCCTGGAACCGCCGCTGGCGGCATGACGGGAGTTCACGAACATTCGTCGCGGCCCCGCGCCGCGGCAATCCGGGCGCCCGCCGCTATAATGGCCTTCGCCGAACGCATGGCCCGTCCCCGGGACGGATGCGGCGCAGGGGGACTGCCGGATGATGTTCGAACACCTTGGATTTCCGCGTGTCGCCACCCGCGCTTGCCGCGCCGGGCACGAGCGCGCACGCCGAAGCCGCCACTGGTCGTGGCCGGCGCGTGATGGGCTGACGAATCAATGGGCATGAGCCATGCGCATCGCCTGGCCTCGACACGCCACGTTCGCCTGCCTTGGCGGCCGGCGACGACGCTGATTCTCGCCGCACTGGCCGCCGTGTGCGTGTCCGGCTGCCGTTCGTTGGGCGGCTATTCCTCGGCCGTGGTCACCCCGGCGCAATCGTCGGCGCCGCCGACACCGGCCGTGCCCGCGGCGACAGCCCCGGCACCGTCGCTGGCCTCGATCGTCAAGCACCAGCTGCAGCCTGGCCACTACGCCGAAGGCGAGCAGGCGCTGCGGCTGTACGTGGAGCAGCATCCGCAGGATCGCGCCGCGCGCGGCATGTTGCGCCAGCTCACTGCCGATCCGGAGCGTTGGCTCGGCAGCCGCTCGCGGGCGCATGTGGTGCAGTCGGGCGAGTCGTACAGCACGCTGGCGGCGCGCTATCTGGGCGACGCCAACCTCTTTCTGATCCTCGCGCGCTACAACCACTCCACCAATCCGTCGCTGCTGCGCACCGGCCAGACGCTGCGCATCCCGTTGTCGGCGCGAGGCGCATCACCGGCGGCGGGAGCGGCGGCCAGCAGCGCGGCGCCTGCCGGCCAGGCCGTCGCCGAATCGTCGGTGGCTAAGGCGCGCCGCTTGCAGGACGAGAGCGTGTCGCTGTTCGACCAGGGCCATGCGCAGCAGGCGCTTGCCCGCATGGACGAGGCGTTGCGCCTCGATCCGCGGCTGCAACCGGCCGGCGCCGAAGCTGCCAGTCTGCGCAGTCGCCTGCTGGACTCGTACCACGAGCAGGCCGTGGTGCTGTACCGCGACCAGCAACTGGACAAGGCCATCGCGCTGTGGAACCGCGTGTTGGCGATCGCCCCGAACTACGAGCCGGCCGTCGCCTACCGCGCGCGTGCGCTCGAGCTCAAGCAGCGGCTGAAACAATACTGATTCACGCCACCGCAGGAGCCCGCTCGCGGGCGATGCTCTTGTGTCGGTACTCGGCAAAAGAAAAGCATCGCCCGCGAGCGGGCTCCTACGGTGGTGCGGGCGGAACGGGCGTGAGGGTGACCTCGGCCGCTACCGTCGACATGATGCGGGTCGGGCGGGTGACGTCCGCCTCGCCGGCTGGCGGTGCGGCTTCGGCGGTGCGGCGCCGGCGGGCCTGCAGGGTGCTGTTCATCAGGTTGAAGGTGGCGAACAGGCGGCCGAATTCGTCGCGCCGCACCAGGCGGATGCGGTGGCCAAAGTCGCCGCGGGCCACGCGCAGCAGGGCGTCGCCGAGCAGGCCCAGCATCATCAGCGGGCGGCGGAACAACCAGTATGCCGCGCCGACCACGGCAGCCAGGGTCAGCGCCAGCACCAGCGCGATCACCCACAGCGTGGTCTTCTGTGCCGCGCGCAGTCCCGCATTGCTGATGCCCAGGCGCAGGCTGCCGATGGTCTTGGTCTGGTACTGGATCGGCACCTCGAACAGCAGCATGTCGCCTTGCCGCTCCGCAGCGGGCAGCTTGCGGCCGACCTCGGCCTGCTGCGTGCTGGCGATGACTTCGCCGCTGCGGTCGGCGATCGCCAGGTAGTGGATCTGCCGGTTGCGCGAGACATCGGTAACCAGCGCGCGGGTGGCGGCGTGGTCGCCGAGCAGCAGGTTCTCGGCCGATTCGCCGGCGATCATGCGCCCCATCGAACTGCCGAAATCCAGCGCCAGGCCGGTCACCGCGGCATGCTGCTTGGCGTAGATCGCGGCCAGCCCCAGCACCAGCACCAGGCTCAGGATCGCGCCGAGGCTGCTGGCCCAGCGCAGTCGCAGCGAGATGATGCGCTTGGCCAGCGGCTTTTCGCGTTCGCGTTCGTACTCGCGTGCGGCCAGGCGCAGGTCGTCGATGACCTCCGCGCCGCGCTGGTAGCGCGACTCGGCCGCGCTCGCCAGCAGCGTGCGCGCGATGCTGATCAGCATCGACGGCGTGGCCGGGTCGCGCGGGCGGATCGGCGGCAGCGGCGAGCGCAGCCGCTTGCGCATCAGCTGCTGCACATTGCCCGGCTCCGGCCACGGCAGCTTGCCGGTGAGCAGCCAGTACAGCACCACGCCCAGCGAGAACAGGTCGCTGCGCGCATCGCTGCGTTCGCCGCGCAGGCGCTCCGGCGCCATGTAGGCCGGCGTGCCGCCGACTTCCTTCGCTCGCCGCGGCGTGTCGCGGGGCGAGGCGCGGCGTTCGGCGATGCCGAAATCGCTGATCTTGGCGTAGCTCCAGCCGTCGAGCAGCATGATGTTCTCGGGCTTGATGTCGTGGTGCAGCACGCCGCGCGCATGCGCGTAGTCGAGCGCGGCGGCGAGCTGGCCGATCAGGTCGATGATCGCCGGCAGCGGCGGGAATCCCTCGCGGCTGACCTTGCCGGCCAGCGTCTCGCCCGGCAGTCGCTCCATCGCGATGTACGAACGGCCGTCGTCGGTCTCGCCGACGTCGAAGATGGTGACGATGTGCGGGTGGGTCAGGTGGCCGGCGGCGCGGGCCTCGACCAGGAACCGGCGCCGGTACGCGGGGTCGGCAGCGACCTCCTGGTGCAGGCACTTGATCGCGACATTGCGCTGGATCTCCGGGTCGAAACCGGCATAGACCACCGCCATCGCGCCTTCGCCGAGCACGCCCTCGACGCGATAGCGGCCGACCCTGGGCGGCAGTGCGCGCGCGCTCACGGCGAACGCAGCCACCACCAGGCCACGGCACCGGCAACCAGCAACAGCGCCACGGCGCCGCCGATCCAGCGCCCGTACGAGTGCCTCGGCTGGCCGTGTTCGCGGGTGAGGAACACGAACTCCGCCTGACCGAGGCGGATGTGGTCGCCGTGGCGCAAGGCCACTTCGTGGATGCGCCGGTCGTTGACGAAGGTGCCGTTGGTGGACAGCGTATTCATGATGATGCAGCGGCCATGCTGCTGGGTGATCCACGCATGGCAGCCGGACACGCTCAGGTCGTCGACGACGATGTCGTTGTCGAGCCGGCGGCCGATCGCCTGCCGGCCGGGGCGGATGACGAAGCGACGCCCTTCGATGCCGGGGCTGCTGCCTTCCAGCACCGGCGTGCGCGCGCTGACTTCGCTGTCCCGCCCGTTCGCGGCATCGCTGGCGTATTGCCGCAAGGCCTCGGTCGAGAAGAAGCGGGTGCCTTGCGGCCCGGAAGATCGCTTGCCGGAATGGCGAGACGGTTCTTGCTTGCTGTCACTCATTGATTCCCCGGATGGCCCCTGCCTGTCGGCACTATAGCCAAGCCGCGGGTGCGGCAAGCGTGATCGCCACCTCAATGGCGTCCGGCCGGCCCGGCTGCCGGGGGATCAGGAGGGCTTCGCTTCCTCGAAGCGGTTCTCCGCGCGGTTCTTGCGCACCTTGGCCGGATCCCACACGCGGCCGTTCATGGCGATGTAGACGCCATCGGGCAGGGTCTGCACCGCGGCCACCGCGCAGCCGATGTTGAACACCGCGTCGGAGCCCTGGAAGCGCGCCGGGTTCAGCGCGCCGGTCAGCACGATCACCTTGCCCTTGATGCTGGCCAGCTCGCGCGCGGTCTCGACCATGGTGTCGGTGCCGTGGGTGACCAGCACGTGGCGGTGCGGCTGCGCCTCGATCGTCGAGCGCACCAGCGCGCGGTCCTCGGCGCCCATGTGCAGGCTGTCCTTGCGCAGGATCGGGATCACGTCGAACTCGAACGCCACGCCGAGGTGGCCCAGGATCTCGCCGATCTGCGGCGCGCCGATCTTGTAATCCGACTTGTCGTCGAAATAGACCTTGTCGATGGTGCCGCCGGTGGTGACGATGGTCAGGTGCTGCATGTCGGTGCGCCAGGGAGGGAATCGCCGCATTTTAGCCCGCGCCGGCCAGGCGCGCCCGCGGGAGCGTACCTGGGCGATCCGTGCCGCCCCGACGTCCCGGTAGGAGCGCACCCTGTGCGCGATTCTCTTGCTGCGGGGATTCGGGATTCGGGATTCGGGATTCGGGATTCGGGATTCGCAAGAACATCGCGCACAGGGTGCGCTCCTACGGCGAGGCGCTTCAGGGTAGGGCGGGCACTGCCCGCCGCTCTTGGTGCCGGCGCGCGGCGCCCGCCCTGCGTCAGCTCAGCAGCGACGCGGTGTTGCCGGCATCGGGTGCGACCAGCCGGTCGAGGCCGCGGCCGACGAAGCGGTGCAAGGCTGCGGCGGGGCGCGGCTCGCCGCGACCTTTCGACCATGTGGCCTGGCGCGCCAGCAGCGCCGCGGCGGCGCAACGCGCGAGGGTGAAGGCGAGGCCGCGTGCGCCGGCTTCCAGCGTGTCGCGCGCGGACGCGTGCTGGTCGAGCCAGCGCGCGGCGGCGTCCAGCGTCTGCCGGATCGCGCTGGCCGCGTGCATGTCGTCGTTGCCGTCCAGCCAGCGGCCGGTCGCATGGCGCAGGGCGCCGAGGCTGTCGCCGGCCAGCGCGCGCAGGCTGTCCAGCGAAAGGACATTCGTGGTGCCTTCCCAGATCGCGTAGACCTGCGCGTCGCGCAGCAGCTGCGGCAAGCCGGTGTCCTCGATGTAGCCGGCGCCGCCAAAGCATTCCAGCGTTTCGGAGCAGGCCTTCACCGCCAGCTTGCCCGTCCACAGTTTGGCCAGCGGCGTGAGCAGGCGCAGCACCGCGGCTTCTTCCGCGCTGGCCGCACCGTGCTCGACGCGGCCGAGCAGGTGGGCGACCTCGAAGGCCAGCGCGAATGCGGCCTCGAAATCCGCCTGCATGTCGGCCAGCGTCTGCGCATGCAGCGGCTGCTCGATCAACGGACGGCCAAACGCGCGGCGGCGGGTAGCGAAATCCCGCGCCAGGCTGATCGCGCGAGCCATGCTGGCCACCGCGCAGATCGCGTTCCAGCTGCGGGTGACATTGAGCATCGGCGCCACCTGGCGCACGCCGTGGGCAAGCTCGCCCAGCGGCCAGGCGGGCAGGCCGTCGAGATGGATTTCCGCGGTGGGCAGTTCCTGCGTGCCGAGCTTGTCCTTCAAGCGATCGATCACCAGTTCGCTCTTGCGTCGCGCGCCGTCCATCGTCTCCACGTAGAACAGCGCCAGCGCGCCGGTGCCGCCGCTGGCGCCTTCCGGCCGTGCCAACGCCAGCGCTGCCTCGCCGACCACTGCCGAGCTGAACCACTTGCGGCCGTACAAGCGCCATTGGCCGTCTGCGTCCTGGCGCGCGATTGTCTCGGTATTGCCCACGTCGGAGCCGCCGGCGGTCTCGGTCATCCACTGGCCGCTGAGCCAGAACGTGGCCGGGTCGCGACTGAGGAAACGCGGCAGCACGCGCGCGATCAGTTCGCGGTTGCCGGAGGCCTTGATCGCGGTGGCGGCACCGTCGGTCATCGCCAGCGGGCAGGTGTAGAACCCGCTGGCGAGGTGGTACAGGTAGACGCGGGCGAATTCCTCCAGCCGCGCGTGCTCGCTGTCCGCATGGCCGGCGGCGAGCACCGCATGCCGCGTCGTCATCGCCGCGCCTTCCTGCCACGCCGGTGTCAACTCGATGCGGTCCACCCGTTGTCCCCACGCGTCCCACTGGGTCAGTACCGGCTTGCGCCGCGTCGTGGTGCATGCGCGCTGCCAGGCCATCAACGCGTAGTCGCCCAGCGCGTCGAGGTCGGCGTCCAGCGCGGCGCGGCGCTCGGCCGGCAGCGCACGATCGAGCAGGGCCAGCAGAACGCGGTCGCTGCGATACGGGTGCGGCAGTTGCGGTGAATCCTGCAGGAAGGCCATGGCACGCTCCGTCCAGAGTCGAGGTGTCGAGTATAGGCATGCGGGCATTCGGCGCGTGGCGCTGGCATCATCGAAAGCCATTCCCCGGCGCAGGCGCCTTCCATGCGATTTTCCGAAGCGATGCCTACGGTCACGCGCCATGGCGATGGCTGGCAGGCCACGGTCAGCGAGGACTGGCTGCAGGGGCGCAGCGCCTTCGGCGGACTGCAGGCGGCGCTGGCCCTGCGTGCGATGCGCGAGTTGGTGCCGGCGGACATGCCGCTGCGCACCCTGCAGGTGACGTTCATCGCGCCGGTGCCGGCCGGCAGCGTGGCCATCCGCGCGCGATGCCTGCGCACAGGGCGCAGCGTCATCCAGGTCGAGGCCAGCCTGTGCGACGGCGAGCAGACGCTGTGCCGGCTGCTCGGCGTATTCGGTAGCGCGCGCCCCTCGGTGCTGGACTTCCAGCCCGAACAACCTCACGTCGAGGCGCCGGCGCCGCAGGAACTGCACTACGTCGAAGGCCGCATGCCCGCCTTCACCCAGCACTTCCGCGCCAACTGGCTGCGCGGCGACCTGCCGTTCAGCGGCGGCCACCAGCGCGACAGCGTGCTGCAGCTTTCCCTGCACGACGACGGCCCGCCCGACGAAACCCACGTGCTCGCCTTCGCCGACTTCATCCCGCCGATCGCCCTGTCGATGTTCGCCGCGCCCACCCCCGGCAGCTCGCTCACCTGGATGCTCGAACTGCTGCGCGACCGCTACGACGACCTCGGCTTGGACGACTGGCGCGTCGACGCCAACCTCATCGCCGCCCGCGACGGCTACACCAACCAGAGCGTGATGCTGTGGGGGCCGGGCGGGGAGGCGGTGGCGTTGAGCCGGCAGAGTATGGTGGTGTTTGGGTGAGGTGGGGTGATTCGGGTACGGCGTTCGCGCCTGGATCGTGCGCGTGGAAACACGGCGGGATTAGGCGGCGGGATTAGGCTGCACCAAGCGCAGCAACTCGTTGATCTGTTTAGGCCTGAGCCCGGTCGTGTAGGGTGACGAGCGCGGGATAGGCTGCGGGGTTACACTTCATTTCGTAATCTACATAGCGTTAGACGTAGAAAAGTATGGGTAAATACATGCACTGCCCACATTGCAAGCACTTCATTGAGCTTCGATACTTGGGGCTGTGTCGCGTAACCATGCGGGGCTCCAAGGTCTGGTCGATGCAGTGCCCTCGCTGCAAACAGAAAATAACCGTGTCAAAGATGCGTGACATTGTTGCTTGCATTTTGCCTTACTTGTTCGTGACGGTTGCTGCTGGAAGCCTAATTCCATACCACCCCAATCCACCTATCTTTCTTGTTATAGCGACTACGGCGCTATTTTTTCTGGCGGTGTACTTCCTCACCGGCTTGAGTCGGATGTTTTTCTTTCCCAAGATTGGCGTCAAGGCGAGTGAAGATTAATAGCTGGCCCAAGCGTAGGTCGTCGCAACCGTCTAACATCTCGTTCAAGGCGGACGGCTTCGCCGCCGCTTAACTCCAGCGTTAGGCGCCTTAGAAATGATTTCGCACGCCGAAACCGTCGAGTCCATCTTTGGGTACTGGCCCGAGTTCGCTGATGGCCGCATCGAGCTCTTCTCGTTCGTGTGGCCTGGCATCATCTGCCTCACAATTTCCTACGTCGACTCCAACATCCAAAAGGCAGCTTTTGTCAGCCTTCGGTTCTCGGGCGTTACCGACGTAGATCTCTCTGAGCTCCGCTCCGAGAACATTGTCGACGTCCTAAGCATCTCTTCCGAATCTCCTACTGTCGTTACAATCGAGGGCTGCTACGGTTTGTGCGGCACCTTCAAGTGCGACGCGGTGGAGGTTGCGGATGTGGTGCCTAACCACTCGTTCAAGGCGGACGGCTTCGCCGCCGCTTAACTCAAGCGTTAGGCCGCATGATGCAGCTCACGTCTCAACCGGAAATCTGTGCGCAGTTCGGCTCGTTGTTCGAGCCTCCCAGCGCAGATCAGCGATTAGGTGTTGCGCTTGCCACACTCTCGCAGCTTCCACTGAATGCGCTTCGTCATCCTCCGCAGAATGGGTCATGTGGCTGGTATATCTGGGGCGGCGAGTTGTGTGACGATCCTGAGTTCTTTCAATCGCTGCATGTCCATCATCTTGTTGCACACGCTCCCTCCTTAGTCCCGTTCCTGGCCCTTGCTCCTGGCTGGCGTGTTCTCCTCGCGCCAGAGCAAACTGAGGTCTGGTACGACCCCGCGCTTTTGGCCGTGTAGCATGCGGTCTAACATCTCATTCGAGGCGGACGGCTACGCCGCCGCTCAATTCTAGCGTTAGAGGTCACAACATGTCCGCGATGGCGAGAGGAGTTTTCACTGCGCTTTTTCTGCTCATCGCGGCGTTCCCGGCATTGGCGCAAGACGAGGTCACGCTTTTCAACGGCGCGGGCAAGCCAGAGGCGTACATCGCCGTCGATGACGAGCTCACCATTTACTTGTGGAGCGGCAAGCCCGTTGCGTACCTCAAAGAAGATAGTGCGGGCGGCTACGATGTCTATGGCTTCAACGGACAGCATCTTGGCTGGTTCCTCAAAGGCATCGTCTGGAGCCACGACGGCACTGCGTCCTGTGCCGTCAAAGAGGTCTTGCAGTCCACCGAATATGAGCCGTACAAAGCATATAAACAGTACAAACCCTACAAGGCTTACACTCAGTACGCGCCCTACCGTCCATATTTCTCTAACTCCTTCGGCGATACCCCGTGCCGTTTTCTCTTGGGGTCTGGCGCGCAGTGACCTCTAACCACTCGTTCGAGGCGGACGGCTACGCCGCCGCTCAACTCAAGCGTTAGCTACGAGGGGATGCAAATGTACAGGGTAGCGTTGGTTCTCGTGATCGCAATGGCGTCTACTATCAGCTATGCGAATGCGGCTGGGCCTAATTATCTCGACTATGACTCGCTAACAGCGCAGCAGCGCATGGCGCTTGGTATTTACGTCATTGGTGCCAGTGAGGCATACGGCTGGGCGAATGTTTCACTTGTGCAAAGAGGTGACGCACCGCTGTTCTGTGTGCCAGCTAACTTGCACATCAATGGAAACAGATACCTGGAAATATTCAAAGCAGAATCTGCAAATCACCGATCAGCTTACAAGCAGATGGTTGATAGATCAGGACACAAAAGCATGGCCTTCGTCGACATAGTGTTGCTAGATGGACTGAAGTCAACGTTTCCATGTGGAAAGTAGCTAACAACTCGTTCAAGGCGGACGGCTTCGCCGCCGCTTAACTCCAGCGTTAGGGCTCATGACCGACCAATCAGATCTCCGTGAACTCTATCGGCTTCATTCGGACGGCCAGTCCAAGTACGTGTACTTCTTGCTCGCCGCTACTGGTGCAGCTCTCGGCTACGGATTGCAAAAGCTCGATGGACTTCCTATCTCCTGGTGGGTTGCCCCTGGATTACTGGCACTAGCATTTTGGCTCGCGAGCTTCTTTTGCGGTTGCAAGCGCATAACTTGGGTGCATTCCGCTATCTACGCAAACTATGCATTGCTTCAACTCAAGCACGGACTTCACCCTGAGCAACCTGCCCATCCTCAGGCAGCACAAGCTGCAGCGGACGGCACTCGGTCAGCTGTGGAGCGCAACACCAATCGCGCACGTACCTACCAGAGACTCCAGTTCCGGCTCCTCGCGCTTGGAGTTGCTCTGTTCGTGGCATGGCGCATCATTGAGATGGTTAGGGTGACGTATGCGCCCTAACAATTCGTTCAAGGCGGACGGGATAGTTCCTACGCTTTAGTGGACACCCTGAACTAACATTTCAGGAGCGTTCCATGCCCAAGCCAGGCCCCCGAACCACCACTCGCTACCGCCGAACGGGGTCTACCGCCGAACGGGGTCAGGTTCACTTACCCACTCAATCCGGACGGGATTAAGCAAGCCTGACCACGCTTTTACCGCGCGCCATTGCGCCGGAAGCACGCCATCGAGCAGCGCCAGTAGCCAGGCGGTTGCCGCATTGAGGGGCGAGTCGCGGGGCGTCCTGCCGAAAGGCCATGGCATCCTCGGCGAGGCGAAGCGGGGAGTTCGAGTACAGGCGCAGCGATCAGGAGGCGATCCCGCTCGCGGACTTGGCTGCGCTACCATCCGCGCACATGGATATCCGACCCGACGATCTCACCGCGCCTGCCGTCATCGACCTGCTGCGCGAGCACCTGCAGGGCGTGGCGTTGCACTCGCCGCCGGAGAGCATCCATGCGCTCGACGTCGACGCATTGCGCCGGCCGGAAATCAGCTTCTGGACGGCGTGGGAGGAGGGCGAACTGCTGGGTTGCGGTGCGCTGAAGCAGCTCGATGCGCAGGAGGCGGAGGTCAAGTCGATGCGCACCGCCGCGCGCCATCTGCGCAAGGGCGTCGCCGCGGCGCTGCTGCGGCACATCATCGACGAGGCGCGGCGACGCGGCTGCCGTCGACTGTGCCTGGAAACCGGATCAGCCGCGGCGTTCGCGCCGGCCCATCGCCTGTACGCCAGCTTCGGCTTCGTGCGCTGCGAACCGTTTGCGGATTACGTCGCCGATCCATACAGCGTGTTCATGAGTCGCGAGCTGTAGTGGTCGCGGGATCACCGGTGCCAGCCATCCTCGACAACATCTTCTGGCATGCGCTCAGCGGGCCGCAGGCGGGCTTTGCCCAGGGTGCGGGCGGTGCGCGGCGGTTCGCGCCGGGGTTCTCGCCGATCCTCGGCTTTGCCGATCCGGCCGAACCGGCATTCGGCGAACTGCAGCCGTTCTGCGCGTCGGGCGAATCGTTCTACACCGATGGCTGGTCGGGGCCGGCGCCGGTCGGGTGGAGCATCGAACTGGAATCGACCATGTTCAAGATGCGCTGGGCCGGCGAGCTGCCCGCGCGGGACGATGCGCCGGAGGCGTTGCCGCTGGAGCCGCAGCATGCGGAGCAGGCCATGGCACTGGCGGCGCTGACCAAGCCGGGGCCGTTCGGCCCCCGCACGCTGGAGCTGGGCGATTACTTCGGCGTGTTCGACGGCGCGCGGCTGATCGCCATGGCCGGCGAGCGTGCCTTCGCTGGCGGCTGGCGCGAGGTGAGTGGCATCTGTACCCATCCCGACGCGCAGGGGCACGGGCTGGCCCGCCAGCTCACGGCCAGGCTGATCCGACGCCAGCTGCTGCGTGGCGAAACGCCGTTCCTGCACGTGATGCGCGCCAATGAAGGGGCCCGCGCGCTGTATCGGAGCATGGGCTTCGTCGATTACCGCGAATCGGTGGTGCGGGTGATCCGGCGCGCGTGACGATCAGTGCGGCGTGCTTCGCCGCTTGACGCCGGCGCCCAGCACGGCGATCAGGCCGACCGTCAGCACGATCTCCGCCCATGCCAGCACGCGTTCGCCCGGCGCGCTCCATGCCTCGGCCACGCCGTGGCAGAAATAGAACAGGCTGAGGATGCCGACCCAGAGCAGGGCGCGGCGCACGTTGCGGATCGCCAGCAGCGGCAGCAGCAAGGGAATCACGGTGATCGCCAGCACCAGCCAGGCGGACAGGGTTTGCGATGGCACCAGCCAGGCATGCCAGACGAGCTGCAGCACGACGAGCAAGGCCCAGGCGGCCAGGCCGACGCGATAGACGGGCAGGATGGGCGCGTGCGTGGCGGCGGTCATGGCGTATCCGCCAGGCGGCTGGCCACGTCGGCCAAGCGGCGGCCCAGCGCGCGGGCCAGCTCGCGCTCGTGTTCGCTGATCGGGTTGTCGCCCTTGGCGCCGGCGACGTGGCTGGCACCGTAGGGGGTGCCGCCGCTCTGCGTGCTCGTCAGCGCCGGCTCGGTGTACGGCACGCCGACGATCAGCATGCCGTGATGCAGCAGCGGCAGCGCCATCGAGAGCAGGGTGGATTCCTGGCCGCCGTGCATGGTGCTGGTGGAGGTGAACAGCGCCGCCGGCTTGCCGGCCAGCGCGCCGCTGGCCCATTCGGCGCCGGTGGTGTCGAGGAAATATTTCAGCGGCGCGGCCATGTTGCCGAAGCGGGTGGGGCTGCCCATGGCGAGTGCGACGCAGTCGAGCAGATCCTGCTTGGTCACGTATGGCGCGCCGTCCTCCGGTTCCGGCGGCTGCGCGATGTCGGTCACCGGCGCCACCGGCGGCACCTGGCGCAGGCGCGCGCGCATGCCGGGTACCTCCTCGATACCACGCGCGATCAGGCGCGCCAGTTGGGCGGTGTGTCCGCTGCGGCTGTAATACAACACCAGGATTTCTCGGGCCATGCGGCGATTCCACGCGTTGAGGCGTTCACGGGCAATGGGCTAGTGTACCGGCCGATACCCCGAACACCGGAAGCGGCAGGCTGCCGCGACAACCCGAGGATAGCGATGGCCCGCCGCTTCGATCCCGATCGCATGCGCTATTTCCGCCGCTTCGTGTGGCAGCGCTTCATCGACGACAAGTGCTTCGAGACGGCCGGCGCGCTGTCCTACACCACGCTGGTGTCGCTGGTGCCGCTGACGGTGGCGGTGCTGGCGATGTTCGCGGTGTTCCCGGTGTTCGCGGGCGCGCGCGACACGCTGCTCAATTTCGTCTTCAACAATTTCGTGCCGACGGCCGGCGAAAAGGTGCAGGCGGCGCTGCAGAGTTTCGCCGACAACGCCAAAGGGCTCACCGGCGTCAGCATCCTGGTGATGCTGTTCAGCGCGCTGTCGATGATGATCAGCATCGAGGACCGGCTCAACCGGATCTGGCGCGTGCACCAGGCGCGTCGCTGGAGTTCGCGCCTGCTGCTGTACTGGGCCGCGCTGACGCTGGGGCCGATCCTGGTCGGCGGCGGCATCGCCACCACGTCGTACGTCACCGCGATGCCGTTCCTCAGCGTGGCGGCCGGCCAGATCCACTCGATCGGCGCCAGCCTGCTGGCGACGCTGCCGTTCCTGGTGACCTTCTGCACGTTGTGGCTGATGTACGCAGTGATCCCCAACACGCGGGTGTCGCGTCGCGACGCGGCGATCGGCGCGCTGCTGGGCGCGGTACTGTTCGAGATCGCGCGCTGGGGCTTCGGCCAGTTCGTGGGGCACGCGCAGACCTACCAGCAGATCTACGGCGTGCTGGCGACGATCCCGATCTTCCTGCTGTGGATCTACCTGTCGTGGGTGATCGTGATCCTGGCCGCCTCGGTGGCGGCGTCGATCTCCGCCTACGAGTACGTGCCGCCCTCCGCAACCCTGCCGGCAGGGGCCGAGTTCCTGGGCCTGCTGGTGGTGCTGGGGGTGTTCGTCGACGCGCAGCGCAAGGGTGCGTGCGTGGACGTGGCCGAGGTGCGCCTGGGCGCGCCGAGCCTCAGCGCAGGTGCGGTCGCCGGCTATTTCGACGACCTGCAGGACGCCGATCTGATCCAGCGCGGGGAGGCGGGCGGCTGGCTGCTCTGTCGCAGCCTGGACAGCACCGACCTGCTGCGGCTGTATCGTTGCACTCATCACCGCCTGCCGCTGCAGCCGCGCGAGGAAGCCGCGGCGATGAACGTGGTGTTGCCGGCGGAGCTGCTGCTGCTGCTCGACGAGGTGGCCGCCGCGTTGCATTCGAAGCTGGGCACCCGGCTCGACCAGATCTATCCCCCGGCCGCCGACCCGGCCGCCGACACCGAGGAACTCCCCGCATGATGTTGCTGAGCCGTTTCGCCGCCGTCGCCCTGGCGCTGGCTTTCGTCACTCCGTTGCAGGCCGCGATGCCGGAGCAGCCAACGCTCAAGGTCAGCACGCTCGATGGCAAGAGCTTCGACCTGGCCGCGCAGCGCGGGCACTGGGTCATCGTCAACTACTGGGCGACCTGGTGCGTGCCGTGCATCAAGGAAATGCCGGACATCTCGCACTTCGTCGCCGCGCACCAGAACGTGCGCGCGATCGGGCTGGCCTACGAGGACAGCGACACGGCCGACATCAAGGCGTTCCTGGCCAGGCACCCGGTGGTCTATCCGATCGCCCAGGTCACCGTGGACAAGCCGCTGAAGGATTTCGACGCGCCGCGCGGCCTGCCGATGACCTACCTGATCGACCCGCAGGGCAAGGTGGCGCAGCGGAAGCTGGGGCCGGTCACCGAGGCCCTGCTCAAGCAGTGGATCGGGGCGGACTGATGCCGACGGCGCGGTTTCTCGTGGACGGTCGCGTGCAGGGCGTGTTCTTTCGCGCCAGCACCCGCGAGCAGGCGCTGGCGCTGGGCATTGCCGGTCACGCGAGGAACCTGGATGACGGACGCGTCGAAGTGCTGGCCAGCGGCAATGCCGAAGCGCTCGACGCGCTGGGGCGGTGGTTGTGGCAAGGTCCGCCAGCCGCCGCCGTGACCGCGGTCAGGCGCGAGGACCTTTCCGACCGGCAGTTGCAGGGTTTCCACACCGCCTGAGGTCGCCCGAACCCTGCGGCATGACTGTTTCTGCGGTAGGTGGACTTCAGCGCGTAGGGCGGGCACTGCCCGCCGGCGGCTTCGAGGCGCGACGGTGGCGGGCCGTGCCCGCCCTACGAGGCGCCGCCGAGAGCCTGGAGCTGGTCGGCCTGGTGCTCACGGGTGAGCGTGTCGATCAGTTCGCCCAGGTCGCCCTGCATGATCTCGGGCAGGCGGTAGAGGGTGAGGTTGATGCGGTGGTCGGTGATGCGGCCCTGCGGGTAGTTGTAGGTGCGGATGCGCTGGCTGCGGTCGCCGGAGCCCACCTGCAGGCGCCGTTCCTGCGCCTGCGCGGCGGCCTGCTTGCCTTGCGCCTCGTCGAGCAGGCGCGCCTTCAGCAGGCTCATCGCGCGCGCGCGGTTCTTGTGCTGACTGCGTTCGTCCTGGCACTCCACCACGGTGCCGGAGGGCAGGTGGGTGATGCGGATTGCCGAGTCGGTCTTGTTGACGTGCTGGCCGCCGGCGCCGGAGGCGCGGAAGGTGTCCACTTTCAGGTCGGCCGGGTTGATCTCGATCTCGTCGATCTCGTCCAGCTCCGGCAGGATCGCGACGGTCGCGGCCGAGGTATGGATGCGGCCCTGCGATTCGGTTTCCGGCACGCGCTGCACGCGGTGCGTGCCCGATTCGAACTTCAGTTGCGAGTACGCGCCCTTGCCCTCGATGCGCGCCACGATCTCCTTGTAGCCGCCGTGCTCGCCGGCGTGCTCGCTGAGCACCTCGACGTGCCAGCGGCGGCTCTCGGCGTAGCGCACGTACATGCGGAACAGGTCGCCGGCGAAAATCGCCGCCTCGTCGCCACCGGTGCCGGCGCGCACTTCCAGATAGAGATTGGCCTCGTCGCGCGGGTCCTTCGGCAGCAGCAGCAGCTGCAGTTCGCCGTCGAGATCCTGCAGGCGACGCTCCAGGCGGGCGACGTCGTCGACGGCCATCTCTCGCAATTCGGGATCGTCCAGCATCGCGCGCGATTCGGCCAGATCGCGCTCGGCGCGCTCGTGCTCGCGCAGCGAACCGGCGATCGGTTCCAGCTGGGCGTACTCCTGCGACAGCTCGCGAAAGCGGCTGTTGTCGGCCAGCACCTCGGGCTGCGACAGCAGCAGGCCGATTTCCTGGTGGCGCTCGGCGAGTGCTTCGAGCTTGCGGCGGATCGAGGGGGTCATGGGGAGCGGCGAGAAGTGAGTGGAGAGGAGTGAGAAAAGAGAGGACCGGAGCGATGCTTTCTCTCACTTCTCACTTATCTTCACTCGCTTCTGAATCAAGCCCGTACAGCCGCCCCGCGGCGTGCAGCAGGTCGAGATCGCCGCTCAGGGCGGCTTCGCGCAAGCGCGCGCTGGGATGGTGCAGCAGCTTGTTGGTCAGCGTGTTGGCGAGAAAGGCCAGTGCCTCGTCCGGCGACTTGCCGTGGGCGAGCATCGCGCGGGCCTTGCCCAGCACCTCGTCGCGGTAGACCTCGGCGTGCTGGCGCATGTCCAGGGCGGGGTTCTTCGTGGTCAACGCGCGGCGCCAGGCCATGTAGCGGTCGACTTGCAGGTCGATGATCGCATCCGCCTCGCGGGCGGCCGTTTCGCGCGAGCGGCGGTTGTCGTCGATCACCTGGCGCAGGTCGTCGATGCCGTAGAGATAGACGTCCGGCAGTTCGGCGACGGATTCCTCGATGTCGCGCGGCACCGCGATGTCCACCATGAACATCGGCTTGCGCCGGCGGCTCGCCATTGCCTGCCCGACCATCGCGCGGGTGACGATCGGCTGCCGCGCCGCAGTGGAGGAGATCACGATGTCCGCCTCGGCCAGGTGTTGCGGCAGGTCGGCCAGTGCCACCGCGTAGCCGCCGTAGCGGCCGGCCAGATCCTGCGCGGTTTCCAGCGTGCGGTTGGCCACGATCAGGCGGCGGGCGTGGCGTTCGGTCAGGTGGCGCGCGGCCAGCTCGATGGTGTCGCCGGCGCCGATCAGCAGTATGCAGGCCTGTTCCAGGTCGGTGAATACCTGCTCGGCCAGGCGCACCGCGGTGAATGCCACCGACACCGTGTGCGCGCCGATGCGGGTGTCGGTGCGCACCCGCTTGGCCACCGCGAAGGTGTGCTGCAGCAGGCGATCCATGGGCGCCTTCAGCGCATGCGCCAGGCGCGCCTGCTGGTAGGCGTCCTTCACCTGACCCAGGATCTGCGGCTCGCCCAGCACCATCGAATCCAGCCCGGTGGCGACGCGGAACACGTGGCGTACCGCATCGCGTTCCTCATGCCGATAAAGGAACTCATCGAGTTTGCCGGGGGTCAGATGATGATGACGGTTCAACCACACCTGCGGGATGTCCTCGGCACCTTCGGCCACGCCCACGTACAGCTCGGTGCGGTTGCAGGTGGACAGGATCATCGCCTCCTCGATGCCCGGCTCGCTGGCCAGCTCGCGCAGCGCTGCGCTGGCGGCGTCCTCATCGAACGCCACCTGCTCGCGCAGGCTGACCGGCGCGGTGAGGTGATTGAGCCCGAGGGCGATCAGTGGCATGGGATGGCGGATATCTCGGCGGCAGGAGTTTGGCGGCGTAGGCTAAGCTTGGCGCGAGCGCCGATCATCGCGGATACGGCTGCAGCAGGTCGGTTGACGGAGAACAGTGTGCGGAGCGGGTCGAACAAGTTCAAGCAACTGCGGCATTTTACGGCACTGGCCGCAATGGCGCTCGCGCTGGGCGCCTGCACCACGGCGCCGCTGCGTCCGCAGGCCGCGCCGACGCCGCAGCCGCTGGCGCACCTGGTGGTGGCCACGCCGGATGCCGACCACGACTTGCTGGCCCAGTTGCTGGCCGGCGAAATGGCGTTGGGAAACACCGATCTGCCCGCCGCGTCGGCTCATTACGACAAGGCGATGGCCCTCAGCACCGATCCCGCCGTTGCCGAGCGGGCAGCGGAGCTGGCCATCGCCGTGCATCACGGCGAGGCGGCCGGCCGCGCGCTGGACCGCTGGCAGGTCTTGGGCGCCAAGCCCGCATCCATTGCCCGCGCGCGCGCCGAGCTGGCACTCGACCAGGGCAATGCGACCGAGGCGGAACAGCAGCTGGAACGCCTGGTCACCAGCGGCGACAAGGATGCCTGGCGCCAGTTCGGCCGCGTGCTGCTGGGCGCGCGCGACCAGGCGCAGGCGGCGCGCCTGTTGGAGGCGCTGGCCGTGCCTGCGCGATTGCCGGCCGACCCCAAGGCCTGGCTGGCGATGAGCGAACTGGGCGACAAGCTCGGCCGCCATGCCTATGCGCAGCAGATCGCCACGGCGGCGGTGCAGCGCTTCCACAACGCCGAGACCTACGCCTGGGCCGCGCAAATGAAAGCCAAGGACGGCGACCGTGCCGGCGCGCAGGAACTGTTGCGCAAGGCGCTGGCACAGGCACCGTCCGATACGCGCCTGCGCCTGGCCTACGCCGGCCTGCTCAGCGCGTCGGGTGACGACGCGGCCGCCCGCCGGCTGCTCGCGCACGGCACGCAGAACGCCGACACCTACGCCATGCGCGCGGGGCTGGCCGCCCGCCACCAGGACGCGAAGGCCCTGGCCACGCTGTACCGCCAGTTGCAGCAGGCCGCGCCCGACGTGCGCGTGCAGAGCAGCTACCTGCTCGGTCAGCTGGCCGAGATGCAGCATCGCGAGGCCGAGGCGCTGGACTGGTACGAGCAGGTCGGCGACGACGATCCGCATGCGTTCGACGCCGCGATACGCAGTGCGCTGATCCTGCACACGCAGGGCAAGCACGAACAGGCGCATCAGTTGCTCGCCCAGCTGGAAATCGACTACCTCGAACAGCCCGAGCAACTGAGTCAGGCCTTGCAGGCCGATGCCGAGCTGTACCTGCGCGAGCAGGACTACGCGCAGGCGGAAACCGCGTTCGGCCGCGCCCTGCAGGTGATGCCCGACGATCCCGGCCTGCTCTACGGTCGCGGCCTGGCCTATGCCCAAGCCGGCCAGATCGACCTGGCGGTGAAGGATTTCCAGCACCTGCTGAAGATCAAGCCCGGCGACATCGACGCCAGCAACGCGCTGGGCTACACCCTGGCCGACGCCAATCGCGACCTGGCCGAGGCGAAGAAGCTGCTGCAGGTCGCGCGCGCGGCCAAGCCCGACGATCCGGCCATCGCCGATTCGTGGGGTTGGCTGCAATATCGCCTCGGCCATCTGGCGCAGGCCGAGCAAACCCTGCGCGGCGCCTGGCTGGCGCGCAAGGACGCCGATGTCGGCGTGCATCTGGGCGAAGTGCTGTGGAAGCAGGGCCGTCGCCACGATGCGCAGCAGGTGTTCGACGAGGTGCGCAAGCTCGACCCGCACAGCCTCGCCCTGCGCGATGCCCTGAAGCGCCTGCTGCCGGTCGGAGCGCATCCTTGAGCCGGATCACCGCGTACGGCGCGGCATTGCTGCTGCCGTTGCTGCTGACTGCCTGCGCGCCGGCGGTACGCATGCCCGGCGACGCCGGCCTGCTTGCCGCCCAGCGCGCGCGCGAACACGCGCTGTCCGACGCCGGGCACTGGTCGCTGCAAGGCCGGCTGGGTGTATCGGATGGCCACGAAGGCGGCAGCGGCAGCTTCAGCTGGAGCCAGGACGGCGCGCGTTACGAGTTCGTGCTGCGCGCGCCGGTGACCGGCAAGAGTTTCCGGCTCAGCGGCGATGCGCACGATGCCTTGCTCGAAGGGCTGGACGGCGGGCCGCTGCGCGGCAACGACGCCGAGGCGCTGATGCGCAAGGCACTGGGCTGGGAAGTGCCGCTGCGCGAGTTGCGCGCGTGGGTGCTGGGCCTGCGTGCCGCTGGCGGCCCGGCGGAAATCCGCTTCGGCGAAAACCGGCTGCCGTCGCTGCTGCGGCAGGACGGCTGGTCGGTGGAATACCGCAGCTGGGACGAAACCCGCGATCCGCCGTTGCCGACCAAGGTCTACGCCGCGCGACCGCCGTACAAGGTGCGGCTGTCGATCGAATCCTGGCAGTTTCGGTAAGCGCCATCGGTTGGGTTAGGCTTTGCGCCCTGCCGACGGTGCGCCGCTGCCATCCATGAACGTCCACATCGACCGTGCCCAGCCGGGCCATGTCGCCGCCCTGTGTGCGATCGAACGCAAGGCCGTGCAGATGTTTCGCGGCCATCCGGCGTGGCCGGCGTACGCGGCGGTGTCGATGCCGGTCGAACTGCTGCGGCAGGCTGTCGAGCGCGGCCTGGTCTGGGTGGCGCCGGATGAAGCGGGCGATCCGCTCGGCTTCATCTGGCTGGACGAGGAGCCGGGCGACGGTGCGATCGGCGTCGCCGAGATCGACGTGCTGCCCGGGCATGGTCGCCGCGGCATCGGCGCGGCCCTGCTCGAACACGCCTGCAACTGGGCGCGCGAGGCGGGCTATCGGCGGGTGGATCTGGGCACCCTTGCCGACGTGCCGTGGAACGCGCCGTTCTACGCACGGCATGGTTTCGCGGTGGTCGACAAGAACGCCCCGGCGTTCGCCAACGCCCGCCAGCGCGATCGCGAGCACGGTTTTCCCGACGACCTGCGCGTCTTCATGAGCCGCCCGCTGGCCACGCCGGCGCGCGGTGAATGGACCGCATGGCCCGCGCCGGCCAAGCTGAACCTGTTCCTGCGCATCACCGGTCGCCGTGCCGACGGCTACCACGAACTGCAGACCGTGTTCCGCCTGCTGGACTGGGGTGACGAAGTGCGCCTGCGAGTGCGCGACGATGGCGAAGTGAAGCGCCTGAACGGCGCGCGGGGGGTGGCCGAGTCGGACGACCTGGTCGTGCGCGCGGCCTGCTTGCTGCAGCAGCATGCCGGTTGTGCGCTGGGCGCGGATCTCGCCGTCGACAAGCGCATCCCGATGGGCGGCGGCCTCGGCGGCGGCAGTTCCGACGCGGCCACCGTGCTGGTGGCGCTCAATCACCTGTGGCGGCTGGATCTGGACGAGGACAGCCTGGCCGCGCTGGGCGGCCAGCTCGGTGCCGACGTGCCGGTATTCGTGCGCGGGCGTTCGGCCTGGGCCGAGGGTGTCGGCGAGCGGCTCAGTCCGATCCATCTGCCGCGAAGGCATTACGTGGTGCTCGACCCGCGCGAGCAGGTGCCTACTGCAGCGCTCTTTCAAGCGCCTGAATTGACACGAAATGCGCCGCGGGCGACAATTTCGTCCTTTGTTTCCGGCGCAACGGTCGAGAACGCCTTCGAGCCGGTCGTGCGGGCGCGTTACCCGCGGGTCGCGGCGGCGCTGGCGTGGCTGGGCGGTTTCGGCACGGCGAGGCTTTCGGGTACCGGCGGCTGCGTGTTCCTGGAGCTGCGCTCGCTCGCGCGTGCCCACGCCATCGCAGAACGTTGTCCGGCGACATTCAGGGTACACGTGGCGAGCGGGATGGATGTCTCGCCGCTGCATCAGGCGCTGGCGCGGCAACGCGCAAGTTGACGGATTTCAGGCAAAGGCACGACCGAATACACCAAGACACTGGGGCGTCGCCAAGCTGGTTAAGGCACGGGATTTTGATTCCCGCATTCGCAGGTTCGAATCCTGCCGCCCCAGCCACTTCATTGTTGGCTGAGTTTTCGAGGTAGCACCGTGGACACGTCCACCCCGATGATGCTGTTCACCGGCAATGCGCATCGCGCATTGGCCGAGGATGTCGCCCACCGCCTGGGCGTGCCGCTGGGCAAGGCCCTGGTCGGCACCTTCAGCGACGGCGAGGTGCAGATCGAGATCGAGGAGAACGTGCGCCGTCAGGAAGTGTTCGTGATCCAGCCGACCGGTGCGCCCAGCGCGGTGAACCTGTTCGAGCTGCTGGCGCTCACCGACGCGCTCAAGCGCGCCTCGGCGGCCAGCGTCACGGCGGTGATCCCGTACTTCGGCTACGCCCGGCAGGATCGCCGGCCGCGCTCGGCGCGGGTGCCGATCACCGCCAAGCTGGCCGCCCGCATGATCGGCGCCGCGGGCGTGGACCGGGTGCTGACGGTGGACCTGCATGCCGACCAGATCCAGGGCTTCTTCGACATCCCGGTCGACAACGTGTACGCCTCACCGGTGCTGCTGGCCGACATCTGGCGCAAGTACAGCATGGAAGACCTGATCGTGGTCAGCCCGGACGTGGGCGGCGTGGTGCGTGCCCGGGCGATCGCCAAGCGGCTGGACGACGCCGACCTGGCGATCATCGACAAGCGCCGTCCGCGCGCCAACGTCTCCACCGTGATGAACATCATCGGCGACGTCGAAGGCAAGACCTGCGTCATGGTCGACGACATCGTCGATACCGCCGGCACCTTGTGCGCGGCCGCTGCAGCTCTCAAGGAGCGTGGCGCCCGCAAGGTGGTCGCCTACTGCGTGCATCCGGTGCTGTCCGGCGCGGCGATCAGCAACATCGAAGGCTCCCAGCTCGACCGGCTGGTGGTCACCAACACCTTGCCGCTGCGCCCCGAAGTCCAGGCCTGCAGCAAGATCCGCCAGCTCTCCGTCGCCGAACTGCTGGCTGAAACCATTCGCCGCATCGCCTTCGGCGAGTCGGTGAGTTCGCTGTACGTGGATTGAATCCGGGAATAGGGAGTAGGGAATAGGGAATCGAAGAGCCGCACCCACGCTTTTCCTATTCCCTAATTCTCCATTCCCTATTCCCCTCCAAGGGCTCTCCTGGTCGCGGGAGAGTCACCCATCCGTCGCAAGGCGGAAAACGCAACCCAAGGTAATAAAACAATGACCCAGACTCATGAAATCAAGGCGCAGAGCCGCAAGGACGAGGGGAAAGGTGCGAGCCGCCGCCTGCGTCGCGCGAGCTTCGTGCCGGCCGTCGTCTACGGTGGCAGCCAGCCGCCGGAAAGCATCCAGATCGAGCACAACACCATCCTGCTCGCCGCCAAGAACGAATGGTTCTTCTCCTCGATCCTCGACCTGAACGTCGATGGCAGGGTGCAGAAGGTGCTGGTGCGCGACTGGCAGAAGCATCCGTTCAAGCAGCTGATGATGCACATGGATTTCCAGCGCATCGACGAGAACGCCAGGCTGCGCGCCAACGTGCCGCTGCATTTCCTGAACAAGGAACTGTCGCCGGCCGGCAAGATGTCCGGCGTGGTGATCTCGCACAACCTGACCGAAGTGGAAGTCAGCTGCCTGCCGAAGGATCTGCCGGCGTTCATCGAGCTGGATCTGGGCGCGCTGCAGGCCGGCGACATCATCCACCTGTCGCAGCTGAAGCTGCCGGCGAACGTGGAACTGCCGGCTTTGCTGCTGGGTGAAGCCCACGACGTCGCCGTGGTGACCGTGAACGCGGTCAAGGAAAGCGCCGCGGATGTCGCGGAAGACGCTGCCGAAGCCGAGGCCGAAGCGACCAAGGCCGCGGCTGCCAAGCCGGGTGCGAAGTCCGACGCCAAGCCGGCTGCCGACAAGAAGTAAGTCGTGCGGCCCCGCGCCCGACCGGCGCGGGGCCATGCATGGCTGGCTGCGCAATGGCTGGATTGAAACTCATCGTCGGGCTGGGCAATCCCGGCGCCGAATACCTCAGAACCCGGCACAATGCCGGGTTCTGGCTGGTGGACGCCCTTGCCGGCGGCCAGGGCGAGCGGTTCGCCTTCGACGGCAAGCTGCATGGCGAGAGCTGCCGCGTGCGCCTTGGCGGCGAACCGGTCTGGCTGCTCAAGCCCGCCACCTTCATGAACAAGAGCGGCATCGCCGTGGTTTCGGCGCTGCGCTATTACAAGATCGAACCCGAACAATGTCTGGTCGCGCATGACGACCTGGACCTGCCGCCCGGTACCGTGCGCCTGAAGTTCGACGGCGGCCACGGTGGGCAGAACGGCCTGCGCGACATCATGGGCCACCTCGGCCACGGCAAGTTCCATCGCTTGCGCGTGGGCATCGGCCACCCCGGCCACAAGGATCAGGTCACGCCGTGGGTGCTGGGCCGGCCTTCCGCCACGGACGAAACCGCCATCCTGGACGGCGTCGCGCGCGCCCTGGACGTGCTGCCGCTGGCGGTGGATGGGCAGTTCGACAAGGCGATGCAGCAGTTGCACACGACGAGGGAATAGGGAATGGGGAATAGGGAGTCGCAAGAGCATCCCGACCCCCGCTTTTCCTATTCCCCATTCCCTATTCCCTATTCCCGGAATCAAATCCATGGGCATCAAATGCGGCATCGTCGGACTGCCCAACGTCGGCAAGTCCACCCTGTTCAACGCGCTGACCAAGGCCGGCATCGCGGCGGCCAATTTTCCGTTCTGCACGATCGAGCCGAACGTGGGCGTGGTGCCGGTGCCGGACCCGCGGCTGAATGCGCTGGCGGCGATCGTCAACCCGCAGAAGGTGGTGCCGACCGCGGTGGAGTTCGTCGACATCGCCGGCCTGGTCGCCGGCGCGTCGAAGGGCGAGGGCCTGGGCAACAAGTTCCTGGCCCACATCCGCGAGGTCGACGCGATCGCCCACGTGGTGCGCTGCTTCGAGGGCGACGTGATCCACGTCGCCGGCAAGGTCGATCCGATCGCCGACATCGAGACCATCGACACCGAGCTGGCGCTGGCCGACCTGGAGTCGGTGGACAAGGCGCTGAACCGCGCCGAGCGCGCGGCCAAGGCGAACGACAAGGATGCGTTGGCGAAGAAGCCGGTGCTGCAGAAGCTGGCTGCCGGGCTCAACGAAGGCAAGTCCGCGCGCAGCCTCGGCCTGGACGAGGAAGAGAAGGCGCTGGTGCGCGACCTGTTCCTGCTCACCCTGAAGCCGCTGATGTACATCGCCAACGTCGCCGACGACGGCTTCGAGAACAACCCGTTGCTGGACGCCGTGCGCGAGCGCGCCGTCGCCGAGGGTGCCGAGGTGGTGCCGGTGTGTGCGGCCATCGAGGAGGAACTGGCGCAACTCGACGAAGCCGACCGCGACGAGTTCCTGAAGGACATGGGCCTGGACGAGCCGGGCCTGAACCGGGTGATCCGCGCCGGCTACAAGCTGCTCGACCTGCAGACCTATTTCACCGCCGGCGTGAAGGAAGTGCGCGCGTGGCAGGTGAAGCGCGGCGCCACCGGGCCACAGGCTGCCGGCGTGATCCACAGCGATTTCGAGAAAGGCTTCATCCGCGCCGAAACCGTCTCCTACGACGACTTCATCCAGTACAAGGGCGAAGCCGGCGCCGCCGCCGCCGGGCGTCTGCGCAAGGAAGGCAAGGAATACATCGTCAAGGACGGCGACGTGCTGCACTTCCTGTTCAACGTCTGACCGGCGCGTAGGGCGGGCACTGCCCGCCGCTCCCGATGGGTGCGTTGAAGCGCCGGCGGGCAGTGCCCGCCCTACCTCGCCGCAAAGAGTCGCCTACAGCGCGCTGCCGCCGAACTTGTAGGTGAACTGCACGAAGTAGCTGCGGCCGGCAGCGTCGAACCATGAGATGTCGTAGTACGGATACGACGTATAGGTGGGGTCGCGCGGGGGCATCTTGTCGAACAGGTTGTCCACTGCCAGCGACAGCTGGGCGTGGTCGCTGAACTTGTACTGCAAGGTGGCGTTGTAGCGGTAAGTGGCGTGAACCCAGGCGGGATCGCCGGCCGAGGTGTCGACGACCTGATCGTACGACCACGAGTTTGGCAGGCGGCCCAGGCGGGTGCCGAACAAGGTGGCCGACCAGGCCTTGCGCTCCCACGAGATGCTGGCGCTGGTCTTTTCACGCGGGATGTCGAAGCCGCTGTTGACCGCCAGTTCATCCCGGGTCGGGTCACCGGGGTATTGCTGGAACAGGTGGTTGCGGGTCCAGGTGTAGTTGCCGGCGAAACGGAAGGTGCCGATCGCGGTTTCCAGCTTGTAGTGCGCGCTGGCGTCGATGCCGCTGGTGCGCTCGTTGGCGACGTTGATCGGGTTGACAAAGATGCCGTACAAGCGACCCGTACCAGCGGTGCGGGTGACGCGCGCCACCGCGTCGATGCAACTGGGCGAGTTCGGGTCGACCGGATTGCCGTTGACGTCCTTGCCGATGCGGCAATCGGCTTCCAGTTGCAGGATGCGGTCGGTGCTGAGGTCCTGCACCTGGTTCTGCATGCGGATGTTGAAATAGTCCACCGACAGATCCAGGTTCGGCGTCGGTGACCACACGAAGCCGCCGGTCCAGGAGGTGCTGGTCTCGGAGTTCAGGTCGCGGTTGCCCTGGCGCGTGCGGATCAGACCTTCGTCGGAATACGAGCAGTCGGTGATGTCCTCATCCGGCTCCTCGGTGCGGCAGCGGTAGTAGTCGTTGCCGGAGGTCTCGTCGTTGCCGATGCCGGCGTAGACGTAGTGCAGGTCCGGCGCACGGAACGCGGTGCCGTAGGAGCCGCGCAGCAGCAGGCTGTCGAGCGGGCGCCATTCCAGCCCGGTGCTGTAGGTCAGCTTGCCGGTCTTGTGGCCGGAGAAGCGGTACTGGTCGTAGCGGCCGGCCAGGCTGAGGTTGAGCGATTCCAGCAGCGGCAGGCGCAGCTCGCCGGCGGTAGCCCAGCGGTTGCGGCTGCCGTGGCCGTCGGAATCCTTCCAGCTGTAGTAGTAGTACTGGGTGGCCAGCGGGTCGGGGTTGAGGTCGTAGGCCTGGTTGCCGAACTCGACCACGCCGGCGAAACCCGCCGGCCCGGCGGGCAGGTTGAACAAGGCGGTGTTGGTCAGGGTGAACGCCAGCGTGTCGCTGCGCGATTCGGGGTGGTAGTTGGTGCGCGCGGTGATCGCGTCGTACTCGGCGCGGGTCAGCGGCGTGTACAGGCGGACGGGATCGGCGTCGAAGATCGGCAGGCCGCTGTCCGGGTCCACGCCCAGTTGCGGGCCGAGGTAGAGATCGTTGGCCTTCGCGGCGACGGTTTGCGGCCAGCTGATCAGCGCCTTGTACTGCGAGTGGCTGAGCGAGGCCTCGTAATCCCAGGCCTGGCCGAACGTGCCCTTGAAGCCGGTGGTGAGGCTGAAGGTCTTCTGCGTGTTCTCGATCATGCCGCGGCCGAGGCCGCCCATTTCCTCGGGCGTGAACTGGCGATACCAGTTCTCGATGCCGCCGCTGTGCGCGTTGTAGAAGTAGCCGTCCTCGTTGCCGTCGGGCGCCTGGTAGTTCCATTGCTCGACGTCGCGGAACAGCTCGACCTTGCTCCAGCCCAGCTGCATGTCGCCGAACCAGCTCAGGTTGTCGTTGATCTTGAAGTTGGCCGAGGTGTAGGTGTTGATGCCGCGGCGCTGGCTGAGGATGGTGCCGTAGCCGATCGACTCGGCGCTGCCACAGAAATTGCCGTAGCGCGGCCGGTTCGCATACACCGTGGTGCCGCCGTTGAGGTACGACAGCGCGTCGCAGGTGGCCTGGCCGGGGTCGATGTAGTCGTCGTTCCAGTCGCCGTTGAGGAAGGTGCGGCGCGGCACCTGCGAGCGCGCGGTGGGCGCGTCGGCGGTGGAGTCCTGGATCTTGCGGTCGTAGGCCCACAGCGGCTTCTGGTCGATCAGCTCGGCGCCGAACACCAGGTTGAAGTCACCCTGCGAGAAGCCGGTGGAGAAGTTCAGCTTGGTCGACGCGCCGCCGCCGCGGGTGGTGTCGCCGTAGCGCAGGTCGATGGTGGTGCCGTCGGCGTGGTCCTTCAGGATGAAGTTCACCACGCCGGAGATCGCATCCGAACCGTACACCGCCGAGGCGCTGCCGGTGAGCACCTCGATGCGGTCGATCATGCCGATCGGAATGTTGGAGATGTCGGTGAAGTTGCTGCGGCCCTTGAACGGCAGCGGAAAATCGGCGATGCGCCGGCCGTTGACCAGTACCAGGGTGTGGTTGGGGCCGAGCCCGCGCAAGTCGACTTCCTCGGCGCCCGGCGAAAAGTCGGCGCCGCTGGAGGATTGCTGGCTCTGCGTCTCGCCGCTGTTCTGGGTGATCGCGCGCATCACGTCGGGCACGCTGGCGAAGCCGGCGGCCTTGATCTCCTGCGCGGTGACCACGGTGACTGGCGCCGGGCCCTCGACCTGCACCCGCGGAATGCGCGAGCCGGTGACCTGCACTTCGTCCAGCCGTGTGGCCTGTTCCGGGTCCGGTTCGGCGGAGCCGCTGCCGGCAGGCGCGGGTGCGGTTGGCGGCGCGGTTCGGCGGGCCGCCTTGACGATCACTACCGCGCCGGACTCGTCGTGCTGCGTGGTGAAGCCGCTGCCGGCCAGCAACCGCCGCAGCGCCTCGTCCGTCGACAGCGTGCCGCGCACGCCGGCGGTGCGCAGTCCGCGCAGCTGGTCGGCCTGGTAGATGAACTGCGCGCCGGACTGGCGGGCCAGCGTATCCAGCGCGGTGACCAGGTCACCGGCCGGGATGTCGACCGGCCGCGTCGCCGGGGCCTGTGCGGCGGCGAGGGCCGGTGCCGAGCAAGCAAGGATCAACAGCGCGCCGCGTAGCGAACGAGTCATGTGCAGTTCTCCCCGGGCAGGCGCGCACGATGCGCACCGCGTAGATGCCATGACGAGCGGACGCGGAAAATCCCCCCAGGCACCGCTCCGCTCAGCGCGGACTCAACACGATAGTGTTCCCGCGCGCGGCGGCCTTGACCGGGAAGCCGCGCGTCAGCAGCCGCACGAAGGCGTCGGTGTTGGACCAGCGGAAGTTGCCGCCCACGCGCATGGCGCCGACCCGTACATCGTCGATCACGATCTTGCGCTGGTTGTAGCGGTTGAACTCGGCCACGGCGGTGGCCAGCGGGGTGTCGTGGAAGCTGACGAAACCGTTGCGCCAGCTCAGGTATTCCTGCGCCTGCTGCACGGTTCCCGAATGCACGACCACGCCGCCGTCGCTGGCGATGGCCACGCTGCCGGCCGGCAACAGGGTGGTGGCCTGGTGCGGGCCGTCGGGACGACCGTCGGATTCCAGCCGCACCAGGCCCTGGGTGACCACCA
This sequence comes from Rhodanobacter sp. UC4452_H20, assembly GCF_052978205.1. The sequence goes on along the minus strand of NZ_CM129662.1, from coordinate 1,755,947 downwards.
CGCGCAGATCCGCCACGTCACGGCGCACCGCGAAGCGTGTGCCGACGGCGATCACCCGGCGCGCGTCGGCGCTGACCACGAACGGTCGTGCGCGATCCTTGGCCACGCTGAAGAACGCCTCGCCTTGCTCGAGATCGACGTGGCGTTCGCGGCGCGACCAGGTCAGCCGGATGCGGCTGTCGCTGCTGAGCGTGGCCACCGAGCCGTCCGCCAGTTGCACCTCGCGCAGCTCGCCGACGGCGGTTCGATAGGACGCCTGCTCCACCGCGCCGTACCCATGCCAGGCCAGCGCCAGCGTCACGACCGCCAGCAGCGAAGCGGCGACCGCCAGCAGCCGGGCGTGCGGCCAGGATCGGCGTCGCGTGGCTGCCCGCCAGCCGCGCGGAGTCGCGGCAGGGTGCGGTTGCGCCAGCGCAGGTGCACCGGTGTGCGGCGTCGCCCAACTGCCACGCGGCGGCACGCCGCCGGCGCGCCAGCCGGCACCCAGCGCCTGCAGCCGGCCGCTTTGCTGCCACGCCGCGTCGAGCCGCACGTAGGCCACCCGGTGCGCGGTTGACGCATCCAGCCACGCGTCCAGCCGGCGCTGGTCGCGCTCGTTCCAGTGCTCGCCGTCGCGTCGGGCCAGCCAGCTCGCGGCGATGTGTTCGATCTCCCTGCTACTGGTCATGACCAAGCTCGATGGCGGTTTCCTGTTCGCCTGCACGGGTGTGGCGATGGGCGTGGCGATCGCCGTGCACATACTGAGCGATCAGCCGCGCGCCCTTGGCGATCTGCTTCTCCACGGTCTTCTCGCTGATGCCCATGCGGGCGGCGACCTGTTTCTGCGACAACTGCTCGACGCGGCGCAGCCAGACCACCTCGCGGCAGCGGTCGGGCAGGCGGTCGAACGCGTCGGCGAGGCGTTTCAACTCCTGGTGTGCGTCCAGCCGGCGGTCCGGCGTGACCTCGTCCACCGAGACGTTCAACGCGTCGATATCACCCACGGCCTCGATCGAGACCACCCGTTCGCGGCGCAGGCGGTCGGTCATCAGGTGGCGCGCCGTGGTGAACATGAACGACTTGGGTTGGGTCGGGCGCGACCGTGCCGCGGCTTCGTAGACGCGAACGTAGATCTCCTGGCGCAGGTCGTGGACCTCCTCGCGACGGAACCAGCTGCGCCGCAGATAGCGCATCAGGGCGCCCTCGTGGACGAGGATTTCGCGGGCAAACCAGCTGTTGAGGGAATTGTCCACGTGGCGACCTTAGCGCCAATCCGGGGCGGCTGGACAGCGGGGCGAACGTGGGGGATATCCGCGGGCCGCTCGTCCCGGACGATAACCACGGACGGGCATGCGCCCGCTCTGTCATGGCCCGGGGAAGTGCCGATGAAAACGTTCCGACCAACTTTCCGCTGGCTGTGGCTGGCGTGCTGCCTGCTGTTGGCGGGCTTCGGGCCCGGCAGCGTGGCCAAGCCGTCGGGTGCAGGCTACGACTATTACCGGATCGGCAAGCTCGACGCCGCGCGCCCCGGAACCACCGAGCCGGCGCTGCTGCTGATGGGCGGTGGTGACTGGCCGCCGGCGGCGTTCGCATGGTTCGCCGCCAGGGGCGGGCACGGGCATTTCGTGGTCCTGCGCGCCTCCGGTGCCGATGAATTGCAGAAGGAGCTGTACGAAGACATCGGCGGCGTGGCCTCGGTGCAGACCCTGGTGTTCCACGACCGCGCGGCGGCCAGCGATCCGCGCGTGCTGGAGATCGTGCGTTCGGCCGACGGCATCTTCATCGCCGGCGGCGACCAGGCCAACTATGTGCGGTTCTGGAAAGGCACGCCGTTGAACGCCTTGCTGGAACGCCATGTGGCGCAGGGCAAGCCGCTGGGCGGCACCAGTGCCGGCCTGGCGATCCTCGGCCGCTTTGCCTATGGCGCGCTGGACGGCGGCAGCATCACCTCGGATGAAGCGCTGGCCGATCCGCTGGGCAAGGCGGTGACCGTGGTCGAAGGTTTCCTGCATCTGCCGTACCTGCGGCACGTCATCACCGACACCCACTTCCATGCGCGCAAGCGGCTGGGCCGGTTGGTTGCGTTCATCGCCCGGTTGCGCCACGAGGGGCATGCCGACGTGATCGGCCTGGGCGTGGATGAGGATGCCGCGTTGTGCGTGGAGGCCGATGGACAAGGGCATCTGGTCACCCTGAACGACGGTTTCGCCTGGCTGGTGCGCCCCGCGGGTCCGCCGGCGCGGGTCGTTGCCGGCCAGCCGCTGGACTATCGGGGCATTCGCGTGACCGGCATCGGCCCGCACAGTCGGATCGACCTGCGCGATCTGAGCGTGCAACGCCCGGCGTTCGAGGTCACCGCTGACGTGCGCGACGGCAAGCTTGAGTTGCACGGCGATGCCGTGCCGGCCGCGACGCCGGCACGTTAGCTGGCTTCGGCGCGCGCATGGCGACGCCGGTTGCCGGCGTAGCGATCGTGGTGAGTGGGTGAAGCGGGCATAATCGCCCTTCCGATCTTGCTTTCGCGGACCCGCCATGCCCGGAAAACAGCAGGAAGTCAGTTTCCGTTTTCTCGCCCAGCCCACCGACGTCAACTTCGGCGGCAAGGTGCACGGCGGCATGGCGATGAAGTGGATCGACCAGGCCGGTTATGCCTGCGCGGTTGCCTGGAGTGGAGCGTATTGCGTCACGGCCTCGGTCAGCGGCATCCAGTTCGTGGCGCCGATCCTGATCGGCGACCTCGTCACGGTGAGGGCGCGCCTGATCCATACGGGCCGCAGCAGCATGCATCTGGCCGTCGACGTGATGGCCAGCGACTTGCGCAAGGGCGACCAGCGCCTGGCGACCAGCTGCGTGATGGTGTTTGTGGCGCTGGACGGCGCCGATGGCAAGCCCACCCCGGTGCCATGCTGGGAGCCGCGCAACGAGGCCGACCGGCGCCTGCAGGCCAAGGCCCGGCAACTGCTCGAGTTGTCCCGGGGGATGGAGCAGTTGGTCGATCCGCAAGACCTTGCCGACACCTGACGGGCACGGCCGGATGGCGCGCCGACATGCGATATGCGTGCCATGAGGTGTTGACAGTTCCCGGCACGATCCACACAATACGCGTTCTTTGTTGGAGGGATACCCAAGCGGCCAACGGGGGCAGACTGTAAATCTGCTGGCTTACGCCTTCGGTGGTTCGAATCCACCTCCCTCCACCAGCAACAAGCGACGCGAAAGCGGCGCGCAAGACACGATTTCCGCGCAGGGCGGGAGTAGTTCAATGGTAGAACCTCAGCCTTCCAAGCTGATGATGCGGGTTCGATCCCCGTCTCCCGCTCCATTGCACTGCAAGTGTCAGAAGCTGTTGATCGACGCGATCGCGGCATAAGTTTCGAATCATCCGGCAGGACGCCGGTCTGTTCTTCGTCATCATGGAGGATGGCTGAAGTTATGAAGAGTCCGACAGGATGTCGGTCTTGTCTTTGCCGTCATGGAGGACGGCTGAAATACACGCTCATGTAGCTCAGTCGGTAGAGCACTTCCTTGGTAAGGAAGAGGTCACAGGTTCGATTCCTGTCATGAGCACCAGCTTCCGGCCTTCACGGCCAGCCCGTAAACGGGCTGTTCTTTTCTACAATTGATTGACTCCATCGGGGTTTAGCGCGCATGGCAAAGGGTAAATTCGAACGCACCAAGCCGCACGTCAACGTCGGCACGATTGGTCACGTGGATCACGGCAAGACGACGCTGACGGCGGCGCTGACGAAGGTCGGTGCCGAGCGTTTCGGTGGAGAATTCAAGGACTACAGCGCGATCGACGCGGCGCCGGAAGAGAAGGCGCGCGGCATCACGATCTCGACCGCGCACGTGGAATACGAGTCACCGACCCGTCACTACGCGCACGTCGACTGCCCCGGCCACGCGGACTACGTGAAGAACATGATCACCGGTGCGGCGCAGATGGACGGCGCGATCCTGGTGTGCTCGGCCGCGGACGGCCCGATGCCGCAGACGCGCGAGCACATCCTGCTGTCGCGCCAGGTCGGCGTGCCGTACATCGTGGTGTTCCTGAACAAGGCGGACATGGTCGATGACGCCGAGCTGCTCGAACTGGTCGAGATGGAAGTGCGCGAGCTGCTGAGCAAGTACGACTTCCCGGGCGACGACACCCCGATCATCCATGGTTCGGCGCTGAAGGCGCTGGAAGGCGACCAGAGCGAAATCGGCGTGCCGGCGATCATCAAGCTGGTGGACGCGCTGGACAGCTACATCCCCGAGCCGGTGCGCACGATCGACAAGCCGTTCCTGATGCCGGTGGAAGACGTGTTCTCGATCTCCGGCCGCGGCACCGTGGTGACCGGTCGTATCGAGCGCGGCGTGATCAAGGTGGGCGACGAAATCGAAGTGGTCGGCATCCGCGACACGCAGAAGACCACGGTCACCGGCGTGGAGATGTTCCGCAAGCTGCTGGACCAGGGCCAGGCGGGCGACAATGCCGGCCTGCTGCTGCGCGGCCTGAAGCGCGACGACGTGGAGCGTGGCCAGGTGCTGGCCAAGCCGGGCACGATCACCCCGCACACGGATTTCGAGGCCGAAGTGTATGTGCTGTCGAAGGACGAGGGTGGCCGTCACACGCCGTTCTTCAAGGGCTACCGCCCGCAGTTCTACTTCCGCACGACCGACGTGACCGGTGCCGTGACCCTGCCGGAAGGCGTGGAAATGGTGATGCCGGGCGACAACGTGAAGATGGTGGTGAGCCTGATCCACCCGATCGCGATGGACGAAGGCCTGCGTTTCGCCATCCGCGAAGGCGGCCGCACCGTCGGCGCCGGCGTGGTGGCCAAGGTCATCAAGTAAAATACATCGGGAGTAGGGAATCGGGAATCGGGAATCGCTGGAGCGAAGCACGACACGCTCCGGATCGTTTACCATTCCCGATTCTCTATTCCCTGTTCCCGTTTTTACGCCAGTAGCTCAATTGGCAGAGCAGCGGTCTCCAAAACCGCAGGTTGGGGGTTCAAGTCCCTCCTGGCGTGCCACTTTTCCCGAGGATTCGGACGGGTGACGATGGCAGGGTCGACCGCAAGGCTCGGCGTGCTGCCGCCACTCGACAAGCGCACATGATTACCAAGGCAGAACAGCCCAAGGGCACCAACGCTGGCGACATCGGCAAGCTGATACTGGCGGGGCTGGTGCTGGCAGCGGGCATCTTTGCCTATTCCTGGTTCGGTCGTGACGGCAGCGTCCCCGTGTCGATGCGCCTGCTGGGCGTGCTCGCCGCGCTGGTGATCGCCGTGGCGATCGCCGCGTTCACCGGGCTGGGGCGGCGGGTCAGGAATTTCCTGGCCGAATCGCAGTTCGAGATGCGCAAGGTGGTCTGGCCCACGCGCGACGAGACGATCAAGACGACCGGCGTCATCCTGCTGGTAGTGATCGTCCTGTCGCTGCTGCTGGGGTTGATCGACCTGATCCTGAAGTCGGTCATCCTCGACTGGCTGTTGAAGCTGGGTGGTTGAGATGAGCATGAGCAAGCGCTGGTACGTGGTGCACGCCTATTCGGGCTTCGAGAACCAGGTCAAGCGTTCTCTCGAGGAGCGCATCAAGCGCGCCGGGATGGAAGAGAAGTTCGGCGAAGTGCTGGTGCCGACCGAGGAAGTCATCGAGATGCGCGGCGGGCAGAAGCGCCGCAGCGATCGCAAGTTCTTCCCCGGCTACGTGCTGGTGCAGATCGAGTGCAGCACCGAGGGCAAGGCGCCGCGCATCGACGACGAGTGCTGGCACCTGATCAAGGAAACCCCCAAGGTCATGGGGTTCATCGGCGGCACCGCCGATCGCCCGTTGCCGATCAAGGACAGCGAAGCCGACGCCATTCTCAGTCGCGTGCGCGAGGGCGTCGAGAAGCCCAAGCCGAAGGTGCTGTTCGAGCCGGGCGAGATGGTGCGCGTCACCGAGGGCCCGTTCAACGATTTCAACGGCGTGGTCGAGGAAGTCAACTACGAGAAGAGCCGCCTGCGCGTGGCCGTGTTGATCTTCGGGCGTTCGACCCCGGTGGAACTGGAGTTCGGTCAGGTCGAAAAGGCCTGAGTCCAGAGAAAAGATTGCCCGGAGCGCACTCGCTCGGCATCTTCGTCTTTTCCTCCGCTGGCGGGGGAGGGTAGCGCCGGTCAGGCCGACACTCTCCGCTTCCGATTTCGGTCTTGGTGCCGCAACTGGCACGGGGCTTGCTGATGATCCGGTAAATCTCTATACTGCGCGGTTCACGCGGGGTCTTTTTGGCCCGGCGTGTCCGCGTTTCGGATCTGCACGAGGCAGGTCTTCCTTCCATCCACGGAGCGGTGAACAGCGAGGAGCCGCAAGGCGCCTGGACTCGCGAGGAAAATCCCATGGCAAAGAAAGTTGTCGGTTACATCAAGCTGCAGGTCAAGGCCGGTCAGGCCAACCCCTCGCCGCCGGTCGGTCCCGCCCTCGGTCAGCGCGGCCTGAACATCATGGAGTTCTGCAAGGCGTTCAATGCCGCCACGCAGAAGCTGGAGCCGGGTCTGCCGATCCCGACCATCATCACGGCCTATTCCGACCGCAGCTTCACCTTCATCACCAAGACCCCGCCCGCCACCATCCTTCTGAAGAAGGCCACCGGCGTCGCCAAGGGTTCGCAGAAGCCGAACACCGACAAGGTCGGCAAGGTCACCCGCAAGCAGCTGGAAGACATTGCCAAGCAGAAGGAGCCGGATCTGACGGCTGCCGATCTCGACGCCGCGGTGCGCACCATTGCCGGTAGCGCCCGCAGCATGGGCCTTGTGGTGGAGGGTTAAGACATGGCAAAGCTCACGAAGCGCATGAAAGCCGCGCAGGCCGCGGTGCAGCCGGGCAAGTTCTACGGCCTGGAAGAGGCCCTGAAGATCGTCAAGGACAACGCCAAGGCGAAGTTCGCCGAGTCGGTGGACGTGGCGGTGCGCCTGGGTATCGACGCAAAGAAGTCGGACCAGGGCGTGCGTGGCTCCTCGCTGCTGCCGCATGGCACCGGCAAGACCGTCAAGGTCGCCGTGTTCTGCCCGCCTGGCGAGAAGGCCGAGGCGGCCAAGGCCGCCGGTGCCGACGCGGTCGGCATGGACGACCTGGCCGAGCGCATGCAGGGCGGTGATCTCGACTTCGGTCGCGTGATCGCCACGCCGGACGCGATGCGCGTGGTCGGCAAGCTCGGCCAGTTGCTCGGCCCGCGCGGCCTGATGCCGAACCCGAAGGACGGCTCGGTCACCGCCGACGTCGCCACCGCGGTGAAGAACGCCAAGGCCGGCCAGGTGAAGTTCCGCAACGACAAGGCTGGCATCGTCCACGCCACCATCGGCAAGGCCAGCTTCGAGGCCGCCCAGCTGGCGGACAACCTCAACGCGCTGATCGCCGATGTGATCAAGGCCAAGCCGTCGACGGCCAAGGGCGTGTTCCTGCAGAAAGTGGCGTTGTCCAGCACGATGGGCGTCGGCGTTGCCGTCGATACCTCGTCGCTGACGATCGCCGCCAAGTAATCAAGCCCCGCGTCGACCTCGAAGTCGACGCGGGCAGTTTTTGAGGGCAGTCCCGGCCCGTTCGCGAAGCCGGGATCGCTGTCAAAGACCGCAGGCGCAACCAACGCGCGACGACGACGGGCAGGGAGCTCGAACCTGGCAGGGAATCGCCGCGTCGCCAACGGGGTTGCTTAATCGGAGTCGCCACGATCCGGCCTGCGCAGATGGTGCTGCCCCTACTGGAACGGTTCGTTGTTCAGTTCTGGAAAGGCCAACACCCGGGGCACGAGGTGTCCCCGGCGCCAGGGACGGCGTCGCCCAGGACCGCAAGCGGCAGGAGCCGCGAGCGGAGTTCATTTGGAGGAGTGCAATGGCTCTCAATCTGTCTCAGAAGCAAGAAGTAGTCGCAGAGCTGGCTGAAGTTGCCGCGAAGGCTCACTCCCTGGTCGCTGCCGAGTATGCGGGCACCACGGTCGCTCAGATGACCGCGATGCGCAAGAAGGCCCGCGAATCCGGTGTGTACTTGCGAGTCGTCAAGAACACGCTGGCGTCGCGCGCCGTGGCCGGTACCGAGTTCGAGGTCGTCAAGGACGCCCTGGTCGGTCCGCTGCTGTACGCATTCTCGACGGAAGAACCCGGCGCTGCCGGGCGTCTGATCAAGGAGTTCGCCAAGGACAACGACAAGCTGCAGGCGAAGCTCGTCTCGGTCGAAGGCAAGCTGCTGCCGGCCTCGCACGTCGACGTGCTGGCCTCGCTGCCGACCCGCGAACAGGCGCTGGCCATGCTGGCCCGCGTGCTGGCCGAGCCGGCCACGATGTTCGCCCGCGTCGTCAAGGCGGTGGCCGACCAGCAGGGTGGTGGCGAAGTCGCCGCCGAAGCCCCGGCTGAAGCCGAACCGGCCTGATCGATCTGCGTCTCATCAAACCGAACCGAAATATATCCAGAGGTAAATGCAATGTCCCTGACCAACGAACAGATCGTTGAAGCCGTCGCCGCCAAGTCGCTGATGGAAGTGATGGACCTGGTGAAGGCGATCGAAGAGAAGTTTGGCGTGACCGCCGCCGCCCCGGTGATGGTCGCTGCCGGCCCGGCTGCTGCCGGCCCGGCTGCCGAAGCGCAGACCGAGTTCGACGTGATCCTGAAGAGCGCCGGTGCCAAGAAGGTCGACGTGATCAAGGCTGTCCGCGCGATCACCGGCCTGGGCCTGAAGGAAGCCAAGGACCTCACCGAGGCCGGCGGCGTCCTGAAGGAAGCCGTGTCGAAGGAAGACGCCGACAAGTTCAAGAAGGATCTGGAAGCTGCCGGCGCCACCGTCGAATTGAAGTAATCGGCGTTTGTACGCCGCTGCTTCGACTTGATGTCAAGCGAGCCTGGGAGCGAAAGCTCCCGGGCTTTGCCCGTTTGAACGGGAATGGGGAATGGAGAATGGCGAATCGTCAGTAACGGCCTTCGGGCCTTGACCGATTCCCCATTCTCGATTCCCGAATCCCCGGCCCGGATGGCGTTGGCCGTCCGGCAAAGACAAATCATCCCTTCAGCCGGTGTGTGCACCGCCGGCGTCACTGCGAACCGAGGCGCTACCGATCATGGCCTACTCGTTTACCGAGAAGAAACGCATCCGCAAAGACTTTGGCAAGCGTCCGCCCGTACTGGGCGTGCCCAACCTGCTGACCATCCAGACCGATTCCTACCGTGAGTTCCTGCAGGAGCACGTCGCGCCGAAGCAACGCGGCGAGAAGGGTTTGCATGCCGCGTTGAAGTCGGTGTTCCCGATCTCCAGCTATTCGGGCAATGCCGCACTCGAGTATGTCGACTACCGCCTCGGCGAGCCGGCGTTCGACGAGCGCGAATGCCGCAACCGCGGCATGACCTTCGGCGCGCCGCTGCGCACCACCGTGCGTCTGGTCATCTACGACAAGGACAGCCCGGCCTCCAAGAAGGTGGTCAAGTACATCAAGGAGCAGGAGGTCTACATGGGCGAGATTCCGCTCATGACCGACACCGGCACCTTCATCATCAACGGCACCGAGCGCGTGATCGTCTCGCAGCTGCATCGTTCGCCGGGCGTGTTCTTCGACCACGACCGCGGCAAGACGCACAGCTCGGGCAAGCTGCTGTTCTCGGCTCGCGTGATCCCCTACCGCGGCTCATGGCTGGACTTCGAGTTCGACCCGAAGGACGCGCTGTTCACCCGCATCGATCGTCGCCGCAAGTTGCCGGTGACGGTGCTGCTGCGTGCGCTCGGCTACAACAACGAAGAGATGCTGGGCATCTTCTTCGAGCACAACGTGTTCCACCTGGGCAAGAAGGGCGGCACCACGCTGGAGCTGGTTGCCGAGCGCCTTCGCGGCGAGACGCTGAGCTTCGACCTGGCCATCGGCGGCAAGGTGCTGGTGGAAGCCGGCAAGCGCATCACCGCGCGCCACGTGCGCCAGCTGGCGGCCGAGAACATCACCGCGCTGGAAGTACCGGATGACTATCCGGTCGGCCGCATCGTGGCGAAGGACATCGTCGACAGCAAGACCGGCGAGCTGCTGGCCTCGGCGAACGACGAGATCACCGCCGAGCAGTTGGAGAACTTCCGCAAGGCCGGCATCGAGATCGTGCCGACGTTGTACGTCAACGACCTGGACCGCGGCGCCTACATCTCGCACACCCTGCGCATCGACAACACCACGACGCCGCTGGAGGCGCTGGTGGAGATCTACCGCATGATGCGTCCGGGCGAGCCGCCGACCAAGGACGCCGCGCAGAACCTGTTCTTCAACCTGTTCTTCACCTTCGACCGTTACGACCTGTCGAGCGTGGGCCGGATGAAGTTCAACCGCCGCGTGGGCCGCAAGGAAATCCTCGGCCCGGGCGTGCTGTACGACTACAAGTACTTCAGCGAGCGCAAGGAAGAGGAGTCGCAGCGACTGGTCGCCGAGCAGGGCGAGAGCTCCGACATCCTCGACGTGCTGAAGGTGCTGATCGACATCAAGAACGGCCACGGCACCGTGGACGACATCGACCACCTGGGCAACCGCCGCGTGCGTTCGGTGGGCGAAATGGCGGAGAACACCTTCCGCATCGGCCTGGTGCGCGTGGAGCGTGCGGTTCGCGAACGCCTCAGCCTGGCCGAAGCCGATGGCCTGACCCCGCAGGACCTGATCAATGCCAAGCCGGTCGCGGCGGCGGTGAAGGAGTTCTTCGGTTCCTCGCAGCTGTCGCAGTTCATGGACCAGAACAACCCGCTGTCGGAAGTCACCCACAAGCGCCGCGTCTCCGCGCTCGGGCCGGGTGGCCTTACCCGCGAACGCGCTGGCTTCGAGGTGCGCGACGTGCATCCGACCCATTACGGCCGCGTCTGCACCATCGAAACGCCGGAAGGCCCGAACATCGGCCTGATCAACTCGCTGGCCGTTTACGCGCGCACCAACGCCTACGGCTTCCTCGAGACGCCGTACCGCAAGGTGGCCGGCGGCAAGGTCACCGACACGGTCGATTACCTGTCGGCGATCGAGGAGGGCGACCACGTGATCGCGCAGGCGAACTCGCCGCTGGACAAGCATGGCGCCTTCATCGAGGACTTCGTGTCCTGCCGCTTCCGCGGTGAATCCGAGCTGCGCCCGGCGTCCGAAGTGGACTACATGGACGTCTCGCCGATGCAGACCGTGTCGGTCGCCGCGGCGCTGGTGCCGTTCCTGGAGCACGACGACGCGAACCGCGCACTGATGGGCGCGAACATGCAGCGTCAGGCGGTACCGACCCTGCGTTCGCAGACCCCGCTGGTCGGCACCGGCGTCGAGCGCGCCGTGGCGCGCGACTCCGGCGTCATCGTCTCGGCCAAGCGCGGCGGCGTGATCGACCAGGTCGACGCGGCGCGCATCGTGGTGCGCGTGAACGAGGACGAGGTGGGCGACAACGACGCCGGCGTCGACATCTACACGCTGACCAAGTACACCCGCTCCAACCAGAACACCAACCTCAACCAGCGTCCGCTGGTCAACGTCGGTGACGTGGTGGCAAAGGGCGACACGCTGGCCGACGGCTCGTCGACCGACCTGGGCGAGCTCGCGCTCGGCCAGAACATGCTGATCGCGTTCATGCCGTGGAACGGCTACAACTTCGAAGACTCGATCCTGCTCTCCGAGCGTGTCGTGCAGGAAGACCGCTACACCTCGATCCACATCGAGGAGCTGTCCTGCATCGCGCGCGACACCAAGCTGGGCGCCGAGGAAATCACCGCCGACATCCCGAACGTGGGCGAGCAGGCGCTGGCGCGCCTGGACGAGTCGGGCATCGTCTACATCGGTGCCGAGGTGAAGGCCGGCGACATCATGGTCGGCAAGGTCACGCCGAAAGGCGAGAGCCAGCTGACCCCGGAAGAGAAGCTGCTGCGCGCGATCTTCGGCGAGAAGGCATCCGACGTGAAGGACAGCTCGCTGCGCGTGCCGCCGGGCATGGACGGCACCGTCATTGACGTGCAGGTGTTCACCCGTGACGGCATCGAGAAGGACAAGCGCGCCAAGCAGATCGAGGAAACCGAGGTCAAGCGGGTGCGCAAGGATCTGGACGACCAGTTCCGCATCCTGGAAGGCGCGATCTACAGCCGCATGCGCACCCAGCTGGTCGGCAAGACCGCACAGAGCGGTCCGGGCGGCCTCAAGCGCGGCACCGAGATCACCGACGCCTACCTCGACGGCCTGAAGAAGGACGACTGGTTCAAGATCAACGTCAAGGACGAGGACGTCACCGAGTTCCTCGAGCGTGCCGCCGACCAGATCAAGCGCCACAAGGAAGAGTTCGACAAGCGCTTCAAGGAGAAGCAGGGCAAGATCACCCAGGGCGACGACCTCGCGCCGGGCGTGCTGAAGATGGTCAAGGTGTTCCTGGCCGTGAAGCGCCGCATCCAGCCGGGCGACAAGATGGCCGGCCGCCACGGCAACAAGGGCGTGGTTTCCAACGTGGTGCCAGTCGAGGACATGCCGTACATGGCCAACGGCGAGGCGGTGGATATCTGCCTCAACCCGCTGGGCGTGCCTTCGCGCATGAACATCGGCCAGATTCTGGAAGTGCATCTGGGCTGGGCCGCCAAGGGCCTGGGCAAGAAGATCCAGAAGATGCTCGAGGCGCAGGAGAAGGTGGTCGAGATCCGCAAGTTCCTCGACCAGATCTACAACACCCACGTCGCCGGCGCGGTGCAGCACGTCGACCTGAAGTCGCTCACCGACAAGGAGATCCTGGCGCTCGCCACCAACCTGCAGGAAGGCGTGCCGATGGCGACGCCGGTGTTCGACGGCGCCGAGGAGACCGAGATCAAGGCGATGCTGAAGCTGGCGGATCTGCCCGAGTCGGGCCAGACCACGCTGTACGACGGTCGCACCGGCGAGGCGTTCGATCGCCCGGTCACCGTGGGCTACATGCATTACCTGAAGCTCAACCACCTGGTTGACGACAAGATGCACGCACGCTCCACCGGCCCGTACTCGCTGGTCACCCAGCAGCCGCTGGGCGGCAAGGCGCAGTTCGGCGGCCAGCGCTTCGGCGAAATGGAAGTCTGGGCGCTGGAAGCCTACGGCGCGGCCTACACCCTGCAGGAAATGCTGACGGTGAAGTCCGATGACGTGCAGGGCCGCAACCAGATGTACAAGAACATCGTCGACGGCAACCACGAGATGTCGGCAGGCATGCCGGAGTCCTTCAATGTGCTGGTGAAGGAAATCCGCTCGCTCGCCATCAACATCGACCTGGAAGAGGTCAAGTGATCGACGGGGTTCGGGATACGGGATTACCAGACATTCGTCTGTTAAAAGCCGGGATTTGCAAAAGCAAACCCGGTCCCGGCCCCGGATCCGGCGAACCTGATCTTGTTCGAACTGCGGACCTCGACCCAAGAATTTGCTCCGACCGGAGATTCAAATGAAAGACTTGCTCAACCTCTTCAACCAGCAGCGTGCGACGCCGGATTTCGACGCGATCAAGATTGCGCTCGCGTCGCCGGAGCTGATCCGCTCGTGGTCGTACGGTGAAGTGAAGAAGCCGGAGACGATCAACTACCGTACCTTCAAGCCGGAGCGTGACGGCCTGTTCTGCGCGGCCATCTTCGGTCCGGTGAAGGACTACGAGTGCCTGTGCGGCAAGTACAAGCGCATGAAGCACCGCGGCGTGGTCTGCGAGAAGTGCGGCACGGAAGTGACGCTGGCCAAGGTGCGTCGCGAGCGCATGGGCCATATCGAGCTGGCCAGCCCGACCGCCCACATCTGGTTTCTCAAGTCGCTGCCCTCGCGCATCGGCCTGATGCTGGACATGACCCTGCGCGACATCGAGCGCATCCTGTACTTTGAGGCCTTCGTGGTGATCGACCCGGGCATGACCGCGCTGGAGCGCGGCCAGCTGCTCAGCGAGGACCAGTACCTGGAGGCGACCGAGGAACACGGCGACGAGTTCGACGCGCGGATGGGTGCCGAGGCGGTATTCCACCTGCTGAAGTCGCTCGACCTGCCGGGCGAAGTCATCCGCCTGAAGGAAGAGATCGCCTCCACCAATTCCGAGACCAAGCTGAAGCGGCTGACCAAGCGCGTCAAGCTGATCGAGGCGTTCCTGGAATCCGGCAACAAGCCGGAGTGGATGGTGCTGACCGTTCTTCCCGTGCTGCCGCCGGATCTGCGTCCGCTGGTGCCGCTGGATGGCGGCCGCTTCGCGACCTCCGACCTGAACGACCTGTACCGCCGCGTCATCAACCGCAACAACCGTCTGAAGCGGCTGCTCGAGCTCAATGCGCCGGACATCATCGTGCGCAACGAGAAGCGCATGCTGCAGGAATCGGTCGATGCGCTGCTCGACAACGGCCGCCGCGGCCGTGCCATCACCGGCACCAACAAGCGCGCGCTGAAGTCGCTGGCCGACATGATCAAGGGCAAGCAGGGCCGCTTCCGCCAGAACCTGCTGGGCAAGCGCGTTGACTACTCCGGTCGTTCGGTGATCGTGGTCGGCCCGACCCTGCGCCTGCACCAGTGCGGTCTGCCGAAGAAGATGGCGCTGGAGCTGTTCAAGCCATTCATCTTCGCCAAGCTGCAGGCGCGTGGCGAAGCCACCACCATCAAGGCGGCAAAGAAGCTGGTCGAGCGCGAAGAGGCCCAGGTGTGGGACATCCTCGAAGAGGTGATCCGCGAACATCCGGTACTGCTGAACCGTGCGCCGACCCTGCATCGCCTCGGCATCCAGGCGTTCGAGCCGAAGCTGATCGAAGGCAAGGCGATCCAGCTGCATCCGCTGGTCTGCACCGCGTTCAACGCCGACTTCGACGGCGACCAGATGGCTGTCCACGTGCCGCTGTCGATCGAGGCGCAGCTGGAAGCGCGCACCTTGATGATGTCGACCAACAACATCCTGTCGCCGGCGAACGGCGAGCCGATCATCGTGCCGACCCAGGACGTCGTGCTGGGCCTGTATTACCTGACCCGTGAGCTGATCAACGCCAAGGGCACCGGCATGGTGTTCTCCGGCATTGGCGAGGCACGTCGCGCATACGACAACCGCGCAGTCGAGTTGCACGCCAAGGTCAAGGTGCGCATGAAGCTGGTGCACATCGCCGAAGACGGTACCCGCACGCAGCAGACCAGGATCGTCGATACGACGGTCGGTCGCGCCTTGCTGGCCGAGATCATGCCCGAGGGCCTCCCGTTCGAGCTGGCCAACACCGAGCTGACGAAGAAGAACATCTCGCGTCTGATCAACTCCAGCTACCGTCTGCTGGGCCTGAAGGACACGGTCGTGTTCGCCGATCAGCTGATGTATGCCGGCTATCGCTACGCGACTCGTTCGGGCATCTCGATCGGCATCGACGACATGCTGATTCCGGCCGAGAAAAAGCCGATCCTGGAAGAGGCCGAGAAGGAAGTCGTCGAGATCCAGCAGCAGTACCAGTCCGGTCTGGTCACCGCCGGCGAGCGCTACAACAAGGTGGTCGACATCTGGTCGCGCACCAGCGAGCTGGTGGCCAAGGCGATGATCGACGGCATCGGCACCGAGAAGGTGGTCGATGCCGACGGCAAGACGGTCAACCAGAAGTCGATGAACTCGCTGTACATCATGGCCGACTCCGGCGCGCGTGGCTCGGTGGCGCAGATTCGCCAGCTGGCCGGCATGCGCGGCCTGATGGCGCGCCCGGACGGCTCGATCATCGAGACCCCGATCAAGGCCAACTTCCGCGAAGGCCTGAACGTGCTGCAGTACTTCAACTCGACCCACGGCGCCCGCAAGGGCCTGGCCGATACCGCGCTGAAGACCGCCAACTCCGGTTACCTGACCCGTCGCCTGGTCGACGTGGCGCAGGACGTGGTCATCACCATGGACGACTGCGGCACCGAGGACGGCATCACCATGCAGCCGATCGTCGAAGGCGGCGACGTGGTCGAGCCGTTGCGCGACCGCGTGCTCGGCCGCGTGGTGGTCGAGGACGTCTACGCCCCGGGCGACGACGACCAGCCGATCGTCACCCGCGACACCCTGCTCAACGAGGCACTGGTCGAGAAGCTGGACAAGGCCGGCGTGCAGATCATCAAGGTGCGTTCGCCGATCACCTGCGAAGCCGAACATGGCGTGTGCAAGCTGTGCTACGGCCGCGATCTGGCCCGTGGCCATCTGGTCAACATGGGCGAGGCCGTGGGCGTGGTGGCCGCGCAGTCGATCGGCGAGCCCGGCACCCAGCTGACCATGCGCACCTTCCACATCGGCGGTGCGGCTTCGCGTGCGGCGGCGGTGGACAACGTGACGGTGAAAACCACCGGTTCGCTGAAGTACAACAACCTGAAGTCGGTGCAGCACAAGCAGGGCCATCTGGTGGCGGTGTCGCGTTCCGGCGAACTGAGCGTGATCGACGCCAGCGGCCGCGAGCGCGAGCGCTACAAGGTGCCGTACGGCGCCACCATCGCGGTCAAGGACGGTGCGGCGGTCAAGCCGGGCCAGACCGTGGCCAACTGGGACCCGCATACCCACCCGATCGTCACCGAGGTGGCCGGCGTGGTGCGCTTCATCGACTTCCTCGACGGCGTCACCGTGCAGAGCCAGACCGACGAACTCACCGGCCTGGAGTCGGCGGTGGTCACCGATCCGAAGCGCCGCGGCGCACAGGCGAAGGACCTGCGTCCGATCGTGCGCCTGGAAGACGCCAAGGGCCGCGAGCTGAAGCTGCCGGGCACCGACATTGCCGCGCAGTACTTCCTGCCGGCCGGTGCCATCGTGTCGATCCAGAACGGCGCCGAGGTGGGCGTGGGCGACGTGATCGCGCGCATTCCGCAGGAGAGCTCGAAGACCCGCGACATCACCGGCGGTCTGCCGCGCGTGGCCGACCTGTTCGAGGCGCGCAAGCCGAAGGAGCCGGCGATCCTGGCCGAGCGTTCGGGCATCGTCAGCTTCGGCAAGGACACCAAGGGCAAGCAGCGCCTGGTCATCAAGGACGTCGACGGCAACGAGCACGAGGAACTGATTCCGAAGTGGCGTCAGGTCATCGTGTTCGAGGGCGAGCATGTGGAGAAGGGCGAAACCGTCGTCGACGGCGAGCCGAGTCCGCATGACATCCTGCGCCTGCTGGGCGTGGAGCCGCTGGCCGGTTACCTGGTCAAGGAGATCCAGGACGTGTATCGCCTGCAGGGCGTGAAGATCAACGACAAGCACATCGAGGCGATCATTCGCCAGATGCTGCGCAAGATCGAGATCGTCGAGCCGGGCGACAGCCATTACCTGCGCGGAGAGCAGATCGAGCGCGTGCGGATCAACGCCGAGAACGAGCGGGCCGTGGCCAAGGGCGAGCGACCGGCCGAATACCAGTCGATCCTGCTTGGCATCACCAAGGCTTCGCTGGCGACCGAGTCGTTCATTTCGGCCGCCTCGTTCCAGGAAACCACCCGCGTGTTGACCGAAGCTGCGGTGCGCGGCACCCGTGATACCTTGCGGGGCCTGAAGGAAAATGTTATTGTCGGCCGTCTCATTCCGGCAGGCACGGGCTTGGCGTACCACGCATTGCGTCGTCGCCAGGGCGGTTTGACCGCCACGGAGCTCGAGACGCTTTCCGGAACCACGCCTGCGACCCCGGTCGCAGAGGTGACCGGTGCAGATGGTGGTGCCGAGTAAGCCCGTTCGAGGCTTCACTCGCTGACATACGAAATGAGGCGCAGGGACGCGCCTCGTGTTCGGGTCAAGGACGGCAGGGCGTCAGCTTGCCCATGGCAAGCGGCTCATGTTAAATTCCCGCTTCTTGGCAGACCGAGCTTGATCGGGCTGCCTTTATGTTTTCAGGAACAGCTACGCATGACGACAGTCAACCAGTTGGTGCGCAAGAACCGCAGTCCCAAGACCTACAAGAGCGGTTCGCCGGCCTTGCAGAGCAGCCCGCAGCGCCGCGGCGTCTGCACGCGCGTTTACACCACCACCCCGAAAAAGCCGAACTCGGCCCTGCGCAAGGTCGCCAAGGTGCGCCTGACCAACGGTTTCGAGGTCATCAGCTACATCGGCGGTGAAGGGCACAACCTGCAGGAGCACTCCGTGGTGCTGATCCGCGGCGGCCGTGTCAAGGACCTGCCGGGTGTGCGCTACCACACGGTGCGCGGCAGCCTCGATTGCGCCGGCGTGACCAAGCGCCGCCAGTCGCGTTCCAAGTACGGCGCCAAGCGCCCGAAGAAGTAACGCCCGGGCCTGCCAGGCAGGCGGGCAGGGTCGACCGCCCGGGTTGCCGGGTCGGGCACCTGCAAGAGTGAGACATCTGGAAAGTGCGGCCATGGACGGGCGCTTTGGCTTCGCAGGCGGGATGCCTGCAAAAACATCGATGCGGCCATAACGGCTGCTTTTCGTGCGGGCAGGGTTGCCTGCGAAAACAACGGACAACAAACATGTCGCGCAAAGGTTCACATCCCGCCCGTCTGGTTCTGCCGGATCCCAAGCATGGCAGCCAGCTGATTGCCCGCTTCATCAACATGGTGATGAAGAGCGGCAAGAAGTCCGTGGCTGAGAGCATCGTTTACGGTGCGCTGCAGCACATCGGCGAAAAGAATGCCGAGCCGGTGGCCCTGGTCGAGAAGGCACTGAACAACATCGCCCCGGCGGTCGAGGTGAAGTCCCGCCGCGTGGGTGGTGCCACCTACCAGGTGCCGGTCGAGGTGCGTCCGGGCCGTCGCATGGCGCTGGCGATGCGCTGGGTCATCGATGCTGCCCGCAAGCGTGGCGAAACCTCGATGCCGCGCAAGCTGGCTGCCGAGCTGCTGGAGGCCTCCGAAAGCCGCGGCGGCGCCGCCAAGAAGCGTGAAGAGACGCACCGCATGGCCGAGGCCAACAAGGCCTTCTCGCACTATCGCTGGTAATTGAAGTTGCGCTTGCCGCCAAACAGTGGCGGCGAGCGACAAAAGCCGCCGTCCATGGCGGACCAGGGATACCGGGCCGCTTCAATGGCGGCCAAAAGCAAGCCGCCTTCAAGGGCGGATTTCTCACAAGCTCTCGGCCCGGACGGCCGCGTCCAGACATGGGGCAGGGCTGCCCGGCAAAGGTAATCATCCATGGCACGCAACACTCCCCTCGACCGCTACCGCAACTTCGGCATCATGGCCCACATCGATGCCGGCAAGACCACGACCACGGAGCGCATCCTGTTCTACACCGGCGTCAGCCACAAGATCGGCGAGGTGCATGACGGCGCGGCCACCATGGACTGGATGGAGCAGGAGCAGGAGCGCGGCATCACCATCACCTCCGCGGCTACCACGGCCTTCTGGAAGGGCATGGATGGTTCGATGGAGCAGCATCGCTTCAACATCATCGACACCCCCGGACACGTCGACTTCACCATCGAGGTGGAGCGCTCGCTGCGCGTGCTCGACGGCGCCGTATTCGTGCTGTGCGCGGTCGGTGGCGTGCAGCCGCAGTCCGAGACCGTGTGGCGCCAGGCCAACAAGTACAAGGTGCCGCGCCTTGCGTTCGTCAACAAGATGGATCGCACCGGCGCCAATTTCGAGAAGGTCGTCGGCCAGCTGAAGTCGCGCCTCGGTGCCCACCCGGTGCCGATGCAGGTGCCGATCGGTGCCGAGGACAACTTCACCGGCGTGATCGACCTGTTGCGCATGAAGGCGATCAGCTGGGACATGGAAACCCAGGGCATGAAGTTCGAGCTGAACGACATCCCCGCCGAGCTGGCCGACAAGGCGGCCGAGGCGCATTCCTTCATGGTGGAATCCGCTGCGGAAGCCACCGAAGAACTGATGAACAAGTACCTCGAAGGCGGCGACCTCTCCACCGAGGAGATCATTGCCGGCCTGCGTCAGCGCACGCTCGCCAACGAGATCATTCCCGTGTTCTGCGGTACC
The DNA here is from genome assembly GCF_052978205.1 of Rhodanobacter sp. UC4452_H20. The sequence goes on along the minus strand of NZ_CM129662.1, from coordinate 1,736,152 downwards.
GCGTTCAAGAACAAGGGCGTGCAGGCGATGCTCGACGCCGTGGTGCAGCTGTTGCCGTCGCCGGCCGACCGCCCACCGGTGGCCGGTATCGACGAGAACGAGCAGGCGGCCACGCGCAAGGCCGATGACGCCGCGCCGTTCTCCGCGCTGGCGTTCAAGATCATGACCGACCCGTTCGTGGGCTCGCTGACGTTCTTCCGTGTCTACTCGGGCACGCTGAACTCGGGCGACGCCGTGTACAACCCGGTCAAGAGCAAGAAGGAGCGCATCGGCCGCATCCTGCAGATGCACGCGAACGAGCGTCACGAGCTGAAGGAAGTGCGTGCCGGCGACATCGCCGCCGCGGTCGGCCTCAAGGACGTGACCACCGGCGACACGCTGTGCGCGCAGGATCACGTGATTACCCTGGAGCGGATGACGTTCCCGGAGCCGGTGATTTCGATGGCGGTCGAGCCGAAGACCAAGTCGGACCAGGAAAAGATGGGCATCGCGCTGGGTCGCCTGGCTGCCGAAGATCCGTCGTTCCGCGTCCGTACCGACGAGGAATCCGGTCAGACCATCATCTCCGGCATGGGCGAGCTGCACCTGGACATCCTGGTCGATCGCATGCGCCGCGAGTTCAACGTCGAGGCCAATGTCGGCAAGCCGCAGGTGGCTTACCGCGAGACGATCCGCGCTTCGGACGTCAAGTCGGACTACAAGCACGCCAAGCAGTCGGGCGGCAAGGGTCAGTACGGCCACGTCGTGATCGAGCTGTCGCCGATGACGGAAGAGGAGCGCAAGAGCCCGGACGTCAAGGACGATTTCCTGTTCGTCAACGAGATCACCGGCGGCGTGATCCCGAAGGAGTTCATCCCCTCGGTCGAGAAGGGCCTGCGCGAGACCATCACCAGCGGTCCGCTTGCCGGGTTCCCGGTGGTGGGCGTCAAGGTGAAGCTGGTGTTCGGTTCGTACCACGACGTCGACTCGTCGGAAATGGCGTTCAAGCTGGCCGCCTCGATGGCGTTCAAGCAGGGCTTCAACAAGGCCAATCCGGTGCTGCTCGAGCCGATCATGAAGGTCGAGGTGGTGACTCCGGAGGAATATGTCGGTGACGTGATGGGCGACATGAGCCGCCGTCGCGGCCTGCTTCAGGGCCAGGACGACACGCCGTCGGGCAAGACCATCGACGCGATGGTTCCGCTGGGCGAGATGTTCGGCTATGCGACCACCATCCGCTCGCTGACCCAGGGCCGTGCAACCTTCACGATGGAATTCGACCACTACGCCGAGGCACCGAACAACATCGCCGAGCAGGTGATCAAGAAGGCCTGATTGGCGCGATCGTCCTGATCGCAAGAGCAAGATCAAACAGCGGCCATCCATGGCCGTACTCTTCAAGAAAAGCAGTGCGACCTTCGACGGGTCGCGTAGATTGAAAGCGACGCGGCGGACGCCGCACTGACGAACGTTCCAGCTAGAGGTCTCAAGTCATGGCAAAGGGTAAATTCGAACGCACCAAGCCGCACGTCAACGTCGGCACGATTGGTCACGTGGATCACGGCAAGACGACGCTGACGGCGGCGCTGACGAAGGTCGGTGCCGAGCGTTTCGGTGGAGAATTCAAGGACTACAGCGCGATCGACGCGGCGCCGGAAGAGAAGGCGCGCGGCATCACGATCTCGACCGCGCACGTGGAATACGAGTCGCCGACCCGTCACTACGCGCACGTCGACTGCCCCGGCCACGCGGACTACGTGAAGAACATGATCACCGGTGCGGCGCAGATGGACGGCGCGATCCTGGTGTGCTCGGCCGCGGACGGCCCGATGCCGCAGACGCGCGAGCACATCCTGCTGTCGCGCCAGGTCGGCGTGCCGTACATCGTGGTGTTCCTGAACAAGGCGGACATGGTCGATGACGCCGAGCTGCTCGAACTGGTCGAGATGGAAGTGCGCGAGCTGCTGAGCAAGTACGACTTCCCGGGCGACGACACCCCGATCATTCATGGTTCGGCGCTGAAGGCGCTGGAAGGCGACCAGAGCGAAATCGGCGTGCCGGCGATCATCAAGCTGGTGGACGCGCTGGACAGCTACATTCCCGAGCCGGTGCGCACGATCGACAAGCCGTTCCTGATGCCGGTGGAAGACGTGTTCTCAATCTCCGGCCGCGGCACCGTGGTGACCGGTCGTATCGAGCGCGGCGTGATCAAGGTGGGCGACGAAATCGAAGTGGTCGGCATCCGCGACACGCAGAAGACCACGGTCACCGGCGTGGAGATGTTCCGCAAGCTGCTGGACCAGGGCCAGGCGGGCGACAATGCCGGCCTGCTGCTGCGCGGCCTGAAGCGCGACGACGTGGAGCGTGGCCAGGTGCTGGCCAAGCCGGGCACGATCACCCCGCACACGGACTTCGAGGCCGAAGTGTATGTGCTGTCGAAGGACGAGGGTGGCCGTCACACGCCGTTCTTCAAGGGCTATCGCCCGCAGTTCTACTTCCGCACGACCGACGTGACCGGTGCCGTGACCCTGCCGGAAGGCGTGGAAATGGTGATGCCGGGCGACAACGTGAAGATGGTGGTGAGCCTGATCCACCCGATCGCGATGGACGAAGGCCTGCGTTTCGCCATCCGCGAAGGCGGTCGCACCGTCGGCGCCGGCGTGGTGGCCAAGGTCATCAAGTAACGGTTCTTGCGGGAATTCCGGCATGGATGCCGGTTTGATCTTTGCCATCAGGGAGGATGGCTGAAGTAAAGGTCACGAGGTCGCGGGACGAACGGAACCACGCGCTGCCGGGACAACTCCCGCCGTTGAACCGGCCGCGGCTGCGCCGCGCCGGTTCACGCCGGGGCGAGTCGAGGGCGAAGTTGTTTCGCACCTCTTCACTAATCCCGGATTTACCGGTATACTTCGCAGCTCACTTGTCGGACAGACGTGTTTCTGGACGACCAACCGCGAAATGAGGCACAGGACGTGCTTCGAGTTCGCTGGCCGTGGATCGGCCTTCGCAAGTCGACGTGATCGCGGGGCTAGCCCTGTTGACACGTCGTTTTGCGCGAGATTCGGATTGTGCCAGGCGAGCGGATCGATGCTCGCCTGGTGTTTTTCAAAGGGGCCGGCAGATCATCGAGGGCCCCGGACAAGTGGCAAAAGGGCAGTGCGGAGTGGTGAGAAGCCGCTCCGGCATCACAGAACGTTCTTTCGACAACAGGACACGGTTATGGCGAACCAGAAGATTCGCATTCGGCTGAAGGCATACGATCATCGACTGATCGACCGCTCCGCCAGCGAGATCGTCGAGACGGCTAAGCGCACGGGTGCCACGGTACTCGGCCCGATTCCCCTCCCGACCAAGATCGAGCGTTACACCATTCTGACGTCGCCGCACGTCGACAAGGATGCACGCGACCAGTACGAGACCCGTACGCACAAGCGTGTACTCGACATCGTCGACCCGAACGACAAGACCGTGGACGCGCTCATGAAGCTTGATCTCGCCGCTGGCGTCGATGTTCAGATCAAGCTCGGTTGAGCGACAGACAGGATACGAAGATGAGTATCGGATTGGTTGGCCGCAAATGCGGCATGAGCCGACTCTTCACTGAAGACGGCCGCTCGATTCCGGTGACGCTGATTGAAGCGACGCCGAACCGCGTGACCCAGGTGAAGACGGACGACAACGATGGCTACAGCGCCGTCCAGGTTTCCGCAGGCAGCAAGCGTGCGAACCTGCTGACGCAGCCGCTGAAGGGCCACTACGCGAAGGCGAAGGTCGAGCCGGGTCGCGGTCTGTGGGAGTTCCGCGTTGCTGCCGAGGATCTCGGCAAGTACGCGGTGGGCTCGGAGATCAAGGCGGACGACGTGTTCTCCGTCGGCCAGATCGTGGATGTCGCCGGCGTGTCGAAGGGCAAGGGCTTCCAGGGCACGATCAAGCGCTGGAACTTCAAGATGGGCGACGCTACCCACGGCAACTCGCTGTCGCATCGCGCACCGGGCTCGATCGGTCAGCGCCAGACCCCGGGTCGCGTGTTCCCCGGCAAGAAGATGGCCGGCCAGATGGGCAACGTGAATCGTACCCAGCAGGGCCTGGAAGTGGTCAAGGTCGACGCCGAGCGTCATCTGATCGCGGTCAAGGGTGCGGTACCGGGTGCCACCGGTAGCGACGTCGTCATCCGCCCGACGACCAAGAGCTGAGGAGAGACACCATGGAACTCAATGTCATGGGTGCCAAGCCGCTCAGCGTGTCGGACGAAGTGTTCGGCGGCGAGTACAAGAAGGCCCTGGTGCACCAGGTCGTGGTTGCCTATCAGGCCGCTGGCCGCGCCGGTACCAAGGCGCAGCTATCCCGCGGCGAAATGTCCGGCACCACCAAGAAGTTCAAGAAGCAGAAGGGCGGCGGCGCCCGCCACGGTGACTACCGTGCCCCGATCTTCGTCGGTGGTGGTGTCACGTTCGCCGCCAAGCCGCGCAGCTACGAGCAGAAGGTCAACCGCAAGGCTTATCGCGTCGCGATCCGCTCGATCTTTTCCGAGCTGGTTCGCCAGGGTCGCCTGAAGGTGGTCGAGAGCTTCGGCATCGAGACGCCGAAGACCTCCGCGATGGTCGCCAAGCTGGCCGAGCTGGACGTGTCCGGTCGCGTGTTGCTGGTGTCCGAGGATGCCTCCGAATCCGTGTTCCTGGCTGCGCGCAACATCCCCTACATCCATGTGCTGGATGTCATGGGCCTGAACCCCGTCAGCCTCGTCGGCTCCGACCACGTGGTGGTCACGGTCGATGCGGTGAAGAAGATCGAGGAGTGGCTGGCATGAGCAACGAACGCATTCTCGATACGCTGCGTGCGCCGCATATCTCCGAGAAGTCGGCGCGTCTTGCCGAGCACAACCAGTATGTGTTCCTGGTCGCCCCCGCGGCGACCAAGGCCGATGTCCGCGCTGCGGTGGAAAAGCTGTTCGACGTCAAGGTCGAGCAGGTGAACCTCGTCAACGTCAAGGGCAAGGTCAAGTCCTTCCGTTTCCGCGCTGGCAATCGCCAGGGCAAGCGCAAGGCCTACGTGCGTCTTGCCGATGGCCAGGCCATCGACGTGTCCGCCAAGGCCTGAGCCAGGAGTTCTGTGAAATGGCACTAATCAACCACAAGCCGACCTCGCCGGGTCGCCGCGACGCAGTCAGCGTCCGCACGGAAGGCCTGTACAAGGGCGCGCCCTACGCTCCTTTGACCGAGGCGCAATCCCGTACCGGCGGCCGCAACCATCATGGCCGGATCACCACGCGTCATCGTGGCGGCGGTCACAAGCAGCATTACCGCATCATCGACTTCAAGCGTGACAAGGAAGGCATCGCCGCCCGCGTCGAGCGCATCGAATACGATCCCAACCGCACCGCGCACATCGCGCTGCTGTGCTACGCCGATGGCGAGCGTCGCTACATCATCGCGCCCAAGGGCGTGCAGGTGGACGATCGCCTGGTGTCGGGTCGCGAGGCGCCGATCAAGGCCGGCAACTGCCTGCAGCTGCGCAACATCCCGATGGGCAGCACGATCCACTGCGTGGAGCTGCGTCCCGGCAAGGGCGCGCAGATCGCCCGCAGCGCCGGCGCCTCGGTGCAGTTGGTTGCCCGCGAGTCCGGTTACGCCACGTTGCGCCTTCGCTCCGGCGAGATGCGTCGCGTCTCGGTCGATTGCCGCGCCACCATCGGCGAAGTCGGCAACGGCGAGCACAGCCTGAAGAAGCTGGGCAAGGCCGGCGCCAAGCGCTGGGTAGGTATTCGCCCGACCGTCCGCGGCGTGGTGATGAACCCGGTCGACCACCCGCACGGTGGCGGCGAAGGCAAGACCTCCGGCGGTCGTCATCCGGTCAGCCCGTGGGGCACGCCGGCCAAGGGCTACAAGACCCGCAACAACAAGCGCACGCAGCACTTCATCGTGCGTCGTCGTACCAAGTAACAGGAAGCCGACATGCCTCGCTCTTTGAAGAAAGGTCCCTTCGTAGACCTTCACCTCGCGAAGAAGGTGGAAGCTGCGGTTTCCGCCAACAACAAGCGCCCGATCAAGACCTGGTCGCGCCGCTCGATGATCCTGCCGGAAATGGTCGGCTTGACCATCGCCATCCACAACGGCCGTCAGCACGTGCCCGTCCTGATCAACGAGAACATGGTCGGGCACAAGCTCGGCGAGTTCGCGGTGACCCGCACGTTCAAAGGCCATGTCGGCGACAAGAAGGGCAAGTGATGAGCACTGAAGCCAAAGCGATCCTGCGCGGCGCCCGCATTTCGGCGCAAAAGGCACGCCTGGTGGCCGACCTCGTCCGCGGGCTTCCCGTGGGCCGGGCCAGCGACGTGCTCACCTATACCAACAAGAAGGCTGCGCACCTGGTTCGCAAGGTGCTGCTGTCGGCCGTCGCCAACGCCGAGAACAATCTCGGTGCCGACGTCGACGAGCTGAAGGTGTCCAGCATCTTCGTCGACGAAGGTCCGGCGATGAAGCGCATGTACGCCCGCGCCAAGGGCCGCGGTTCGCGCATCCTGAAACGTACCAGCCACATCACTGTGGTTGTCGGCAACTGACTGAGGATATAGACGATGGGTCATAAAGTTCATCCCACCGGTATCCGCCTCGGCATTGCCAAGGACTGGAACGCGAAGTGGTTCGCCAACAAGGGCGATTACGCCAAGTATCTCGTGGCCGACATCAAGGTCCGCGACATGCTGAAGAAGAAGCTGGCCGCCGCCGGCATCTCGAAGATCCAGATCGAGCGCCCGGCCAAGACCGCGCGCGTGACGATCCACACTGCCCGCCCGGGCGTGGTGATCGGCAAGAAGGGCGAGGACATCGAGAAGCTGCGCAAGGAAGTCAGCGACATGATGGGCGTCCCGACGCACATCAACGTCAACGAGGTGCGCAAGCCCGAGCTGGACGCGCAGCTGGTGGCAGAGTCCATCGCGCAGCAGCTGGAGCGCCGCATCATGTTCCGCCGCGCGATGAAGCGCTCGGTCGGCAACGCGATGCGCCTGGGCGCCCTGGGCATCAAGATCAACGTCTCCGGCCGCTTGAACGGCGCCGAGATCGCCCGCTCCGAGTGGAGCCGCGAGGGTCGCGTGCCGCTGCATACGCTGCGCGCCGACATCGACTACGGTTTCGCCGAGGCGAGCACCACCTACGGCATCATCGGCATCAAGGTCTGGGTGTACAAGGGCGAGATCTTCGATCTGGCCGCTGCCAGCCAGGAGTCGAAGGACGAACCGTCGCCGTCGCGCCGTGAAGGTGGCGAAGGCCGTCGTAATGATTCGCGTCGCGAGGCCGGTGAAGGCCGTCGCGAGCGGTCTGCGAAGTAAGGGAGAGTTGCCATGTTGCAACCCAAGCGAACCAAGTACCGCAAGCAGTTCAAAGGCCGCAACGACGGTCTGGCCCAGTGCTCCAACCTCGTCAGCTTCGGCGAGTACGGCCTGAAGGCGACCACGCATGGTGCGCTCACCGCGCGCCAGATCGAGGCGGCTCGTCGTTGCATCACCCGCTTTGTCAAGCGTGGCGGCAAACTGTGGATCCGCGTGTTCCCGGACAAGCCGATCACCAAGAAGCCGATCGAAGTGCGCATGGGCGCGGGCAAGGGCGGCGTCGAGTTCTGGGTCGCCCCGATCCAGCCCGGCCGCATGCTGTATGAAATCGAGGGCGTCGACGAGACGACGGCACGCGAGGCGTTCCGCCTGGCCGCCGCCAAGCTCTCGGTGCAGACCCAGTTTGTGACACGGGCGGTGATGTGATGGCCAGCAAAGATATCAACAACCAGTCGGCCGACGAGCTGAACCAGCATCTGCTGGACCTGCGCAAGGAGCAGTTCAACCTGCGCATGCAAAAAGGTTCCGGCCAGCTCACCCAGCCGCACCAGCTTCGCCGCGTTCGGCGTGACATCGCCCGCACGAAATTCGTGCTCGGCAGCAAGAAGTAAGGGACGGCCGAGATGAGCGAGAACCAGAAGAAGGCACGCACCCTCGAGGGTCGCGTCACCAGCAACAAGATGGACAAGACGGTCACCGTCCTGGTCGAGCGCCAGGAGCAGCATTGGCTGCTGGGCAAGACCATTCGTCGGTCGACCAAGCTGCATGCGCAGGACGACCTGGGCGCGAACGAGGGTGATCTCGTGCGTATCGCCGAGTGCCGTCCGTTGTCCAAGACCAAACATCACCGCGTGGTTGAAATCATCACGCGCGCCAACGTCTAAAGGGAGGGTGCAGCCATGATCCAGATGCAAAGCACGCTTTCCGCAGCGGACAACAGCGGCGCCAAGGAAGTGATGTGCATCAAGGTGCTCGGCGGCTCCAAGCGCCGTTACGCCTCGATCGGTGACGTGATCAAGGTCACCGTGAAGGATGCCATTCCCCGCGGCAAGGTGAAGAAGGGCGAGGTGTACAACGCAGTGGTGGTGCGTACTGCCAAGGGCGTGCGCCGTCCCGACGGTTCGCTGATCCGTTTCGACGGCAATGCGGCTGTCCTCCTCAACAACAAGCTCGAGCCGATCGGTACCCGTATCTTCGGGCCGGTTACCCGCGAGCTGCGCAACGAGAAGTTCATGAAGATCGTCTCGCTCGCGCCCGAAGTGCTCTGAAGCGGAGTCAAGACAATGAACCGTATCCGCAAGGGTGATCAGGTCCTCGTGATCACCGGCAAGAACAAGGGTCAGCGCGGCGACGTGCTGCGTGTTGCAGGCGATCGCGTATTCGTCTCCAACGTGAATCTGGTCAAGCGTCACACCAAGCCGAACCCGCAGGCCAACCAGGCTGGCGGTATCGTCGAGCGTGAAGCCTCGATCCATCTCTCCAATGTGCAGCTGTTCAACCCCGCCACGAACAAGGGTGAACGCGTCGGTTCCAAAACGCTCGCTGATGGGCGCAAGGTCCGCGTGTTCCGTTCGAATGGCGAGGTCGTGGACGCGTAAGGAACACGATCATGACGCGCCTTGAAAAATTCTATAAAGACCAGGTAATCGGCAAGCTCACCGAGCAGTTCGGCTACCAGAACGTGATGCAGGTTCCCCGCATCACCAAGATCACGCTGAACATGGGCGTGGGCGAAGCGGCGGGCAACAAGAAAGTGCTCGAGAACGCCGTGGCCGACATGGCCAAGATCGCCGGCCAGAAGCCGATCACCACGAAGGCCCGCGTTTCGGTGGCTTCGTTCAAGATCCGCGACGGCTGGCCGATCGGCTGCAAGGTCACGTTGCGCCGTGCGCAGATGTGGGAGTTCCTCGATCGCCTGATCAACATCTCGCTGCCGCGCGTGCGCGACTTCCGCGGTGTTTCGGCCAAGGCGTTCGACGGTCGCGGCAACTACAACTTCGGCATCAAGGAACAGATCATCTTCCCCGAGATCGATTTCGACCAGGTGGATGCTCTGCGCGGCATGGATATCTCCATCACCACGACGGCGCGAACCGACAACGAGGCGAAGGCCCTGTTGACGGCCTTCAGCTTCCCGTTCCGGAACTGAGCGGTCATCCTTGACGAACCCGGCCGTCCGCGGCCGGACTCTTTGAAAGAGCAGCGATAAATTATGGCCAAGAAATCAATGGTGAACCGCGACGTCAAGCGGGCCAAGCTGATCAAGAAGTACGCCGCCAAGCGCGCCGAACTGAAAGCGATCGTGCTCAACCCGACGGCTTCGTACGACGAGAAGATGGAAGCGCAGGCGAGCCTGCAGAAGCTTCCGCGCGATGCCAGCCCGGTTCGCGTGCGGACGCGTTGCGCCCTGACCGGTCGTCCGCGCGCCGTCTACGCGAAGTTCGGCCTGGGTCGCAACAAGCTGCGCGAAGCCACCATGCGCGGCGACGTGCCGGGCCTGCGCAAGGCCAGCTGGTAATTCACAACCTGCAGGATCGGCGCGTCGGCTGTTCCGGCGCACCGATCCGACCGGCGGCACCGCATGCCACCGGTGGATGCGACTAACGCATCCGATGTTCGCCAAAACCCGAAATTGCTGCTATAGTCGGCGGTCTGCGCAACGCAGGCTGGCTTCTTTGCCGGCTCACAATCTGATTGATTTCCGGTTTTATCGGATATCGGTGCACTCTGAAGGATGTTTTCATGAGCATGACTGATCCCATCGCCGATCTGTTCACGCGCGTCCGCAATGCCCAGGCCACGGGCAAGCCGGTCGTGCGTATGCCGTCGTCGAAACTGAAGGTGGCCATCGCCGACCTTCTCAAGAACGAGGGCTACATCCTCGACGCCAAGACTTCCGTCGAGGAAGGCAAGCCGGTGCTCGAGATCAAGCTCAAGTATTTCGACGGTCAGCCCGCCATCGAGAACATTTCCCGTGTCAGCCGTTCCGGCCTGCGCGTTTACCGCGGCAAGGACGAGCTGCCGAAGGTCCTCGGCGGCTTGGGCATTTCGATCATCTCGACTTCCGCTGGTCTGTTGACCGATGCGCAGGCCCGTGCCAAGGGCCTGGGCGGCGAAGTCATCGGCCAAGTGGCATAAGGAGTCTTTCAATGTCACGTGTAGCCAAACAACCCATTTCCCTGCCGAAGGGCGTCGAGCTGACGATCGCCGGAGGCAACATTTCGGTGAAGGGCCCGAAGGGCACCTTGTCCGTGCATCAGCTGCCGGGCGTCACGGTCGCCGTCGACGGCGGCGTGGCGAATGTCACGCTGGGCGAAGGCGTGGACGACAAGTTCGGCGGTACGGCGCGTGCGCTGATCGCCAACATGGTCACCGGCGTCTCGCAGGGTTACGAGCGCAAGCTTGAGCTGGTCGGCGTCGGTTATCGCGCCGCCATGCAGGGCAAGGCGCTGAGCCTCAGCCTGGGCTTCTCCCACCCGGTGGTGTTCGACGCGCCCGAGGGCATCAGCATCGAAACGCCGACCCAGACCGAAGTGCTGATCAAGGGCACCGACAAGCAGGTCGTCGGCCAGGTCGCAGCCAAGATTCGCGGCTTCCGCCCACCCGAACCCTACAAGGGCAAGGGCGTGCGCTATGCCGGCGAGAAGATCACCCTGAAGGAAGCCAAGAAGGCGTAAATGCGCTGTCCCTGCGCGTAGAGACCGGTCATCCATGGCCGGACTTTTCACAAAGAGCAGATGACAGCCATCCGAGCCGATCCGCTTTCGAGGAATTGAGAGATGAACAAGAACGAAAATCGCCTGCGCCGCGCCAAGTCCACCCGCAGCCACATCCGCAAGCTGGGCGTGGCCCGCCTGTCGGTGCATCGCACCGGGCAGCATCTTTATGCGCAGGTGTTCGACGCCTCCGGCAAGAACGTGGTAGCGGCTGCCTCCACCGTGCAAAAGTCGGTCGCCGAAGGCCTGAAGGGCACCAAGAACCTGGCTGCTGCGGCGGCCGTGGGCAAGGCTGTGGCCGAGCGCGCGAAGGCTGCCGGTGTGGAGTCGGTGGCGTTCGACCGCTCCGGTTTCCGCTATCACGGCCGCATCAAGGCGCTTGCCGAGGCGGCGCGCGAGGCGGGCCTGAAGTTCTGAGGCGCCGGGATGCGGGGCGCGGGATTCGGGATTCGAAAGAGCCCGCTTCCGCGAGTCGCCAATCCGGTTGCTGATCCTGGCAGCACATACAACTACAAGCGGCCAAGCCGCAAGCAAAAGTCCCGGATGGTCCGGGCACACGGAATAGAACATGTCTTCTAACGATCGCGAAAATTCGGACGGCCTGCTCGAGAAGCTGATTGCCGTCAACCGGGTGGCCAAGACCGTCAAGGGTGGCCGCCAGATGAGCTTCACCGCACTGACCGTGGTCGGTGACGGCGAGGGCAAGGTCGGCTTCGGCTATGGCAAGGCGCGTGAAGTGCCGGTGGCCATTTCCAAGGCGATGGAGCGTGCCCGCCGCCAGATGGTCAACATCGAACTGAACAACGGCACCCTGTGGTACGCCATCAAGGCGAACCATGGTGCGGCCCGCGTGTACATGCAGCCGGCTTCCGAAGGTACCGGCGTGATCGCCGGCGGCGCCATGCGTGCGGTGCTGGAAGTGGTCGGCGTCAAGAACGTGCTGGCCAAGGCCGTCGGTTCGCGCAATCCGATCAACCTGGTGCGCGCCACCATCAAGGGCCTGCAGGCGGTTGCCTCGCCCAAGAAGATCGCCGCCAAGCGGGGCAAGAGTCTGGAAGAGGTGCTGGGCAATGGCTAAGAAGAACGAATCCGCTGCCACCGTGCGCGTGCGCCTGGTCAAGGGCCTGCGCGGCGTGCAGGCGCGCCATCGCCTCAGCGTCAAGGCGCTGGGTCTGGGCAAGGTCAACGACGTGCGCGAGCTGAAGGACAGCCCGCAGGTGCGTGGGCTGATCAACACGGTCTACTACCTGGTCCGGGTCGAGGAGTAATCATCATGCGTCTGAATGACATCAAGCCGGCCGCCGGTTCCCGCAAGACCCGCCTGCGCGTGGGTCGCGGCATCGGTTCGGGCCTGGGCAAGACGGCCGGTCGCGGCCACAAGGGTCAGCATGCCCGCGCGGGTGGCACCCACAAGTTCGGTTTCGAAGGCGGCCAAATGCCGCTGAACCGCCGGTTGCCGAAGGTCGGCTTCCGCTCGAAGCTGAAGGCGCAGAGCCAGGAAGTCTTCCTGTATCAGCTGGCCAACCTCAAGGGCGACGTGATCGACGTGGTCGCGCTGCATCAGGCTGGCCTGATCGACAGCCGCGCCAAGAAGGTCAAGGTAGTGCTGAAGGGCGAGATCGGTCGCGCGGTGAAGCTGTCCGGTCTGCTGGCCACGGCGGGCGCGAAGGCGGCCATCGAGGCGGCCGGCGGAAGCGTGGAGTAAGACGGTGGCCGTAGCCAAGGGCAACGCACTGGGCAAACTCGGCAAGCTGACGGAGCTTCGTCAGCGCATCCTGTTCGTGGTGGGTGCGTTGATGGTGTTCCGTCTCGGCTCGTTCATTCCGGTTCCGGGCGTCAACCCGGAGGCGATGACGAACCTGGTCAACGGCAACGGTCTGATGGACATGTTCAACATGTTCTCGGGCGGCGCGCTGGAGCGGTTCTCGGTCTTCGCGCTCGGCGTGATTCCGTACATCTCGGCGTCGATCGTGTTCCAGATGATGGGCGCGGTGGTGCCGAGCCTGCAGGCCCTGCGCAAGGAAGGCGAGGCCGGCAAGCGCAAGATGACGGCGTACACCCGTTATGCCACGGTGCTGCTGGCGGCGTTCCAGTCCTTCGGCATTGCGGTTGCCTTGCAGGGCCAGGTGGCCGCGGGCGGCGCGCCGGTGGTGTACACGCCGGGCTTCGGCTTCGTGTTCTCGTCCGTGGTCGGCCTGACCGCCGGCACCATGTTCCTGATGTGGCTGGGCGAACAGATGACCGAGCGCGGCATCGGCAACGGCATCTCGCTGCTGATCTTCGCCGGCATCGTGGCCGGCTTGCCCGGCGCGGTGGTGCACACGCTGGGCATGGCCAACAACGGTGAGCTGTCGCTGCTCATGCTGCTGGTGGTGTTCGGGCTGGTGCTGGCCGTGACCGCCTTCGTGGTGTTCGTGGAGCGCGCCCAGCGGCGCATCACGGTGAACTACGCACGACGTTCGGGCGGACAGAAGGCCTACCAGAACCAGAGCTCCAGCCTGCCGCTGAAGATCAACATGTCGGGCGTGATTCCGCCGATCTTTGCGTCGAGCTTGCTGATGTTCCCGGCCACCGCGGTGAGCTGGTTCAGCACGGGTCATTCGTCGCGCTGGGTGCAGGATCTGACGCAGTCGCTGAGTCCAGGCAACCCGTTGTATGAAATCACCTTTTCGGTACTGGTGATCGGTTTTGCATTCTTCTACACCGCGATCGTGTTCAACGCGGAAGAGACGGCGGACAACCTGAAGCGCTCCGGCGCCCTGATTCCCGGCATTCGTCCGGGCAAGGCCACGGGCAGCTACATCGACGCGGTGATGACACGCCTGACGGCGGTCGGCGCGATCTACCTGGTGCTGGTGTGCCTGGTGCCGTCGTTCATGCAGCAGGCGTGGCACGTACCGTTCTATTTCGGCGGCACCTCGCTGCTGATCGTGGTGGTGGTGGTGATGGATTTCACGGCGCAGATCCAGGCGCATCTGGTCAGTCACCAGTACGAAAGTTTGCTCAAGAAAGCCAACCTCCGTCGCAGTTGACGCGGCGAGGGACGCTCCAGGTCGGAGAGTTGCGGTGCCTTGGCGCCGCAGGGCTTTCCTGTTCGGGTAATTCAGGTTAAAATTGCGCGTTTACCGCGCACGAAACGCATTCGGAGAGAGTACTCATGGCGCGCATTGCGGGTGTCAATTTGCCGGTTCAGAAACACGTCTGGGTCGGTCTGCAGAGCATTTATGGTATCGGCCGCAGCCGCGCCAAGCAGGTTTGCGTGGACGCGGGCGTGGTCCCCACCACCCAGATCAAGTCGCTGAGCGAAGGCGAAGTGGAAAAGATTCGCCTGGAGATCGCCAAGTACACCGTCGAAGGCGATCTGCGCCGCGAGGTGGGCATGGCGATCAAGCGGCTGATGGACCTTGGCTGCTACCGCGGCCTGCGTCATCGTCGCGGCCTGCCGGTTCGCGGGCAGCGTACCCGTACCAATGCGCGTACCCGCAAGGGTCCGCGTCGCGCAATCAAGAAGTGATTGCCTGCGGATTTGTGCGGTCACCGATGACCGCGAAGATCAAAAAAGCGGCCATCCGTGGCCGCACTCATCGAGAAGAGCCTTCAAACCATGGCTAAGCCGGTCAAGACCAAGAAGAAGATCAAGCGCGTTGTCACGGATGCCGTGGCCCACGTGCAGGCCTCCTTCAACAACACCATCGTTACCATCACCGATCGCCAGGGCAATGCCCTGTCGTGGGCGACCGCCGGCGGTGCCGGTTTCCGCGGCTCGCGCAAGTCCACCCCGTTCGCTGCACAGGTCGCCGCCGAGAAGGCCGGCCGCGCCGCGGGCGACTACGGCGTGAAGACGGTGGAAGTGCGCATCAAGGGTCCCGGCCCGGGCCGCGAGTCGGCGGTGCGTTCGCTGAATGCGCTGGGCTACAAGGTGCTCAACATCATCGACGTCACGCCGATCCCGCACAACGGCTGCCGTCCCCCCAAGAAGCGGCGTGTCTGAGGGCGGTCGTCTTCGATCGCGAGAATCAAGCACCGGCCGCGGCCGGACTATCTGAAAGAGAAGAAACATGGCCCGTTATCGTGGAGCTACCTGCAAACTCGCCCGGCGCGAAGGTGCGGATCTCAGCCTGAAGAGCCCGGCGCGTGCGCTGGATTCAAAGTGCAAACTGGAAAACAAGCCCGGCCAGCATGGCGCGAACAAGCGCATGCGCATGTCCGACTACGCCGTCCAGCTGCGTGAGAAGCAGAAGGTCAAGCGTATCTACGGCGTGCTCGAGCGCCAGTTCAGCAACTACTACACCAAGGCGACCACGCTCAAGGGCAATACCGGCGAGAACTTGCTGCGTCTGCTCGAGAGCCGCCTGGACAACGTCGTGTTCCGCATGGGCTTCGCGGTCACCCGCGCCCAGGCCCGCCAGCTGGTTGCCCACAAGGCGGTGCTGGTCAACGGCAAGAAGGTGAACATTCCTTCCTACCAGGTGCGCCCGGGCGACGCGATCGCGCTGACCGAGAAGGCGCGCAGCCAGCTGCGCGTGCAGGAAGCGGCCACCGTGTTCGACACCATGGACCTGCGCCCGGTCTGGGTCGAAGTGGATTCCAAGAAGTTCGAAGGCACGTTCAAGTCGGTGCCGGATCGCGGCGACCTGCCGTCCGACATCAATGAAGCATTGATCATCGAGCTTTACTCGAAGTAATTAACCGGAGCTCTGCATGGCAGTTTCGTCAACTAGTGTGCTGCGGCCACGTGGCCTCAGCGTCGAACAGCTCGGAGCCAACCGCGCCAAGGTGGTGGTCGAGCCGCTCGAGCGTGGCTTTGGCCATACCCTGGGCAACGCGCTGCGCCGCGTGCTGCTCTCCTCGATCCCCGGCAGCGCCATCGTCGAGGTGGAAATCGACGGCGTGCTGCACGAATACACCACGCTTGAAGGCCTGCAGGAGGACGTCATCGAAGTCCTGCTGAACCTCAAGGACGTGGCGATCCGGCAGCATTCGGGCGATGAAGTGACCCTGACCTTGTCCAAGAAGGGCAAGGGCGTGGTGACCGCCGGCGACATCGTGGTCGACCATACGGTGGAGATCGTCAACCCCGAGCATGTCCTGTGCCACCTGACCAAGGACATCGCGCTCAACATGCGCCTCAAGGTGCGTCGCGGCGTCGGCTACCAGCCGGCCAGCGCGCGCCAGCATCCTGACGACGAGGCGCGCCCGATCGGCCGCCTGCAGCTGGATGCCTCGTTCGCGCCCGTGTTGCGGGTGGCCTACGAGGTGGACGCCGCGCGTGTCGAGCAGCGCACCAACCTTGACAAGCTGGTGCTGGACATCGAGACCAACGGCACCATCGACGCCGAGGACGCGGTGCGCAAGGCCGCCGAGATCATCAACGACCAGCTGTCGGTGTTCGGTGACTTCTCGCGTCGCGAAAGTGCCACGGACAAGGCCGAGAAGAGCGGCTTCGAGCCGCTGCTGCTGCGTCCGATCGACGATCTGGAGCTGACCGTGCGTTCGGCGAACTGCCTGAAGGCCGAGAGCATCTACTACATCGGCGACCTGGTGCAGAAGACCGAGGTCGAGCTGTTGAAGACGCCGAACCTGGGCAAGAAGTCGCTGACCGAAATCAAGGATGTCCTGGGCGGGCGCAGCCTGTCCCTCGGCACCAAGCTGGAAAACTGGCCGCCGCCGGGGCTTTCGCACGGCATGCAGCTGGGCTAGGGCGATCCTCCTTGATCGCTGTTGTAGCCGGATATTGGCCGGGGTGTGTACAGCACCTTGGCCATGCAGCAGAAGCGGCCATCCATGGCCGCACTTTTCACAAGAGCCTGCTCCGATGGGGCTCACATAAAAGCGGGTAACCGCGGGGTGTCGGACACAAGCGCCGACACTTCATAACAACAGACCTACAGAGAGTATTCCGTCATGCGCCACCAGAAATCCGGACGCAAGCTCAACCGCACCAGCAGCCACCGCGAAGCGATGTTCAAGAACATGGCCTCGTCGCTGTTCAAGCATGAGCTGATCCGCACCACCCTGCCGAAGGCGAAGGAACTTCGCCGCGTCGCCGAGCCGCTGATCACGATGGCCAAGACCGATGGCGTCGCCAATCGCCGCCTTGCGTTCTCGCGTCTGCGCGACAAGGAAGCGGTGGGCAAGCTGTTCGTCGAGCTGGGCCCGCGTTACAAGGAGCGTCCCGGCGGTTACCTGCGCATTCTCAAGTGCGGCTTCCGCGACGGCGACAACGCGCCGATGGCGTACGTCGAGCTGGTGGGCCGTCCGCAGGTCGAGTCCGTCGACGCGGAGTGAGATGCCGGCCGGACGACCTGACGGTCGCCTGCAGCGTCATGCAAACCCGGCCTGGTGCCGGGTTTTGCGTTTTCGGCCCGACGCCGGTCCGTCTTCGCGGTTGCTGCAGCATTGCGTGCTGACAGCGCTGCGCCGAACGGGTAATGTCATCGTTTCGCATCGCAGCAAAGCCCCTATGAACCCATTGCGCTGGTCGTACCGCTTCAGTTTCGCCGTCGGTTTCCTGGTGTGCGCCGCCCTCATGGGCTTCGCGCTGTATGCCGAATATGCCTGGGAAATGACGCCGTGCCCGCTGTGCATCTTCCAGCGCGTCGGCTTCATCGTGATGGGCGTGTTCTTTCTGCTTGGCGCCTTGCATGCGCCGCGCGGCGGGCTGCGCTGGATCTATGCCGCGGGCGTGTGGATCGGTGCGGTGTTCGGCATCGTGGTGGCGGCGCGGCACCTGTGGATCCAGTCGCTGCCCGCCGACCAGATTCCGTCCTGCGGGCCGCCGCTCGATTACATGTTCAGCGCGTTCCCGTTTGCCAAGGTGTTGCGCATGGTGTTTACCGGTTCCGGCGAATGCGCGGCGGTCGAGCCGATCCTGGGCTTGCCGATGCCGGCGTGGACGCTGCTTTGGTTCGTGCTGCTCGCCGTGCTGACGGTGGTGGCGGTGCGCCGCCGGACGTCGCACGCATGAACAAGCTGCGGGATTCCGGCGTCGGCGTCGTGGCTGCTGATGTGGCTTGTGCCGGCACGGCGCCGTGGACGCCGGATTCCTGGCAGCGTCGTCCGGCCCTGCAGCAACCGAGCTACGACGACCCGGTCGAGCTGGCCAAGGCAGGTGCGCTCCTGGCCCGATTGCCGCCGCTGGTCACCTCGTGGGAGATCCTGGCGCTCAAGGAGGCGGTGGCCGAGGCGCAGGAAGGGAAGCGCTTCCTGTTGCAGGGTGGCGATTGCGCGGAGAGCTTCGCCGACTGCACCAGCCCGGTGATTTCCAACCGGCTGAAGGTGCTGCTGCAGATGAGCCTGGTGCTGGTGCACGGGCTGAAGAAGCCGGTGCTGCGGGTGGGGCGCTTTGCCGGGCAGTACGCCAAGCCGCGTTCGGCCGATAGCGAAACGCGCCACGGCGTGAGCCTGCCGAGTTTTCGCGGCGACGTGGTCAACAGCCAGGAGTTCACCGCCGCCGCGCGGCGTCCCGATCCGCAGCGGTTGATCCAGGCGCATGCGCATTCGGCGTTGACGATGAACTTCGTGCGCGCGTTGATAGACGGCGGTTTTGCCGACCTGCGCCATCCCGAATATTGGGACCTGGCCTGGGTCGAGCATTCGCCGCTGGCCGCCGAGTACCGGCAGATGGTCGCCGCGATCAGCGATTCGCTGCACTTCATGGAGACGCTGGCCGGCCCGATCGCCGGCTTCTCCAAGGTGGATTTCTTCACCTCGCACGAGGCGCTGCTGCTGCATTACGAACAGGCCCTGACTCGCCAGGTACCTCGCAATCCGGGCTGGTTCAACCTGTCCACGCATTTCCCGTGGATCGGCATGCGCACCGCTGCACTGGATGGCGCGCACGTGGAGTACTTCCGAGGCATCCGCAATCCGGTGGCGGTCAAGATCGGCCCCTCGGTGACTCCCGATCAACTGCTGCCGCTGATCGACGCACTCGATCCGCACGCCGAGCCGGGCCGGCTGACCCTGATCCACCGGATGGGCCAGGCGAAGATCGCCGATGCGCTGCCGCCGCTGCTGGACGCGGTGAAGCGCGAAGGTCGACGCGTGCTGTGGGTGGCGGACCCCATGCACGGCAACACCGAGAGCACCTCGAACGGCCACAAGACGCGCCGCTTCGACAACATCCGTGGCGAACTGGATCGAGCCTTCGACATCCACGCGGCGGCTGGCACGCGGCTGGGTGGCGTGCACCTGGAGCTGACCGGCGAAGACGTGACCGAGTGCATCGGCGGCGCGCGCGACCTCAAGGAGGGCGACCTGGATCGCGCCTACAGGTCGATGGTCGATCCGCGCCTGAACTACGAACAGTCGCTGGAGCTGGCGATGCTTATCGTGCGCAAGTCGACCGGCGGGGCGGGCTGACGCACTGCATGCTCAGCGCGGGGACGCCGCGGGCGGATCGCCCACGGTGGGCAGAAACTGCGGCGCTTGCCATGCCTTGGCGTGCTGCTCGAAACCGTAGGCGATCGAGATCAGCACCGGTTCGCTCCACTTCGCGCCGAACAGCACGATGCCGACCGGCAGGCCGTGGGCGAAGCCGGCGGGCACGGTGATCGACGGGTAGCCGGCCACGGCTGCCGGTTGCGAGGCGCCGCCCACGGTCGGATCACCGCTGACGATGTGATCGCCCAACACCGGGTCGGTGACGAAAGCCGGGCCCCACGACGGCGCCAGCAGCGCGTCCAACTGCTGCGATTGGAGCGCCGCGTCGATGCCTTCCGGCCCGGACAGGCGCTTCGCCGTGGCCAGCGCGTCCGCATAGGCCTTATCCGTGAGCGGCCCCTTCTGCTCGGCCTTTTCGAACAATTCCTGACCGAACCACGGCATTTCTTCGGCGGCATGCGCCTGGTTGAACGCGATCAGGTCGGCCAGCGTATGCACCTTCAGTCCGCGGCGGTTGGCCAGATAGGCGTTGACGTCGTGCTTGAAGTCGTACAGCAGCACGGTGAATTCCCGGTCGCCGAGTTCGGCCAGGTGCGGCAGCGTGACCGGATCGACGACGATGGCGCCCTGCGCTTTCATCAATGCGATCGACTGCGCCAGCACGCGGTCGGCGTTCGGCTCGGCGCCGGCGAGCTGACGCACCACGCCGATGCGCTTGCCCCTGAGTCCGTTCGGGTCGAGGAACTTCGTGTAGTCAGTGGCGTGCCGGTCGGCCTCCAGGGTGGCCGGGTCGCGCGGGTCGCTGCCGGCGATCACGCTGAGCAGGGTCGCAGCGTCGGCGACGCTGCGCGCCATCGGGCCGGCGGTGTCCTGGTTGTGACTGATCGGCACGATGCCGCGGCGGCTGACCAGGCCCAGGGTGGGCTTGATGCCGACGATGCCGTTCATTGCCGCGGGGCAGATGATCGAGCCGTCGGTTTCGGTGCCGATCGCCACCGTGGCGAGCCCGGCCGCCACCGCGACGGCGGAACCGGCGCTGGAACCGCAGGGATTGCGATCGAGCACGTACGGGTTCTTCGTCTGCCCGCCGCGCCCGCTCCAGCCGCTGCTGGCGTGACTGGAACGGAAGTTCGCCCATTCGCTCAGGTTGGTCTTGCCGAGGATCAGCGCACCGGCCTTGCGCAGCCGCTCGACCAGGCTGGCGTCGCGTGCGGCCGGTGCATCGATCAGTGCGAGCGAGCCGGCGGTGGTGAGCATGTGGTCGCCGGTCTCGATGTTGTCCTTGAGCAACACCGGGATGCCGTACAACGGGCCGTGGGATCTCGTGCGCTTGGCGTCGAGCGCGTCGGCCAGCGGCAGCACGTCGGGGTTCGTCTCGATCACTGCGCGCAGGGTGGGGCCGGAGCGATCGATCCGCTGGACGCGATCGAGCAACGCGCGGGCCAGCTGGCGGCTGTCCAGCGCGCCGGCATCCATGCGTTGCTGGAGTTGGTCGATCGACGCGTAGGCGACATCCGGCGACGTGGCTTCCGTGGCCAACGCGAGGCCCGGGAGCAAGGCGATGGTCAGTGCGGCGATACGGACGGCTGGACGGTTCACGGTAACCCCCGATTTCGGGACACGGCGTGTGGTCGCCCGGCCAGCTTAGCGCCGTTGCGGTTTGGGCGCTGCGGCCGTCAGCGTACAATCGTCGGATGATCACGAACCTCAGCCTGCGTCACGCCAAGCCGTTCGGTGTCGCCATGCTGTTTGCGGCCGCCCTCGGGTACGGCGCCGCCAGTTGCGCCGCCGACCGACTCCCGATTCCCGATACCTTGCAGCAGCGCATCGCCGCCTGCACCACCTGCCATGGGAAGCAGGGCGAGGGGCGTGCGGCCAGCGGATATTTCCCGCGCCTGGCCGGCAAGCCGGCGGCCTACCTGGCGCGGCAGCTGCAGGATTTCCAGGACGGTCTGCGCAAGTACGCTCCGATGGAATACACCGTGCGCGAGCTGACGCCGACGTACATGCAGGAAATCGCCGAGTACTTCGCCGTGCAGCGCGTACCGTTCGCGCGCTCGCCGACGCCTGCCGTGCCCGCCGCGGTGTTGCAGCGTGGTGCACAATTGCTGGACAAGGGCGATCCGTCGCGACGCATTCCCGCCTGCAGCAGCTGCCACGGCAGCCAGTTGACCGGCGTGGAACCGTCGATTCCCGGGCTGGTCGGTCTGCCTTACGACTATGTCAGCGCGCAACTGGGTTCATGGCGCACGCACACCCGCGCCACGGTGGCGCCGGACTGCATGGCCGAGGTCGCCAGCCGGTTGAGCGAGCCGGACATCAGCGCGGTCGCCGCCGCGCTGGCCAACCGTGAACTGCCGACCGATACCCATGCGCTGCCGGCCGGTTCGGTGAAACCGCCGCTGCATTGCGGGGTGCTGGATGCGGCGATCGAAGCGGCACCGCCGGCCACGACGGTCAACTGAAGCTGCGGACGCGTCAGCGCGCGCCATCGCCCCGGTACAACGCACCCAGTGCCAGCCACGGCTGCAGGTTCCAGTGTCCGCGAGCCTGGCCGGAGGGCGAAGGCAGCACGAACAAGCGCGTGGCGCCGAAGGTTTCCTCCTGCATGCCGTAGTCGAGCGCGCCACCCAGCACCGCGCGGGCGGCGTTCTTGCTGGTGAAGGCGAGCAGGCGCGGTCGACAGCGCCGGATCTTGCGGCGCAGCGCGGCGGCGTCGAAGGCGTCGCGGGGCAGTGCGGCGTCGTTGCCGCTGTGGTGTTTGGCCAGGTCGGTGAGGCCGATGCCGAGCGGCAGCAGGTGCCTGAACTCGGCCGGCGCAAACAGGCGCGGGGTGAGCCCGGCGTCGAACAATGCGCGCCAGAACAGGTTGCCGGGATGCGCGTAGTAGGCTCCTTCGGCAGCCGAGCGCGCACTGGCGGCGGTGCCGCAGAACACCAGGCGCAATCCGGGTGCCAGCAGGTCGGGCAGGATGGTGTCAGGCCGGGCCGGCATGCTCATCGAGCAGGAAATCGGTGTACTGGAAGCGCCCGTCGCGCAGCACCGACTCGCCCCGGCGCAGCCGCAGCGGGTGGCGGAACAGCGGTCCGGCGTAGCTCAGCGTGTGGAACTCGCCGTGTTCGCCGCAGGGATCCACGCCGGCCGGCAGGGCGTCGAGCAGGCCCGCATCGTAGTCGCGGCCGCAGAAGCCGGCGTCCAGTTGCCCGGTGTCCACGCAGCACAGCACGGCGCGGTGGCCCTCGCCCACGAAGCGGCGCGACAACGCCGCCGTGTCCTCGCCCCACAGCGGGAACACCGCGCGCCAGTTCTCGCGGCCGAGCTGGCGCACGCGGTAGTCGCGCACGTCCTCCAGGAACAGGTCGCCGAACGCGCAGTGGCGGATGCCGGGCCAGCGCATGCGGGCCTCGACCAGCGCGCGGGCGTGGGCTTCCTCGTAGGCTTCGTTGCTGCCGGGCCAGTCCAGCAGGACTTCGACCAGCGGCAGGCCGAGCGCGGCGGTCTGCGCCAGCAGCACTTCGCGATGGACGCCGTGCATCGCCACGCGCTGATAGTTGCGGTTGAGCGTGGTCAGCAGGCCGACCACCTGCCAGGCCGGATCGGCCTGCAGCCGCTGCAGCGCCAGCAGGCAATCCTTGCCGCCGCTCCAGGCCAGCAGAATCGGGGTGGTCATGCGCGACTGGCTCCAGAGGGGCGGGAACGTCTCGCGCCGGAAGCGAGACGAAAACGGACCCATTTTGCAGTATCGGTGCGGCCGGGTCGATTTCCGCGCGCCGTTCATCGACAGCCTGCATGGCCAACGGCTATAAAGATGGCTTGTATCCTGGGGGTGTGCGGTGAGTGAAGAAATCCTGATCAACGTGACACCGCGTGAAACCCGGGTCGGCGTGGTCGAGAACGGCATGTTGCAGGAGGTGCACGTCGAACGGGCCTCGCGGCGCGGCTACGTCGGCAACATCTACAAGGGCCGCGTGCAGCGCGTGATGCCGGGCATGCAGGCGGCGTTTGTCGAGATCGGGCTGGAGCGCGCCGCGTTCCTGCATGCCTCGGACATCGTGCGCCCGGCGCTGTCGGCGGTCGAGGATGACGATGCCGGCAGCAACGGCAACGGCCACCTGCCCTCGATCAGCGAACTGGTGCACGAGGGCCAGGAGATCGTGGTGCAGGTGGTGAAGGACCCGATCAGCACCAAGGGCGCGCGGCTGTCGGCGCACCTGTCGATTCCCTCGCGCTACCTGGTGCTGCTGCCGCATTCGCGCACGCTGGGCATCTCGGCCCGCATCGAGGATGAAGTCGAGCGCCAGCGCCTGCGCGAGGTACTCGGCACGCTGATCGGTGCCGATGCAACCGATGGCAACCGCCTCGGCTACATCGTGCGCACCAATGCCGAGGGCCAGGGCGCGGAGTCGCTGGCATTCGACGTGAC
Source organism: Rhodanobacter sp. UC4452_H20 (assembly GCF_052978205.1). Next base: position 1,712,322 of record NZ_CM129662.1, on the reverse strand, counting down.
CTACCTGGGCAAGGTGTGGCGCGTGGTGCAGGAGAACATCGCCAAGGCGCGCGTGGGCGAGCGGGTCTACGAGGAGTTGTCGCTGCCGCTGCGCAGCCTGCGCGACATGCTCAACGAGGACATCGAGAAGGTGCGCGTCGATTCGCGCGAGACCTTCGAGCGGGTGGCCCGGTTCGTGCACAAGTTCATGCCGCAGCTGGACGATCGCGTCGAGCACTACGATGGCGAGCGACCGATCTTCGACCTGTACGGCGTCGAGGACGAAATGCAGCGAGCGCTGAAGAAGGACGTGCCGCTGAAATCCGGCGGCTACCTGATCGTCGACCAGACCGAGGCGATGACCACCATCGACGTCAACACCGGCGCCTATCTCGGCACGCGCAACCTCGAGGAAACCGTCTACCGCACCAATCTGGAAGCCGCGCAGGCGGCGGCGCGCCAGCTGCGCCTGCGCAACCTGGGCGGCATCATCATCATCGACTTCATCGACATGACCGATGAGGAGCACAAGCGCCAGGTGCTGCGCATGCTCGGCAAGGGGCTGGCGCGCGACCATGCCAAGACCACGGTGTACCCGATGTCGGCGCTGGGCCTGGTCGAGATGACCCGCAAGCGCACCACCGAGAGCCTGGCCCGCCAGCTGTGCGAGCCTTGCCCGGCCTGCAACGGCCGCGGCGCGCTGAAGACCGCCGAGACGGTGACCTACGAGATCTTCCGCGAGATCACCCGTGCCGTGCGCCAGTTCAACGCGGAGAAACTGCTGGTGATGGCCAGCCCCTCCGTGGTGAACCGCATCCTGGAGGAGGAGTCCGCGGCGGTCGCCGAGCTGGAGGAGTTCATCTCCAAAAGCATACGCTTCCAGGCGGAAGAGCATTACTCGCAGGAACAGTTCGATGTGGTCTTGCTGTAAGTCGACGCCGGCCCACGGCGCATGAACAAGGTGTGGCGTCGTCGATTGCACGGTGGCGCGCGCGGCCTGGGTTGGGTCGCGGGCGTGCTGGTGATCCTGTTCGCCGTGCTGACGGCGCTGGCGCAGTTGCTGTTGCCGCTGCTGGCGCGCCATCCCGAATGGGTGGCCGCGCAACTGAGCCAGCGCCTGCAGCGGCCGGTGGGTATCGCCTCGATGGCGGGGCGATGGACGGCGGGCGGTCCGGAATTCGTGCTGCATGACGTGCGCATCGGCCCGGCCGCCGGGACGAATGGCGCGGCACTGCAGTTGCCGGAGTCTCGCCTGAAACTGGACCTGGGTGGTTGGCTGCTGCCGTCACGGCATCTGTTCAACGTGTACCTGCGCGGCTTGCAACTGGATCTGCTGCACGACGCCAGCGGCTGGCGCGTCAGCGGGCTTGGCACCGCCGCCGGCGCGGACCAGCCGGCGCTCTCCCTGCGCCACCTGTCGCTGGATCTGTGGCTGGATGACCTGCGCGTGGTAGTGACCGATGCCACGCTGGGCGAGCACTACGCCTTGCTGTCGCGGCAGTTGCGGATCAGCTTGCAGGGTGACCGCATCCGCTTCGGCGGCAGCCTGCGGCGCGAGGGCGTGGCCGAGGCCAGCGTGCGCGCGGTAGGCGACCTGCGCCAGGACGAACGCTCCGGCAAGCTGTGGGTCAGCGCCGATGCGGCCCATCTGAAACCCTTGCTCGACGGCCTCGACCTGAAAGGTTACGGGATCGAACACGGCACCGGCCGCCTCAGCGCATGGCTCGACTGGCGCCAGGGTCAACTGGGCGACAGCGTGGTGCGTGTCGACCTTGACACGCTGTCGGTGCGCGGACCCGCCGGCGGCGTGGCCGAGGTGGCGACGCTGCATGGCTTGGCCGGCATCCATGCCGAGGGTGCCGGTTACGCGCTGCGCTGGGCCGGCGACGACGGCAGTGCCGCGGTGGTGGAACTGGATCAGCCGGGCACGCCGCAATTGCGCGTGGAGGCCGCCGCGCACAAGCTGCAGTTGGCACCGCTGCTGCCATGGCTGGCGTTGAAGCCGGATCTGCCCCCGGGCCTGGCGCGCTGGCTCGGTCGCGGGCATCCGCGTGGCGAACTCGAGCGGCTCGCGCTGCACTGGACGCGGGCCGGCGGATTGCAGCGCCTGGCAGTGGCGTTCGATCGGCTCGGCATCGATCCGGTGGACAAGTCGCCAGGCTTGAGCAACCTGCGCGGCACGCTGCGTGGGGACGCCGAAGCCTTCTCGCTGGAGCTGCCGGCGCAAGCCACCACGGTGACGTTTGCGCAGGTGTTCCGCCACCCGTTCGCGTTGTCGAACCTGTCCGGCACGCTGGCGTTCTGGCCGCAGGATGGCGACTGGCACATCGGTGCCGACAGTCTGGAATTCGTCGGCGCCGGCTATGCCGGCAGCGCGCGCGGCGAGGCGGTGCTGCCTGCCGGCGGCGGCGCGCCGTGGCTGGGTCTGTACGCGTCGATCGACCACGCCGAGGTTCCCGCGGCGAAACTGTTCTGGCCGGTCAACGTGATGCCGCCGGCGACCGTGGCATGGCTGGACCGCGCGCTGGTGGCCGGCACCGTCGAGCAGGCGCAGGTGCTGGTGCGCGGCGATCTGGCGGACTGGCCCTTCCACCACAACGAGGGTCGCTTCGAAGCGCGGGCCGAGATCCACGGCCTGACCCTCGACTACGGCGACGAGTGGCCGCAGGCCGAAGGCGTCGATGCGGTGGCCAGCTTCGTCAACGGCGGCATGCTGGTGCAAGCCGGCGCCGGCCATTCGCTGGGCGTGAAAGTGGACAGCGCGGTGGCGCTGATCCCGGACTTCGGCCAGCCCCTGCTTGACCTCAACGTGCGCGGTGGCGGCAGCGGTGCGAGCCTGCTGAACTTCTCCCGCAGGAGCCCGGTCGCCCGCCGCGCGTCCGATACGCTGGCCAAGCTCACGCTTGGTGGCCGCGGCACGTTCGAGTTCCATCTCAGCCTGCCGTTGACGCACATTGCCGATGCGCAGCTCGACGGCACCGCGCAGTTGCATGATGCCGACCTCGCGGCACCGGACTGGCAACTGGCATTGGCCGGCATTGCCGGTCCGCTGCGCTTCGACCTGCACGGCCTGCAGGGCGGGCCGCTGGATACCGTGTTCCATGGCCAACCCGCGCAGTTGCAGCTGGCGATTGCCGGCGCCAACGCCGCGCCGGACACGGTGTTCTCGGCGACCCTCCAGGGCAATTACCAGGTCGCCGAGCTGGTGCAGGGTTATCCCTCGCTGGCATGGCTGGCGGACCTGGCGCACGGGCGTGGCCCGTTCAGCATCGGCTTCACGCTCGCCCATCCGCCGGGCAGCGAGGAACTCGCGCAGACGCTCAGCATCGATTCGCCGCTCAGCGGCATCGCGCTGGCGCTACCCGCGCCGCTGGACAAGCCCGCCGCGGGCAACCTTCCGCTGCATCTGCAGATGAGCCTGCCGACCGCCGGAAGCGACGTGCAACTGGAGCTGGGCCAGGTGCTGCGCGGCCACCTGCGGCTGGCCGATGACGCCGCCGGACGACCGCTGGCCGGCACCTTGGCATTCGGCAGGCAGATGCCGCCGGCGCTTCCCTCGAAAGGCTTGCGCATCCGCGGCCATGCGGCCCGGCTGGATGTCGCCGGCTGGGTCCAGCGTGCGGTGGCGGGTGCGGGCGGCGACGGCCCGGCGCTGGAAAGCATCGACGTCAGCACCGACCAGGCGATCGGTTTCGAGCGCCCCCTCGGTGCGCTGACCGTGCGTGCCGCGCCCCAGCCCGGCTTGCTCAGCGTGGACGTGGATGGCCCCGCCATGGCCGGCAACATCAAGGTGCCCACCGACGAACTGGACAAGCGTGGCGTCACTGCGCGCATGGAACATCTGCACTGGCCACGGCAGCCCGCCGCGTCGGCCACGGCGGCGAGTGCGCCTGCCGTCGCGGCGACCGCGGCCGCCCCCGGGCCGGCACCGGCGGCAATCGTCGATGACCCGGCGAACACCGGCATCAATCCCGCGGCGCTGCCGCCACTGCATCTGTGGGTGCGCGACCTGCGCCTGGGCGATGCCAGACTGGGCGAAGCGCGGCTGGAGACGTGGCCCACGCCCAAGGGCATGCACATCGAACAGCTGCGCGCGCTGTCCGAGCGCGTGCAGGTCACCGCCAGCGGTGATTGGGACGGCACCGCCACCGACAGCCGCACCCACATGCGGATCAGCTTCTCCGCCGAAGATCTCGGCGCGATGCTCTCTGCATTCGGCTACGACGGCCTGGTCGATGGCGGCCGGACCCGCGACGAACTCGATGCCAGCTGGCCCGGCAGCCCCACCGCGCTGTCGCTGGCCACGATGGACGGCACGCTCAAGGTGCAGGTCAACGATGGCCGTATTCCCGAGGCAAGCTCGCCCGGCGTGGGGCGCCTGCTCGGCCTGGTCTCGCTGGCCGACCTGCCGCGCCGGCTCACGCTGGATTTCGGCGACGTGTTCGGCAAGGGGCTGGGCTTCGACACGATCAGCGGCGATTTCCGCCTGGCCGACGGCAACGCCACTACCGACAACCTGATCATCAAGGGGCCGGCGGCCAACATCAGCGTCACCGGTCGCACCGGCCTGCGCGCCCGCGATTACGACCAGCAGATGGTGGTGGTGCCGCACGTCGGCAACAGCCTGCCGGTGGTCGGCGCGGTGGTCGGCGGCCCGCTCGGCGCGGCGGCCGGTTTCGCGGTGCAAGGCCTGCTCGGCAAGGGGCTGAACAAGGCGGCCAGCGCGCGCTACCGGATCACCGGGAGCTGGGACGACCCGAAGATGACCCTGGTCGAGAAGCACGACGTGGTGGTGCCGCCGAGCCTGTTGCTCGAACCCGCGCCGGCTTCGTCCGGCGGCATCGCGCCGACCGGGTCCGTGCCTGCTCCGGCCAGCGCCGGTTCGTCGGGGCCGTGAAGCTTTAAAGCCGCCCCCGCCAGCCCCATGTGGGGTAGTTCCGGATCGACCACAGGCACGCTGACCCATGGATTCACTGATCAATCTCGCCGAAAGCAAGCTGCTGTCCCCCGGCGGCATCGCCACCGGCGACCTCGACCGCGTGTTCGGCCAGCTGATGGGTCCGTCGATCGACGCCGCCGACTTGTACTTCCAGCATTCGCGCAGCGAGTCGTGGACGCTGGAGGAGGGCATCGTCAAGGACGGCAGCCACTCGATCGAGCAGGGCGTGGGCGTGCGCGCGATCTCGGGCGAGAAGACCGGCTTCGCCTATTCCGACGAGATCGTGCTGCCGCAACTGCTGGAGGCGTCCAGGGCAGCCCGCGCGATCGCGCACGGCGGCAACGGCGCCGGCAAGCCGCTGGCACTGCACGACGCGCGCGCGCTGTATCCGGCGATCGATCCGGTGGAGAGCCTGCCCAATCCCGACAAGATCGCGCTGCTGCGCGAGGTCGACGCCTACGCGCGCTCGCGCGACCCGCGCATCAAGCAGGTCATCGTCAGCCTCGCCGCGACCATGGACACCATCCTGATCGCTGCCTCCGACGGCACCCTGGCCGCCGACGTGCGCCCGCTGGTGCGCATCAACGTGCAGGTGATCGCCGAAGCCAGCGGTCGCCGCGAGCAGGGCTATTCCGGCGGTGGCGGCCGTTACGGTTATCGCGAATTGCTCGAGAACGGACGTGCGCTGCGTTTCGCCGACGAGGCCGTGCGCCAGGCGCTGGTGAACCTCGATTCAACCGACGCGCCCGCCGGCCAGATGACCGTGGTGCTCGGCCCCGGCTGGCCCGGCGTGCTGCTGCACGAGGCAATCGGCCACGGCCTGGAAGGCGACTTCAACCGCAAGGGCAGCTCCGCGTTCTCCGGTCGCATCGGCCAGCGCGTGGCCGCGAAAGGCGTCACCATCGTCGACGACGGCACCCTGGCCGGCCGCCGCGGCTCGCTCAGCATCGACGACGAAGGCACGCCGACCGAATGCACCACCCTGATCGAGGATGGCATTCTGAAAGGCTACATGCAGGACAAGCTCAACGCGCGCCTGATGGGCATGGCGCCGACCGGCAACGGCCGCCGCGAATCGTTCACCGCGCTGCCGATGCCGCGCATGACCAATACCTACATGCGGGCCGGATCGCACGATCCGGCCGAAATCATCCGCTCGGTGAAGAAGGGCCTGTACGCGCCGAACTTCGGCGGCGGCCAGGTCGACATCACCAACGGCAAGTTCACCTTCTCCGCCTCCGAGGCCTACCTGATCGAGGACGGGAAAATCACCCGCCCGGTGAAGGGCGCCACGCTGATCGGCTCCGGCCCCGACGTGCTCAACCGCGTCTCGATGATCGGCAACGACCTGGCGCTGGACGAGGGTGTGGGTGTGTGCGGCAAGGACGGCCAGAGCGTGCCGGTGGGCGTGGGCCAGCCGACACTGAAGATCGATTCGATGACGGTGGGCGGCACGGCCTCGTAATCCGGGCATGCGACGCGGCTGACTCCGTGCGCCGAACTGGCGTACCATCGCCGGGTCACGCCATCGAGCCACGGAGTTCGCCATGCCTCCCGCCGCACGCCTCACCGACATGCACGTGTGCCCGATGGTGACCGGCGTGGTGCCGCACGTCGGCGGCCCTATCGTCGCGCCGGGCGCGCCCACCGTGTTGATCGGCGGCTTGCCGGCCGCACGGGTGAGCGACATGGTCACCTGCGTGGGCCCGCCGGACACCATCGTCATGGGCGCACCCAAGGTGTTGATCGGAGGCCTGCCTGCGGCGCGCATGGGCGACAGCACCGCACACGGCGGCACCATCGTGCTCGGCTGCTTCACCGTCATCATCAACTAGACGTCGTTCGGTTCCGGTATCCCGTCCGCGGCGGACGGGGCTTGTGCCGGACGCGACTGCGCGTGGCAAGGGGGCGACTTGAAGCGTGTTTCGTCGGATCGAAGCCGACGCCGGCCGCACGGCAGTGCGCTGGCTGCCGGTGTGCTGGCCACCCTGGGCGACGCGATCGCCGCGCATCGCGACGGCCAGCTCGACGCGGCGGAGGCGCTCTACGGCAAGGTCCTGCAGCGACAATCCGGGCAACCCGATGCCCTGCATTTCCTCGGCGTGCTGTGCCACCAGCGCAACCGCAGCGAGGAAGGCATCCGGCTGATCCGCATGGCGCTGCGCGCGACCCCGCAGCATGCCGATGCGCACAACAACCTGGGCAACATCCACAAGGAGTGCGGCCAGCTGGCCGAGGCCGAGGCCTGCTACCGGCGCGCGCTCGGCCACCAGCCGCGGCACCACGACGCGCTGAGCAATCTGGCCCTGGTGCTTGAGGCGCAGGGCCGCGTGGACGACGCTGGCGAGATCTACGCCCGCTTCCTGGCGCAGGAGCCGCAACTGGGCCACGCGCACTACCTGATGGGCATGTTCCGCCGTCGGCACATCAACCAGATCGAAGACGTGGAGGAAGCGGTGCGCTGCTTCACGCGTGCATCGCAGCTTGATCCGCAGAACCTGCGCGCGCGTGATGCGCTCGGCGTGTCGCTGTACATGCTCGGCCGCAGCGGCGAGGCGATCGAGGTCTACCGCGACTGGATGGCGCGCGAGCCCGACAACCCGGTGCCGCGGCACATGCTGGCCGCGTGCGGCGGCGAGGCGGCGCCTGCACGCGCGGAGGACGCTTATGTCCGCCAGGTGTTCGACGGCTTCGCCGCAAGCTTCGACGAGATGCTGCTGAAGAACCTCAACTATCGCGCGCCGCAGGTGCTCGTGGGCGCGCTGGCGGATCGTCTCGGTGCGCCGCAGGCCATGCTGGACGTGCTCGATGCCGGTTGCGGCACCGGTCTGTGCGGGCCGCTGATCGGACCGCATGCGCAGCGCCTGGTGGGCGTGGACCTGTCCGGCGGCATGCTGGAAAAGGCGCGCCAGCGCGGTGGTTACGACGAGCTGGTGGAGGCGGAACTGGCCGGGTGGCTGCGCGCGAGCCCGCCCGTCTGGGATGTCGTGCTGTCCGCCGACACCCTGATCTATTTCGGTGACCTGGTGCCGGTGCTGTCGGCCGCCCACCACGCGTTGCGCCCGGGCGGCTGGCTGGCCTTCACGCTCGAAGTGCTGGACGGCGAAGGCGATCGTCTGGAGCTGTCCGCCAGCGGACGTTATCGGCACACGCGCGGGTGCGTCGAACGTGTGCTGTCCGCCGCCGGATTTCCCGATCCGTCGATCAGCGCGGATTCGCTGCGCAAGGAGTTGGGCAGGCCGGTGGCCGGCTGGGTGGTGCTTGCGCAAAAGCCCGCCGCGAACGGCAATTGAAGGGGCGCGCAAGCGCCGCAGGGCGCCAATGGACTCCCCAAACAGGCCAGACGTATGATACCCGGACTGGTTTGCCGGCCCATGCCGTCGGGACCGTTGGGGGAGGACGGACATGCCGCATCAAATGACACTGAAGTCAGATCTCGGTGACAAGCTGCAACCAGCCAGCTTTTCCGGCAGCGAACAACTGGGGCAGCTGTTTTCGTACAACCTCAAAGTACTCAGCAAGGATGGCGAAGTTGCGCTGCTGCCGTTGCTGGGCAGCTCGATGACGGTCACGTTCGACACCGGCGACTACACCCGGCATTTCAATGGCATCGTGGCGGAGATTTCGCAGACGGGGTTCGAGAGCTTTTCCGGCAAGCGCCAGGCGGAGTACGCGTTGACCCTGGTGCCGAAGCCCTGGTTGCTGCTGCACAAGATCGATTGCCGCATCTATCTCAAGAAGTCCGTGCCGACGATCGTCAAGGACGTGCTCGCCGAAATCGGCTACAGCGACGTCAAGCTGAGCCTGAGTGGCGACTACCCGGAGCGCGATTACTGCGTGCAGTACCGCGAGAGCTACTTCAACTTCATCAGCCGACTGATGGAGCAGGAGGGCATCTACTATTTCTTCCAGCACCGTGATGGCGTGCACACGATGGTGCTGGCCGATTCGCTCGGTGCGCACGGAGCCACCGGCGGCTTCGACGAATTGCCGTATCGGCCGCAGACCGGCACCAGCAAGGCGTCAAGCGAGCCGGCGATCACCGAGTTCAGCACCGCGCGTTCGGTGCAGACGATCAAGTATTCGCTGACCGACTACGACCCGCTGGACCCGAAGAAGTCGCTGCTGGGGTTCGAGTCGATCAGCAACGCCGACGGCAACCATCGGGTGCCCAAGCTCGATTCGTTCGACTACCCCGGCGACCACCTGACCGCCGCCGCCGGCAAGCATTACGCGCAGGTTCGGCTGGAGGCGATCAACGTCGCGCAGTCGCTTTGCACCGGCGCGACCAACGTCTGCGGCGTGCTGACCGGCGCGCTGTTCAAGCTGACCAAGTTCCCGCGCGCGGAGTTGAACCAGGAATACCTCGTGGTCGGCTCCACCGTGCACATCGAGAATGCCGCCGAGGTCTCCGGCGTGCAGGGCAGCAACCAGTTCTTCTGCCATTTCTCGGCGATCCAGAGTCGCCAGCCGTTTCGCAGCATGCCGACCGCGGTCAAGCCCGGCATCGTCGGCCTGCAGACCGCGGTGGTCTCCGGCAGCGACACCGCCGAAGACATCTCGGTGGACAAGTACGGCCGCATCCAGGTCACGTTCCACTGGAACAAGCCGGACAAGGAAAACTTCCACATCTCCTGTCCGGTGCGCGTGGCCTCCTCGTGGGCCGGCAAGAACTGGGGCGCGGTGAGCATTCCGCGCGTCGGCCAGGAAGTGGTGGTGAGCTTCCTCGAAGGCGATCCGGACCGGCCGCTGGTCATCGGCAGCGTCTACAACGCCGACAACATGCCGCCGTACACGCTGCCCGACAACATGACCCAGAGCGGCATCAAGAGCCGCAGCCACAAGGGCGGCGGCGCGGAGGATTTCAACGAGCTTCGCTTCGAGGACAAGAAGGGCAGCGAAGACTTCTTCATGCATGCGCAGAAGGACATGCATGTGGAAGTGGAGAACGACCGTGTCGTGACGGTGGACCACGACGAGAAGATGACCGTCAAGAACGACCAGACCGAGGACGTCACGGGCAAGCGCACGACCACCGTGGGCAAGGACGACAAGCTTGACGTCACCGGCAACGGCACGACCACCATCGGGCAGAAGTTCAAGCTCAGCGCGGGCACCGAGATCGAGCTGGTGACCGGTGCGGCGAGCATCGTGATGAAGTCATCCGGCGCCATCGACATCAAGGGCGTGAACGTCAGCATCAAGGGCGTGAGCGTCAAGATCGACGGCGACGCCACGGTGGCGGCCAAGGCCGGTGCCTCGGCGGAGTTTTCCAGCAGCGGTGCGACCACGGTCAAGGGCACCATGCTGTCGCTCAAGGGCGACGCCATGGCGCAGTTGTCCGGCGGCATCATCATGATCGGCTAGAGGGCGCACAGATGTCATCCGTGATGCAGGCATCGATCCAGATGGAGTTGTCCGAGCCGGCCAGTGCGCTGCTGCGGCCGGAGATGACCGCGCACGCGGCGGTGCAGGCGCTGGTCGAGGCCGGCCAGGTGCAGGATGCGCTGAAACTGCTGGCGCGGATGCTGCCCAAGCGCTACGCCGTGGCATGGCTGTGCCAGTGCGCACGCGACCAGACGCTCGATGCGGAAGACCGCGCCGGCGCCTCGCTGGCCGAGAAGTGGGTGCGCGAGCCGAACGAGAGCAATCGCCGCGCGGCGTTCGAGTTCGCCACCGCAGGCGGTTACAAGTCCGCCGGCGCCTGGGTCGCCGCTGCCGCGGGCTGGTCCGGCGGCAGTCTCGCGCCCGCCACGCAGGAGGCGCCGGTGCCGCCGGCCGACCATCTCACGGCATGCGCGGTGGTGGCCGCGATCAACATGCTGGCGGCGCTGGATGTCGATACCTTCGCCGCGCGTCGCGCCGCCTTCATCAAGCCGGCCTTGAGCCTGCTCAACGGCGACGGCGCGGCGGGAGCCTGAGGCCGGTCGCGCGCGTTCGCGGCTTGCCCGCTGCACCTCGGGACGATACGATGGCGCGGACGGTTTCCGCGCGTCAGTCAGGCCATGCCGGCAGTTCCGATCACGCGCTTCGCGCGTGGCGGCGACCGATCCACGGAGCCGCGGTTTTTCGCGAACAGTCAGCAGCCAGGCCGGACGGCGAGCCCGGTCGGGACGTGGATGGAATCCATCGTGCGCGGCGCCGGCTGATTCACCTTGACCAGGGAACACTCGAGCAAACCGATGTCGCAGAGCCTGATCCTCGCCGTTGCCGGTCATCAGGCTGCCCAATTCGGCAGCCGCAGCAGCGGGACGTTCGCGGGCGTCGGCGGCAGCATCGGTCGTTCCGAGGATTGCGACTGGGTGCTCGGCGCCTCGGGCGTGTCGCGCGTGCACGCGATGGTGCGCTACCTCAACGGCATCTACTTCATCGAGGATCGCAGCACCAACGGCATGTTGCTCAACGGTGCGCCGCTGGTGAAGGGCGAACCCTCCGCGCTGACCGACGGCGATCGCCTGCTGATCGACACCTTCGAGGTGGAAGTGCACCTGGGCGATGCCGGCGCCACGATCCCGCCGCCCGACCTGCTGGCGCCGCCGACCTCCGCCGCGATCGGTGCCGACATCGACCCGCTGGATTTCGGGCTGTCTTCGCCGATGGCGTCGCTGCCGCCGCAGCCCTCGCCGAACACGATTCCGGCCGATGCCGACCTGATCCCCGGTGCGGTCGGTGTCGGTGGTGCGCTGGACCCGTTGAGTTTCCTCGGCCCGGGCGATCCCGCTTCCGAACTGCTGTCCGGTGCCACCACCGGCAATGCCAGCGCCAGCTGGAACCACACCGCCAGCACGCAGGATCATTTCCACCCGCCGATGACCAACGAGCAGCGGCAGGCCAACCAGCTCCCGGAGAACTGGGACCTGACCATGGGCGACTTCTCCGCGCCGGTGCCGCCTGTGGCGGCGGCGCCGGTCGCCGCGGCGCCGCGCGTGATGCCCGCCGCGCCGATGCCGATGGCCGCGGTCGATCGCGCCGAGGCCACCGGGCCGCACGCCTTGCCGACCGGCGTGGACGAGATCTTCCGCGTCGTGGTCGACGGCGTGATGGACGTGCTGCGTGCGCGCGCCGAGATCAAGAACACGTTCCGGCTGCCGGTCACCATCATCCAGCGCTCGGAGAACAACCCGCTGAAGTTCGCGCCCAACCCGGAGGAGGCGCTGCAGAAGATCATGGCGCCCAGCGGCGGCGCCTTCATGTCCGGCACCGCGGCGTTCGAGGATGCCTTCGACGACATCCGCTGTCACCAGATGGCGATGCTGGCAGGCGTGCGGGCGGCATTCGAGTCGTTGCTGGTGCATTTCAACCCGGATCGCTTCGAGCAGGAGGCCGATGGCGGCTCCAAGCGTTCGGCGTTCGCCGGCAAGGGCAAGTACTGGGAAAGATATCGCGAGCATTTCGAAGGCTTGAACAAGGACCCGGACGATTGTTTCCGGCGCCTGTTCGGCGACGAGTTCGCGCGTGCGTACGAAGAACAGTTGTCACGCCTGAAATCGGCGCGGAGAATGCGGCAGGCAACGCATCGCTAGCGGGTACATGGCGATTGCGGACGCGCCGCGTTCGATGGGGTGCAGGAAGGGCAGGGCTGCTCTTTCTCGACGGATTTCCGGGCGCCGGGGGCGCCACGGACGCGGATGTTTTTCCATGCAGCATCGGTCGGCGACAGCGGGTCGACGCGGCATATCCCGGCAGCGCAGCCGGGGGAACTTCTGACAGGGGCAGCGCGACGCATGGAAAACAACAAGGTTGTGTGGAGTGAGGGGCTGTTCCTGCGCCCGCAGCACCTGCAGCAGCAGGAGCGTTACCTGGAGCGTTTCGTCGAACTGCGCGCCGGCAGCCTGCGTCCTTACACCTGGGGCTTCTCCGAACTGGAGCTGGAAACCGACCTGCTGGCGATCGGCAAGCTCGGCATCAAGCGCGCGCGTGGTGTGTTTCCCGATGGCACGCCGTTCGACATGCCCGGCGACGATCCGCTGCCGCTGGCGCTGGACGTCAACGACAACTGGCGCGACCAGACCGTCTTCCTGACCCTGCCGCTGCGCTCGCCGGCGCAGCCGGACAGCGGCCGGCCCGAGGCGCCGGCGGAAAAGCTGTTCCGTTATCGTGTGCGCGAGACCGAGGTGCGCGACGCCTCCGGCAGCGTCGACGGGCTCACCGTGCTGGAGGTGGGCGGGCTCAACAGCCGGCTGTTGCCGCAGTCGCAACCGCTCGAAGGGCTGGCGCAGATTCCGGTGGCGCGCATCGTCGAATGCCGCTCCGATCGGCGGGTGATCCTGGAAGAGGCGTTCATGCCGACGGTGCTGAGCTGCCAGGCCGCGTCGCGGTTGAGCACGTTTCTGTCCGAACTGCTGGGCCTGCTGCACCAGCGCGGCGAGGCGCTGGCCAGCCGCGTGGCGGTCACCGATCGCGGCGGCGCCGCCGAGATCGCCGACTTCCTGCTGCTGCAGGTGGTCAACCGCTATCAGCCGCTGATCGCGCACCTCTGTGCCGCGCCGATCCTGCATCCGGAGGATTTCTACCGGGTGCTGGCCGAGATGGCCGGCGAGCTGGCCACTTTCACTGCTGCCGGCAAGCGTCCACCGGCATTTCCGGCGTACCGCCATGAGGCGCTGTACGCGAGCTTCGAGCCGCTGATCGCGGCGCTGCGCACCAGCCTCAGCGCGGTGATGGAGCAGACTGCGATCCCGATCCCGATGCAGCAGCGCAAGTTCGGCGTGTGGGTGGCGGTGGTGCCGGACCTGAGCCTGATCGATACCGCAGCCTTCGTGCTGGCGGCGAAGGCGGACCTGAAGTCCGAAGACTTGCGCCGCCAGCTGCCGGCGCAGTCGAAGATCGGTCCGGTGGAGAAGATCCGCGACCTGGTGAACCTGCAGCTGCCGGGCATCCCGGTGGCGCCGATGCCGGTGGCGCCGCGGCAGATTCCGTACAACTCCGGCTACCTGTATTTCGAGTTCGACAAGAATTCGCCGATGTGGCGGAGCCTGAAGACGTCGGGCGGCATCGCGTTCCATTTTGGCGGCGAGTTCGCCGGTCTCGACCTGCAACTCTGGGCGATCCGAGGTTGAGCGCATGAGCAGCAATGGTCCCCACGACGACGATCCGCAGCAGGACCGGACCATAGTCCGCCCGCGCGGCGCACCTGCACCGGCTGCGCCGACCCCCGCGCCCGCTCCTGTTCCCGCAGCGCCTCCCGCTACCCGGCCGACTGCCGCGCCGGCACGGCCGGCGGCGGGTCACGTGCAGGTTCCCGCGGCTGCAATCGGCGATTTCCTGGGGGCCGGGCTCAATACCCTGGTTCAGGCGGCCAGCCCCTTGCTGCTGTTGTCGGTGCAGTTGCGCAACAGCGCGTCACAGCCCGATGCGGCGCGCCTGCGCGAGCAGGTCATCGCCCAGGTGCGCCAGTTCGAGAGCAACGCGCAAGCCGCCGGCATTGCGGCGCAAACCATCACCGCCGCGCGTTACGTGCTGTGCACCACGCTCGACGAGGCGGTGATGAACACGCCGTGGGGCGGGCAGAGCGGCTGGGCGGCCAAGACGCTGCTGGTGGCCTTCCACGGCGAATCGTACGGTGGCGAGAAGTTCTTCCTGATCCTGGATCGCCTGTGCGCGGATTTCTCGCGCCACATCGACCTGATCGAACTGATGTACATCTGCCTCACGCTCGGTTTCGGCGGGCGTTACCAGATCGAGGCCGACGGCCGCGCCAAGCTGGCCGACATCCAGGAGGAGCTCTACCGGCGCATCAAGGCGCAGCGTCCGCCGGCGGCGGACGAACTGGCACCGCACTGGAAGGGCATCGAGGACCGGCGCAACCCGCTGGTGCGTTACGTGCCGCTGTGGGTGATCGTGGCGGCCGGCGCCTGCATCCTGCTGGGCGCGTTCCTGTACTTCTACACCCGCCTGAACGAGTTGTCCTCGCCGGTCAGCGCGCAGGTGGCGCAGATCGGCTTGCGCAGCGCGGTGCCGCCGGACGAGTCGCGGCTGCGCCAGACCCAGCCCAAGGTCGAGCGCAAGAGTCTCAAGCAGCTGCTGGCGCCGCAGGAGCAGGCCGGCGCGCTGACCGTGGAGGAGAAGCCCGACGGCTCGGCGCTGGTGCGGCTCGATGCACCGGCGATGTTCGCCTCCGGCGGTACCGAGGTTACAGCGCGGCAGATCCCGATGCTGCACGCGATCACCGCGGCGCTGAACCAGGTACCGGGCCGGGTGGTGGTGGTTGGCCATACCGACGACCAGCCGGTTCACTCGCTGAAGTTCAAGGACAACTACGCGTTGTCGGCGGCGCGCGCGCGTTCCGTGGTGCAGATCCTCAGCGAGGGCATCGACAACGCCGGGCGGCTCGAATCCAGCGGTGCCGGTTCGTCGCAGCCGATCGCGCTGCCGCCGGACCTGCCAGCCAACCGGGCGCGCAACCGTCGCGTCGAAATTCTCTACAGCCCGGAGGACTGAACATCGTGGGCAAGCTTCTTGCGCTGTTCAAATCCCGCCTGTTCATCACCCTCGTCGGCCTGCTGCTGCTGGGTTTGCTGATCTGGTTCGGCGGCCCCTACCTCGGTTTCGGCGAGTCGCATCCGCTGGAAAGCCAGGTCGTGCGGCTGCTGGTGATCCTGGTGATCGTGGTGATCTGGGCGGTGTGGCTGCAGGTGCGGCAGATGCGCGTGCGCGGCAAGGCGCGGCAGATGGCCAGTGACCTCAGCGAGCAGGGTGCGCCGGCGACTGCGGGCATCGACGATCGCGCCGCCAACGAACGCGCGCAATTGCAGGGGCGCTTCCAGGAAGCGGTGGACACCTTGCGCAAGAACCGCAGCGGCGGCACCAACCTGTACGCGCTGCCCTGGTACGTGGTGATCGGCCCGCCGGGTTCGGGCAAGAGCACCCTGCTGCAGAACTCCGGCCTCAACTTCCCGCTGTCGAACAAGTTCGGCAAGGAAGCGATCCGCGGCGTCGGCGGCACCCGCAACTGCGACTGGTGGTTCACCGACGAGGCGGTGTTCCTGGATACCGCCGGACGCTACACCACCCAGGACTCCGACCGCGGCGCGGATGCGTCGGCGTGGACGGAGTTCCTCAACCTGCTGCGCAAGTACCGCAAGCGGCGGCCGATCAACGGCGTGATCGTGGCGATGAGCCTGTCGGACCTGCTCACCCTGGATGAGGCCGGGCGGCAGCAGCACATCATGGCGGTGCGGCAGCGGCTGGACGAGCTGGCCAAGCACCTGCGCATCGGGGTGCCGGCCTACCTGGTGTTCACCAAGTGCGACCTGGTGGCCGGCTTCACCGAGTTCTTCGACGACCTCACGCCGGAGCTGCGCAGCCAGGTCTGGGGCATGTCGTTCCCGGTCGACCAGACCATGGCCGGCACCGCGGCCAAACAGTTCCTGGCGGAGTTCAACCTGCTGCTGGAGCGGCTCAACACGCGCATCCTCGATCGCCTGCATCGCGAGCGCGACCGCCAGCGGCGCGCGGCGATCCTGTCGTTTCCGCAGCAGCTGGGCGCCTTGCGCGAGATCACCCGGCAGTTCGTCGAAGGCGTGTTCACGGGCCATCAGTACGACGCGCCGCTGCTGCTGCGTGGCGCGTATTTCACCTCCGGCACGCAGGAAGGCACGCCGATCGACCGCATGATGGGCGCGGTGGCGCGCACCTTCGGGCTGGACGCCTCGCGCCTGCACGTGCCCGGCGCGCAGAGCCGCACTTTCTTCGTCGAGCGTCTGCTCAAGGACGTGCTGTTCCGCGAATCGGGCTTCGCCGGCACCGATCCCAAGCTGGAGCGCCAGAAGGTGCTGCTGCAGGCGGCCTGCTACATCGGCGTGCTGCTGGCCTGCGGCCTGCTGGTGTTCGGCCTGGCCACCAGCTATCGGCGCAACGGCAATTATCTGGCCGACGTGCACACGGCGCTGGCCAAGTATCCGGCGCAGAGCGATCTCTCGCTGGCGCCGAACCAGCAGGCGTATTTCGCGCTGGTGCTGGAGCGGCTGGAAGCGCTGTCCGCGGCGGTCGACGTGGCCGACCAGCACCAGGGCGACGTGCCGCTGTCGATGCGCCTGGGCCTGTACCAGGGCAACGCGGTGGGCGACGAGGTGCGCGATGCGTACTACCGCGAGCTCAACGCGATCCTGCTGCCCGGCGTGGCCTCGCAGTTCCGCGCCGGGCTGGCCGCCAACGCCGGCGACCCGCAGATGCTTTATTACTACCTGAAGGGTTACCTGATGCTGGGCGAGCCCAAGCATCTGGACCACGACCAGATCGTGGCGCTGGCCGGGGTCGAGTGGCAGCGCCTGTTTCCGAACGACCCGGTGCTGCAGAAGGCGCTGAGCAAGCACTTCGACGCACTGGTCGCGCACGAGGGGCGCCTGCGCCCGCTGAGCCTGGACGACAACCTGGTCGAGCAGGCGCGCAGCACGCTGCGCACCGCGGACCTTGCCACGCTGATCTACGGAAACCTCAAGCTCACCGCCGGCAGCGGCAACTACCCGCCGCTGCGGCTGGACAAGGAACTGGGCCTGCTCGGCAACGTGTACCAGCGGCGCAGCGGCAAACCGCTGTCCGATCCGATCCCGGCGTTGTTCACCCAGCCGGTGTTCAAGCATGAGGTGGACAAGGGCATCGAACAGTCGGTGGCGCAGTTCGCCGCGGACGACTGGGTCTTCGGCGCCACCAAGATCGACGCGGTGCAGAAGGCTCAGCTCGCGCAACAGGTGCTCGGGCTTTACGAGCAGGACTACATCAAGGCCTGGGACGATGTTCTCGCCGACCTGCAACTGCAGCCGATCAACAACATCCAGGACGCCAGCGCCATCGCCGCCAAGCTGGCCGGCCCCAACTCGCCGCTGAAGCTGCTGCTCAAGGTGGTGCGCGACAACACCAGCGACCTGATGCGCGCGCCGCCCGGCGATGCCGCCGACAAGGCCGAGGACGTGGCCAAGAAGCTGGCGCAAAAGCGTGCCACGCAAACTGCGCTGGCGCGGGCGCTGGCGCAGGCCGGGGCCACCGGTGCGGCGGGTGGCGATGCAGCCAGCGAGAAACCGGGCAAGGTCATCAGTGACCATTTCGCCGAGATCGACAAGCTCACCGAGGGCGCGCCCGGCGCGCAGCCGATCGACCAGACCCTGAAGACGCTGGACGACCTCAGCAAGACCTTGCTGACCATGGGCGATTTCAGCAACGCGGCCGGCCAGCCCAACCCGCAGTTGCTGCTGGCCCAGCAGGCTGCGGCGCAACTCCCGCCGCCGGCCTCCAACTGGTTTGCCGCACTCACCGGCAAGAGCCAGGCGCTGGTGGCCAGCGGCACCAAGAGCGCGCTGGACGACCAGTACCAGCAGGCCGTCGGCAAGGACTGCGCCGACTTCACCCGCGGACGCTACCCGTTCTCGCCGTCGAGCAACAACGACATCCCGCTGCAGAACTTCGGCGAGCTGTTCGGCTATGGCGGTCGCTTCGACAGCTTCTACAACCAGACCGCCGGCAAGCTGATCGACGCCAGTGGCCGCAACTGGCAATGGAAGACCGGGCCCGGCGCGATCAGCGGCTCGGCCGGAATGCTGGGTCAGTTGCAGGGCGCCGACCGGATCAAGCAGATGTTCTTCCGCAGCGGCAACCTGCCGGAAGTCGATTTCACCTGGCTCACGCCGGTGCTTGATGCCGGCATCGGCAAGCTGGTGATCGACGTCGACGGGCAGAAATACGAATACCAGCCGGGTGGCGCGACCAACGTCAGCATGAAATGGCCCGGACCGCAGCCGGGCCGCGTCTCCATCTCCGCCTACGACACCGCCGGCAACCTGCTCACCACGTTCGACTATCGCGGCGACTGGGCGTTCTTCCGCGCACTGCAGGCGGCCAACCTGCAGAAGCAGTCCGACCTGCGCTTCGTGGCCAGTTTCAATTTCGGCGGCCACGTGGCGAAGGTGACGCTGCAAGCCAACAACCTGAAGAATCCGTTCCTCAGCAACGCCCTGTCCAGCTTCCGGTGCGGAGGCTGAGCGCGTGCCGTCCGCGGCCGCAGGCTTCTTCGGCAAGCTGCCCTGCGCGGGAGACTTCGTGCAGCGACGGCTGCCGGCCAGCTTCGTCGATGCCTGGGACCGGCACTTCGAGACAGCCGTGGCGCACAGCCGCGACGCGTTGGGCGATACCTGGCACGAGGCGTTCCACGCCAGCCCGGCGTGGCGTTTCGCACTCGCGCCGGGCGTATGCGGCGAGGCGGCGTGGGTTGGCGTCATGGGGCCGGGCGCCGATCGCGTGGGTCGCTGTTTTCCGATGGTGATCGCTGCGCCGCTCTCCGACGTTGCTGCAGCCATCGGCGATGGCGCGGAATGGTTCGAACGCGCCGAGCAGTTGCACCGCGCGGCGCAGGCCGATGCGGGCATCGGCGTGGACGACTTCGACGCGCAGGTCGCGGCCCTGGGCAGCCCGCTCGATGCCGGCCAGACGCGGCCCGATCCGTGGCGTGAGGTGGACTGGACAGCGGCCAGCCACTGGCGCCTGCCGTTGCCTGCGCATGGCGGTGCGACAGCCTTGGCTGATCTGTGGAAGCGCCTCGGCGCCGTCCCCGGGCGCTGGTGTCTGTGGTGGACCGATGGCGCGGGGCGCGTCCCGGCCAGTGTGCTGGCGACCGATGGCTTGCCCGGCGCCGAGGCTTACGCCGGCTTGCTCGACGCCGGGCAGGGCACGGCCGCGTGGCAGACGCTGGGCAGCTTCGAGCTTGCAACTCCGCGCGCAACCGCGCCACTGACGATGGACGCGCCACCACCGGTGGCCTCCATCAACTCCTGGCTGCCGGACGATCTCGACCTGCTTGCCGACCTGGGCGGCAGCTCGCCCGCCGCATCCACGGCCATGCCGCTCGGCGACGTGACCCTCGCGGCGGATGTCGCCGCGGCAGCGAACACGCCGGTCGCCGCCCTCGCCGTGCTGCAACGGCCGGAGGTCGGCCTGAGCCTGGTCGCCGCCGAGGTCGGCGTGGCCGATCCGCGCCAGCAGGCCGTGGCGGCAGTGGCGGCGATTGCCGGCGACATGCTCGGCGCCGAACTGATCGGCGGCATGCAGGTGCTGCGCACGCGCATCATGGCGTTGAACCCGCAACTGCGGCAGTTCGGCGAGGATCTCGTCGACCCGGTGCCGGAGGATTGCGCGGTGATCGCCGCGCACGTGGCCGACGGCCAGGCCGCATTGCTGCGTATCGGCGCGGCGGCAGGCTGGCATTGGCGGCACGGCCGGCTGCAACCGTTCTTCGCGCGCAGCGATGCGCCACCGGCCGCCAGCGCGAGCAACAGCAGCGACGACCTCGACGACCTGCTGTTCAGTCCCGTGTCGCTGGCTGCGCCCGGCCTGGGCGCGACCGCGCAGCCGACTTGCGGCGAAGTCAGCTGCGCGCTGCAGGCCGGCGACCGGCTGCTGCTGATGGCCTCGCACCCCTTGCTGCAGCTGCCGCCGGACTTGCTGGCGCGCAGCCTGGCCGCAGGCACCTGCTGCGATGCGCGCGCACGCATCGCGGCGGCTGCCGGACTGGGCGCCAGTCCCGACCACTGGCCGTTGGCGGTCATTGAGGTGCACGCATGACCACCCGTTATGTTTCCGCCGGCCGCACGGTGACCGGCAAGGTGCGCAAGCACAACGAGGACGCGATCCTGGTGCGCGATGAAGTCGGCCTGTGGGTGGTGGCCGACGGGTTGGGCGGGCACGCTGCCGGCGACTACGCCAGCAACATGATCGTCGAACGCCTCGGCGCGTTGCCGCGTGCCGGCAGCGTGTTCGATTTCATCGAGTCGATCGAGGACACGCTGGTCGGGATCAATGCGGAGCTGCTGCAGACCGCGGCCTCACGCGGCGTCGACCTGATCGGCTCGACCGTGGTGGTGCTGGTGCGCGACACCGATTTCACGCTGTGCGGCTGGGTCGGCGACAGCCGCGCCTATTGCTACGAGAACGACCGCCTGCGCCAGATCACCCGCGACCACGTGCATGGCGGCGACGTCGACGTCACTCATTTTGGTGCCGCACCGCCGCCGGCTGCCGGTTCGGGCGTGCTGACCCGCGCCGTGGGTGCCGAGGACCAGTTGTTCGTCGACTGGGTGGTGGCGGGCAGCCAGCCCGGCACCACGTTCGTGCTTTGCTCCGACGGCATCAACAAGGAGATGTCCGACAGCGAGCTTCACGAACAGTGCCGCGTGCATCCGCAGCCCCAGGATCTGGTCGAGAGCCTGTTCGAGCTGGCCATGGGCCGCGCCGGGCGCGACAACATTTCGGCCGTCGTCGTCGGCCTGCAAGCATGAAGACAGCAACCAATCCATGAATTCCATTGCCGAACTGGTCAGCGCCTACCAGGCCGAAAAAATCAAGCTGCCCGCGCTGTTCGAAGCGCTGGGCGCGCTGCCGTCGTTGTCCGCCGACGAGCATCGTGCCGGCGTCGAATGGATCGGCCAGGAGCAGGCGGCGGGCCGGATCGATCCGCTGATCGCCAAGGCCTTGCTGGCCAAACTGGCGACACTGCAGCCGGGCCCGGCGAGCCCGGACGAAGACGTCACCATGGTCAAGCCGACCACCCGGCGACCGCCACCGCCGTCCGCGGACGACGAGGCCACCCGCGTGGCGCCGCCCTCGCGCCCGCCGGCGCCGCCGCTGGACGAGGCCACCGTGGTCAAGCCGGCCTCGCGGCCACCGCAGCCGCCGACCGACGAGGCCACCATCGTCAAACCGGTGTCCAGCGCGCCGCTGCCGCCGCGCGAGGGACAGATCACCAGCCATACCGGCACCCAGGGCACGCGTCAGGGCATGACCGGCACCAGCTCCAGCATGGGCAGCCAGTCCAGTTGGCAGCACATCGGCGATGCGGAGGCCGCCGATTTCGTCGCGGTCGGCTCGCTGCTCAAGGGTCGCTTCTATCTCGAACGCGAGATCGGTCGCGGCGGCATGGGCGTGGTGTACAAGGCGCGCGACGAACGCAAGGTGGAGGCGCGCGATCGCGATCCGTACGTCGCGGTCAAGGTGCTGAACGACGAGTTCCGCCGTCACCCCGATTCGCTGATCTCGCTGCAGCGCGAGTCGCGCCGCTCGCAGCAGCTGGCGCACGACAACATCGTGCGCGTCTACGATTTCGACAAGGATCGCACCATCGTCTTCATGACGATGGAGTACGTCGACGGCTCCGACCTCAAGCAACTGATCCGCGAAAAGGCCTACAACGGCATGCCGCTGGAGCAGGCGCGCCCGCTGATCGAAGGCATGGCCCGCGCGCTCAGTCGCGCGCATGCGGCCGGCGTGGTGCATTCGGATTTCAAGCCCGCCAACGTGATGGTCACCCGCGAGGGCGTGCCCAAGGTGTTCGACTTCGGCATCGCCCGCGCTGGCAAGCACATGGGCGATGCGGTGGGCGAGCAGACCGTGTTCGACGCCGGCACGCTCGGCGCGCTGACCCCGGCCTACGCCAGCCTGGAGATGATCCAGGGCAAGGACCCGGTACCCAGCGACGATGTCTACGCGCTCGGCTGCGTGGCGTTCGAACTGCTTACCGGCACCCATCCCTACGGCAAGGTCAGTGCCGAGGTGGCGATGCGCGAAGGGCGCAAGCCGCCGCCGGTGAAGGGCCTGACCAAGCAGCAGTACAAGACGCTGTGCGCCAGCGTGGCGTTCCGCGCCGAGGACCGCCTGAAGAGCGCCACCGAGCTGGTGGACGGCCTGCGCGACGTGGGCTTGCGCGAGCGCGCGCTGCCGTTCCTGATCTACGGCGTGCCGGCGGTGCTGATCGTCGCCGGCGGCGTGTGGGGCTGGGTCACCTGGCGCCACGACCATCACGTCAACGAAGTGATCCAGCGTTTCACGTTGACCCGGCCGGATCGCTACGCCAGCGAGTCGCAGGCGCTGCAGGCACTGGACACGCTCAGCGACGACGACCGCAAGCGCATCGTGGTCGACCAGAGCGACCTGATCCAGAAGTTCCTGCTCAGTCGGATCGACGCGTACTGGAACCCGACCGAGGGTCGCTACGACTACGCCGGTACGCAGAAGGTGTTCACGCTGCGCGACGACCTGAAACTGTATTCGCCCGCGCTGGACATCAAGCGCAGCGAGATCGAGAAGCAGCGCAACGACCTGCTCAACGCGCTCGACACACAACTCAGCCAGCAGATCGGTGCCGGGGCGATCTTCGAGAACCAGCCGGACAACGTGGTCGCCACGCTGGACAAGATCCGCGCCATCGACCCGACCAGCGCGCTGCTGAAGAACACCGAGCTGGAACTCAAGTACGACGCGGCGATCGGCAAGTCGCTGGATGCCGGGCAGGTCGACCAGGCCGCGACCGAATTCAAGCTGGCCAGCCGCCTGTTCCCCGATTCCACGCGGATCAAGCAGCGCGGCGCGCAACTGGATGAGCTGGGCAAGGCGCTCGCCGCGCAGCAACTGGCGCAACAGCAGGCCGCGCAGTTGCAGCAGCAGCGCGAGCAGAGCCTGCTCTCGCTCAGTGGCCTGCTCGATCATCCCGACAACAGCGACGACTGGCGCAACCGCGCCGCCACTGCCTACCAGGGCGCCGCCAAGCTGCTGGCCGACGACGCCCGCCTGCCGGCGCAGGCCGAGCGCCTCAAGCAGGCGCTGGCCGCCCAGGCCACCGAACGCCAGGGCGCCGGCGATCTCGACGGCGCCATCGCCATCGCCGGTTTCGGCGTCAACCTGTTTCCCGGCGATGCCGATCTGTCCTCGACTCGCCAGAAACTGCTGGAGCAGCAGAACCAGCTGGCGCAGAAGGCCGCCAGCGAAGCCCAACGCAATGCGCTGGCCAAGCGCCGCGTCGACGACCTGCTGGCCAAGCCGCTGGGCACGGCCGTGTGGTTGCAGGACGTCAGCAGCGCGCTGGGTACCGCGCGCGAGCAGATGGGTGTCGGCGCACCGGCTTACGCCGAGGTGCGCGGCAACGTCGATGCCAGCCTGATCAAGCTGGCGCGCGAGCGGATCGCCGCTGGTGATCTCGATGAAGCCCAGCGCATCGTCCAGGCCGGTCAGCGAATGGACCCGGCCGAAGCCGGCTACGCCACCGTGCTGGCCGAGGTCGGTGCGGCCCGCAGCGCCGCGCAGGCGCGCCAGCAGCAACAGCAGGTGCAAGCCATTGCCGCTGCTCGCGCCACCCTGGCCGGGCTCGCCGCCAAGCCGTTGCTCACGCCCGACTGGCAGCAGGCCGTGGCCAGCGCGATGGCCTCACTCAAGGGCGATACCTCGCCGGAAACCACCCGCACGGTCGGTGCGTTGGCCACCTCGATTGCCGACGTGGCCGCCTCGCAGGCTGATCCGCAGCATCTGCCGCAGGCGCGCCTGGCGGTGGACTTCGGGCTGAAGTATGTGCCGAAGTCGCCACGCTTGCTGGCCGAGAGTGCCAAGCTGGATGCGCTGCAGGCCGACCTCCAGGCCAAGGCGGCGCGCGACAGCGCGGATGCGGAAGTGAAGTCGCGCATCGAGTCGATGCGCAGCGCGGCGGCCGCGGCGGACGTCGGCAAGGCGAGTCAGTCGCTGGCGCGGATCAAGGCGCTGCAGCCGGACAACCCGTTCCTGCAGAACGAGGGTCCGAAGCTGCTGGCCGATGCCTATCTCCGCCTGGGCCAGGAAACGTTCCAGAAGGGGCGCTACGAAAAGGCCGCCGAGGTGCTTGGCCAAGGCCTGCAGGTGCTCGGCGGCAATGCCCAGTTGCGTGGCGCGAAGGCACGCTACGACGTGGTGGCGGCGATCATGGCCGCGGCCCGGCAGCCGACCAGCACGGCCGATTACGCACGGTTGAAGCAGCAGCTGGCGAGCGTGCGGCGCAACGATCCGAAGGCGCTGGCCGCGCTCGAGTCGGACATGCGCATTCGTGGCCAGCTGACCGGCAAGACGCTGGAGGAGCAACTCGACCGGGTCAAGCCGAGTGCCGCGGCGGCACCGGCGCCGGCACCCGCACCCGCCACGCCCGTTGAGCCGACGCCGGCCGCGGAGCAGGGCGCCCTGCCGGGGCGGCCCGTGCCGATCCCCCGGCCCGGCGCACCGACACCGGCGCAGCCGGGCAAGGTCGCCAATGTGCCGAGCGGGCCGAGCGGCCCCGATCCGTGCGCCAAAGCCGGGATGGCCGGGACCGGCAAGTTCTGCCGCGACAGCTTCGGGACGTCGTATGGCCCCTTCATGGTGGTGGTGCCTGGCGCGGGCGGTGGACGGCCGTATGCGATGTCGCGTGCGGAGGTATCGATCAACGAGTTCAACGCGTTCTGCCGCG
Source organism: Rhodanobacter sp. UC4452_H20 (assembly GCF_052978205.1). The sequence goes on along the minus strand of NZ_CM129662.1, from coordinate 1,687,183 downwards.
CATCCGGCAAGTGCGCAGCCAAGTCGGTCAGCGATCCGGATCTCGGCAATGCGCCGATCACCAACATCCCGCTCGGCCAGGCGCAGGCTTATGCGCGGTGGCTCAGCGATGTCAGCGGCTTCAGCTATCGCCTGCCGACGGATGCCGAATGGCTCAATGCCGCCAGCGCCGGCGGCCGCTTCAAGCAGGCCGAGGACAGCAACTGCGTGCCGCCTTCGGCTGGCGGCGGCGACGGCAGCGGCGCGCTGGTTTCCGCCCGCGGGCGTTCGCGCAATCCCTGGGGTCTGGTCAACATGACCGGCAACGCCTGGGAATGGGTCGTCAGCGGTGGCAGCGTGGCCGTGCGCGGCGGCAGCTACACCAGCTATTGGTCCGATTGCAGCGTGGGCACCCAGCGCAGCGATGGCGGCTCGCCGCAGCGCGACGTCGGCTTCCGCATCCTCAGGGAGGTGAAATGATCGATTTCGCTGAACGCGGGCGTGCCGTGAACCAGGATCTGCGTGTGCTCGACGACGCCCATCGTCTTGGCCGGATCACCCGCGCCGAGTATCGCGCGCGTCGCCGGCGATTGCTGGAAAGCCTGTACGACCCCAGTGCGGTGGTCACCGCCCGCAACACCCTGGTGCCGCCGACGGCCACCACCACCCCGCGACCGCGCAGGGCGCCGGCGGCACCGCGTGACGATGCCTCCGCCGACTCGGCCAGCCATGCCCTGACCAGCCTGCTGGCGATGCGACCGGCCACGCGCTGGAAGTCGGTGGCGGGCGGCGTGCTGCTGCTCGTCATCGCGTTGGGTGCGCTCGCCTACTGGTTGTTGCGCGGCTAGCTTGCGCCGGGCTTGCCGGTTCCGGCATCGGCTGCTGCGGCGCGTCACGAGGGCGGGACGGAGGGCGGAAAATCGCCCGCCAAACCGTCGCGTGCAGGCCTGCGGTGACTGGTTCCGCAGCGCGACGAGGGTGTATCCTGATCGGACGATCCAAGCCCGGGGGCAGCAATTGCCCGATCCGTGGGGGGCTTCGATTTCGCAGCTGGCGTGCCTTCGATGTCCAGGCGTGCCGTCAATGGAAAGATGATGCAGCCGGGGGAGTGTATCGTGCGAATTGTCCGTCTCGCCGCAGCGTTGACATCGGCCTTGGCATTCACCGGCGGCGTGGTTCACGCCCAGGAAGCAGCAACGGCTGCGCCAGGTCAGTCTTCACCCGCACCCACTTCGACTCCCGCGCAGACGACGCCATCGCCGCCGCCGGGCGGCGTCGTTCCGCCGGTACGCGATCGCGATGCGGCGGCCGTGCAGACGGTCGCGGTACGCGGCTTTCGCGTCAGCGGCGTCGGCAGCCATGCGCAACTCGGCATCACGCCGGCCAGCATCCAGGCACTGGCCGATGCGCAGTTCCGCGAGCTGGCCGCAGGCGCGGGCACGGCCGAGTTGAGCTTCGCCCAGATGCAGGGCGTCGCCGACAAGATCACCGAGCGTTATCGCACCGCCGGCTTCATCGTCTCCAACGCGTTCCTGCCGGCGCAGACCATCGGCTCCGACCAGGTCGTCGGCATCCAGGTGCTGGAAGGGCAGATCGGCAAGATCATCGTCAAGGGCACCAAGCGCTATCGGCCGGACGTGATCTCGGCGGCGGCGCAGGAATTGCGCGGCAAGCCCCTGCTGAAGAGCGACGTCGATTCCGCCTTGCTGTATGCGCGCGACCTTCCCGGCGTCACCGTGGCCTCGACCTTCCAGCCCGGCGAGCAGACCGGCGACACCGACCTGATCATGATCGCCCACGAGAAGCGGCCGGTTCAGTTCACTCTCGGCGCCAACAACTACGGCACCGACCTGACCGGCAAGTACCGCGTGCAGGCCGGCGTGGAATGGGCCAATCCGCTGCACCTGGGCGACACCTTCACGGCCAACGTCGATTACGCGCTCGACCCCAACGACAACATCTACGGTGCGCTGACCTACCGGGTGCCGTTCACGAGCACGCCGGGGTTGTCGGCGGTGGTCGGCGCCTCGCGCAACGAGCTGCAGATCAATACCGGCACCTTCGCCGCGCTCGACGTGAAAGGCCCCAGCTCGCTCTACTACGGCGGCCTCGACTGGAAGTACATCAATCGTGACGACCTGCAGCACGTGGCCACCCTGCACCTGCTGAGGGAACGCTCCCAGCTCGACAGCCTGGGCTTCCACCTGTCCGACGAGAAGTTCACGGTGGCGGAAGCCACCTGGGGCATGCTGCATACCGATCGCCGCTTCCACGGCGTGGACATCATGCAGGTGGCCCTGCGCAAGTCGATCAGGGACGATTCGCGCGAGCCCGACCTGATCAGCCCGCAGCATGACCGCAGCTTCCTCGTCGCGAAGCTCTCCTACACCCGGTTGCAGTTCCTGACCAAGTCGCAGCGCCTGAACTTCAAGTTCATCAGCCAGTACACCCGCGACGCGCTGGTGCCGCTGGAGCAGTTCGCGATGGGCGGCCCGGACAGCGTGCGCTCCTACCCGATCGCCGACGCACTGCGCGACCGCGGCTTCTACACCGCGCTGGAATACCACGTCGATGCTCCCGGTTTCGGCGACAAGGTGTCGCCGTTCTACGGTAGGCCGTGGCGCGAGCTGCTGGAGTTCGAGGTGTTCTACGACTACGCCAGGGGCTACTCGGCGGGCGCCAACCGCATGACCACGCCGGACAGCGCGGAGCTGAGCGGGGCCGGTGCGGGCTTCATCTTCCGCCTGCCGCGATTCAAGCAATTCGAGCTGCACTTCGACGCGGCCAAGACCACCAGTTCGCAGAACGCGTCCAACGGCAAGGGTTTCCACATCTATACCCGCTTCAGCTTCACGTTCTGAGGGATGACGACGACATGAGCAAGCACATCAGCACCCGGCGTGAATCGCGCAACGGCGCTTCCGTGGATCGGATCGCACGCTTGCCCTCCGGCAGCCTGCCGCTGCACAGGACCTGGCCGATCAGCTTGTGCATCGGGCTCGCGATCGGCTCGATCGCCGTCAGTCCTGACGCCTTCGCCGGCGGCCCCACCGGCGGCACGGTGGTCGGCGGCACCGGCAGCATCACCCAGAACGGCAACGAGACGGTGATCAACCAGATCTCGCAGCGACTGGCGCTGAACTGGGAGACATTCAACCTCAAGGCCAACGAATCGGTGCTGTTCAACCAGCCCGGCCGCTCGGCAGTGGCGCTCAACCGCATCCTCGATCAGAACCCCAGCCAGATCTTCGGCAAGATCAACTCCAACGGCCAGGTCTTCCTGATCAACACCCACGGCATCATCTTCGGCGCCACGGCACAGATGAATGTCGGCGGCCTGATGGCCAGCACGCTGGACCTCACCCCGAAGGATTTCCTTGCCGGCAACTACAGCCTCAACGCGGTCGGCGCGGGCGCGGGCATCGTCAACCACGGTCTGATTCAGGCCGCCAGCGGCGGCTCCGTCGCACTGGTCGGCGGCAGCGTGGCCAACGACGGCGTGATCCTGGCCAACTACGGCAGCATCAACCTCGACGGCGCCGAACACGCCGTACTCGACTTCGACGGCAACGGCCTGATCAACATCCAGATCACCGGCGAACTGAAGCAGCGTCTGGACGACAAGGAAGCGGCAGTCAGCAACTCCGGCACCCTCAAGGCCGAAGGAGGCACCGTGGTGCTGCAGGCCTCGGCAGCCAAGGATCTGTTCACCAACCTGGTCAACAACTCCGGCGTGATCGACGCCAGCGGCATCAGCACCGACGGCGGCGTGGTGCGGCTGGTGGGCAACGGCGGCAATGTACAGAGCAGCGGCAGTGTCGCCGCCACGGGCGACCATGGCGGGCGCATCGAATTGCTGTCGGACCATGACGTGATGGTCACCGGCGGCACGGTGGATGCTTCGGGTCGCCTGGGTGGCGGAGCCATTCGCATCGGTGGCGGCGTCCGTGGAGGCGAAGGCCTCGCCGTGGCCGCGCGCACGTACATCGGGCCGGATGCGTCGCTCAACGCCGATGCAACCGGCAAGGGCGACGGCGGCAGCATCGCCGTGTTCTCGCGCGACAACTCGGTCATCGCCGGCGGCTTGTCCGCGCGCGGCGGCATTGACGGCGGCAACGGCGGTTTCGTCGAGACGTCGAGCCACGGCGCGCTCACCATCACCGGTACGCCGCAGGTCTTCGCGCGCAGCGCCGACGGGTTGGGCGGCAACTGGCTGATCGATCCGAACAACATCACGATCGTCGCGGGCGGCGGCAATACCAAGATCAATGCCGCCAACCCCTTTGTGTCGACCAACGACGGAGCGTCGCTCGGCGTCGACCTGATCACCGCCGCCTTGACCGGTGGCGCCAGCGTCACGGTCACGACGGGTACGGGGGGCGCCAATTCCGAAGCTGGCGACATCACCCTCAATGCCGACCTCGACTACAACGGCAAGGGAACCAACTCGCTCACGTTCAATGCGGCGAACGACATCGTCATCAACAACAAGATATTCGATTCGGTGCTTGGCGGCGACGTGCTGAACCTGTCGTTGCTCGCCGGCCGCAACATTTCGCTCAACAACGATATCTCGCTGGGCGGTGGCACGGCCACGCTGACTGCGACTGCAGGCAGCATCTCGCGCACTGCGGGCACGATTTCCGGCAGCGCCCTGACTCTCACGGCGGGCGGCACCAATGGCGCGATCGGCGCATCGGGTGCCATCCAGACGGACGTCGACAGCATCGTGTTCAGCGCGAAGGGTACCGGCGCGGTCAACATCGTTGATGCCAATGGCGTGAATGTCAGCGGTACCGCCGGCAGCGGCAATGTCGGCATCACCACCACCACGAGCGATCTGGGCGTGGTGGGTTCGGGCATCGTCACCGCCGGTGGTGCGGTGACGCTCGGAGCCGCCGGCGGCGGCGCGCGCATCAACATCGGCACGGGCGTCGCAGTGGATACCACCAATGGTGTCGCTACCGGCGCAAACGTCAGCCTGGTTGCAGACAACGCCGACATACTCGGAACCATCAATGCCGGCACCGCCGGTATCGTGGCCATCCGGCAGGCTACGGCGGGACGGCTCATTTCGCTGGGCCCCGACGCTCCGTTTCCCGCAGATCCCCAGCTTGGCGTGACGAGTGCCGAACTGGATCAGATCACCGCCAACACGATCGTGATCGGTGACGCCAACAGCGGTGACCTGGGTATCACGGCGGCCATCGCTCCGGCCCACGCCACCACCCTCTCGCTGAATACCGGAGGGACCATCTCGCAAGTGGGGGGAGCCACCATCACGGTCGGCACCCTGACTGGCAGCTCGGCCGGTGCCACCACGTTGGGAGAGGCCAACCAGATCGGCAATCTCGGAAGTTTCACCGCCTCAAGCTTCAGTCTGACCAATGCCGCTGCGCTCACGCTTGTCGGCAACGTGACGACCAGCGGAGCACAAACCTACAACACGGCATTGGTGTTGGGCGGCGACCGCGTGTTGAGCGGTAGCGACATCACCTTTGCCTCGACTGTCGACGGCGCGCATGCGTTGACCGTGAACGCCAGCGGAGTCACCAGGTTCGACGCTGCGGTCGGCGGCACGACGGCGTTGACCAGCCTGATCACGGATGCCGCCGGCAGCGCCACGTTGAGTGGCAATGTCGCCACCAGCGGCATGCAGAGCTGGGGCGACGCGCTGACGCTCGGTTCCAATGTCATGCTGACTGGAACGACGATCAGCCTGGCGGCCGTGACAGGTGCCGGCAACAACCTGACGGTGACCGGCAATGCGGTGCTGGCAGGGGCGGTGGCTGGTGTGGGCGTGCTGCAGGTCAGCGGCACGACGAATCTCAATACCGCCAGCGTGAGCACCAGCGGTGACCAGGCCTACAACGGCTCGGTGACGCTGGGTGCCAATGCAACGCTGGCCAGCAGTGGCAGTGGCACGATCGGCTTCGGCTCCACGGTGAATGGCGCGCACACGCTGGCGGTGAACACCGGCGGCGCCGCCAGCTTCGGCGGCGCGGTCGGCGCAACGACGGCACTGACCAGCCTGACGACGAACAGCGGCACGTTCAGCGCGGTCGACCTGACCGTCAACGGCCCGTTGTCGGTCACCACCACGGCCGGAGGGATCACGCAGGGAGCCGGTTTCTACACGGTCAACGGAACATCGACTTTCAACGCCGGCAGCAACGCGATCACGCTGACCTCGCTCAACGACTTCATCGGTACGGTGAGCCTGACCGGCGGCACCACGCAGATCACCGATGCCAACGCGCTGGCGCTGGGTACCTTGCAAACAGGCAGCCTGACGGTCAGCAGTGGCGGGGCGCTTGACCTGGGCCATGGTTCGGTTGCCGGCGACCTGTCGGCAACTTCAGGGACGTCCATAACGCTCAATGGAGCGCTTGCCGGACTCGGCAACGTGGCGTTCAGCGGATCTGCGCCAAGCGGTACTGGAAGCATCGCCGGCACCGGATCGATTACAGGCATCGGTGGGTCACCGTTTGCGCTTGTCGGCGCCAACCAGGGCACCTCCGGCGGGATCAGCTTCACGGGTTTCATCGCGGCCGACGCCACGGCGGTCACCGGTGCTGCGGGTTTCGACGATGCCAGCAAGGTCAGCCAGGGCATGACCTTCGTCAACGCCACCAGCGTGGGCGGCAGCGGCACGATCGCGAACGTGGTCGGCAGCTTCGCCGACAACACCGGGACCTCGTCGGCGAGCGGCATCGTCTACAGCGGCTTCGATGCGGTGACGGGCACCGGTGGCAGCGTGACCGGCGTGACCGGCAGCTTCAATCTCGGCACGAAGGTGTCCAGCGCGTCGACGCTCGACTACAGCGGCTTCGGCGTCACCACGCTGACCGGCAGCGGGGCCGGTGCCACGATCGCGGGCAGCGGCCAGACCTACACGCTGGACAACACGGTCATCGACCAGGGCAGCAGCGGTGGCGTGACCTGGACGGGGTTCGGCAACATCGCCGATACCAGCGGCACGGTGGCCTTCGGCACCGGCGGCAGCGTCAGTGGCAACGTGACGGCGGCGACGCTGAACTACGGCAGCCACAGCGGTGCCGTGACGTTCGACCTGGCCGATGGCAGCGGCGCGACCACGGGCATCGGCGGGACGTGGGCGGGCGTCACGGCGGTCACGGGCAACGGCAATGGGGCGATTACGGGCAGCAGCACCTTTGCCCTGAGCGGAGCCAACGCGGGCTCGGCGGGCGGTGTTGCCTTCACCGGCTTCACGGCCGCCGACGCGGCGACCATCACCGGTGCCGCGGGTTTCAACAGCGCGGCCAAGAGCAGCCTCGGCATGACCTTCGCCAACGCCACGAGCGTGGCGGGCAGTGGCGCGATCACGAGCCTGGGCGGCACCGCGTTCAACCTGAGCGGCACCAAGACGGGCAATGCCGGCGGTGTCGGCTATAGCGGCTTCACCGCGGCCGACACGACGACGGTGACCGGCGCCGCGGGTTTCGACGATGCCAGCAAGGTCAGCCAGGGCATGACCTTCGTCAACGCCACCAGCGTGGGCGGCAGCGGCACGATCGCGAACGTGGTCGGCAGCTTCGCCGACAACACCGGGGCCTCGTCGGCGAGCGGCATCGTCTACAGCGGCTTCGATGCGGTGACGGGCACCGGTGGCAGCGTGACCGGCGTGACCGGCAGCTTCAATCTCGGCACGAAGGTGTCCAGCGCGTCGACGCTCGACTACAGCGGTTTCGGCGTCACCACGCTGACCGGCAGCGGGGCCGGTGCCACGATCGCGGGCAGCGGCCAGACCTACACGCTGGACAACACGGTCATCGACCAGGGCAGCAGCGGTGGCGTGACCTGGACGGGGTTCGGCAACATCGCCGATACCAGCGGCACGGTGGCCTTCGGCACCGGCGGCAGCGTCAGTGGCAACGTGACGGCGGCGACGCTGAACTACGGCAGCCACAGCGGTGCCGTGACGTTCGACCTGGCCGATGGCAGCGGCGCGACCACGGGCATCGGCGGGACGTGGGCGGGCGTCACGGCGGTCACGGGCAACGGCAATGGGGCGATTACGGGCAGCAGCACCTTTGCCCTGAGCGGAGCCAACGCGGGCTCGGCGGGCGGTGTTGCCTTCACCGGCTTCACGGCCGCCGACGCGGCGACCATCACGGGCGCTGCAGGTTTCGACGACATTGCCAAGACCAGCCAGGGCATGACCTTCGTCAACGCCACCAGCGTGGGCGGCAGCGGCACGATCGCGAACGTGGTCGGCAGCTTCGCCGACAACACCGGGACCTCGTCGGCGAGCGGCATCGTCTACAGCGGCTTCGATGCGGTGACGGGCACCGGTGGCAGCGTGACCGGCGTGACCGGCAGCTTCAATCTCGGCACGAAGGTGTCCAGCGCGTCGACGCTCGACTACAGCGGCTTCGGCGTCACCACGCTGACCGGCAGCGGGGCCGGTGCCACGATCGCGGGCAGCGGCCAGACCTACACGCTGGACAACACGGTCATCGACCAGGGCAGCAGCGGTGGCGTGACCTGGACGGGGTTCGGCAACATCGCCGATACCAGCGGCACGGTGGCCTTCGGCACCGGCGGCAGCGTCAGTGGCAACGTGACGGCGGCGACGCTGAACTACGGCAGCCACAGCGGTGCCGTGACGTTCGACCTGGCCGATGGCAGCGGCGCGACCACGGGCATCGGCGGGACGTGGGCGGGCGTCACGGCGGTCACGGGCAACGGCAATGGGGCGATTACGGGCAGCAGCACCTTTGCCCTGAGCGGAGCCAACGCGGGCTCGGCGGGCGGTGTTGCCTTCACCGGCTTCACGGCCGCCGACGCGGCGACCATCACCGGTGCCGCGGGTTTCAACAGCGCGGCCAAGAGCAGCCTCGGCATGACCTTCGCCAACGCCACGAGCGTGGCGGGCAGTGGCGCGATCACGAACCTGGGCGGCACCGCGTTCAACCTGAGCGGCACCAAGACGGGCAATGCCGGCGGTGTCGGCTATAGCGGCTTCACCGCGGCCGACACGACGACGGTCACCGGCGCTGTGGGCTTCGACAGCTCGGCCAGGAGCAGTCTCGGCATGACCTTCGCCAACGCCACGAGCGTGGCGGGCAGTGGCGCGATCACGAATCTGGGCAGCACCGCGTTCAACCTGACTGGTACCACGGCAGGCAACGCCGGCGGCATCGACTACAACGGCTTCACCTCAGCCGACACCACTACGGTCACCGGTGCCGCGGGCTTCGACTACACGGCCAAGACCAGCCTGGGCATGGCCTTCGCCAACGCCACGAGCGTGGCGGGCAGTGGCGCGATCACCAACCTGGGCAGCACGGCGTTCAACCTGACCGGCATCATGGCAGGTACGGCAGGCACCACCAGCTTCAACGGCTTCGACGCGGCCGACACCACGGCCGTCACCGGCGCCGCAGGTTTTGACAGCTCGACCAGGAGCAGCCTGGGCATCGCCTTTGCCAATGCCACGAGCGTGGCGGGCAGCGGTGCGATCACGAACCTTGGGGGTACCGCGTTCAATCTGGTCGGCACCAAGACCGGCAATGCCGGTGGCGTCAACTACAGCGGCTTCACCGCGGCCGACACCACGTCCGTCACCGGTGCCGCCGGTTTCGACAGCGCGGCCAAGAGCAGTCTCGGCATGACCTTTGCCAACGCCACGAGCGTGGCGGGCAGTGGCGCGATCACGAACCTGGGCGGCACCGCGTTCAACCTGAGCGGCACCAAGACGGGCAATGCCGGCGGTGTCGGCTATAGCGGCTTCACCGCGGCCGACACGACGACGGTCACCGGCGCCGTGGGCTTCGACGACAACGGCAGGACCAGCGAGGGCATGGCCTTCGCGAACGCCACCAGCGTGGGTGGCAGCGGCTCGATCGCGAACGTGGTCGGCAGCTTCGCCGACAACACGCGTATCTCGTCAGCTAGCGGCATCGCGTACAGCGGTTTCGGTACGGTTACGGGCACCGGCGGCAGCGTGACCGGGGTGACCGGCAGCTTCGATCTCGGCACGAAGGTGTCGAGCGCCTCGGGCATCGACTACAGCGGCTTCAACCTCACCACGCTGGCCGGAAGCGGCGCCGGCGCCACGATTGCCGGCAGCAACCAGACCTACAACCTGACCGGCACAGACGCCGGCAACAACGGCACGCTGAGCTGGACGTCGTTCGGGAACCTGAGCGACAGCGGTGCCGGCACCTTCATGTTCGCGAACGGTGCGGGCGTGTCGGGCATGCTGACTTCCGCTGCCGCAGGCACATTGGATTACAGTGCGTACACGACCGCGGTGAATGTGGACCTGGGAGGCACGGCGACCGGTACCGGGGGCTGGAGCGGGATCACCGCGGCGAAGGGCGGTTCTGCCTCTGACACGATCAGCGGCAGCAGCCAGACCTACAATCTGACCGGCCTCAATGCCGGCAACAGCGGCACCGTGAGCTGGACCTCGTTCGAGAACATTGCCGATGCGGGTATCGGCACGTTGACCGCCAGCAACCAGACCTGGAGCCTGACCGGGCACAACCAGGGCACGGCGACCAATCTGGCAGGCGCCTTCTCCGGCATCGGCAATCTGATCGACACCGGCACCGGCCACTTCCTCATGCACTCGGGCGCTGACGGGGACATCTCCGGCGGCCTCGACGCCGGCATCGACGGAAGCCTGGACTATTCGGGCTACACCACCGCGGTCAACGTGAACCTTGCCGGTGCGGGCTCGACAGGCGTAGGCGGTACAAACTCCGGAATTTCAGCGGTAACGGCGAGTTCGAACCTCGGCATCAGCGGCAATGCGAGCAACGGGCTGACGATCACCACGACGGGCGCCGGAACCACCACAACCCTGGGCGCGACCACGGTCGGAGGCGATCTGAACATCACCGCCAGTGGGGCGGTCTTGCAGACAGGCGGTGCGCTGAGCGTTATCGGCACGAGCACCATCCATGGCGGTTCGAACGCGATCACCCTGACAGGTGGCAGCAACGACTTCGGCGGCACGGTGAATCTCACCGGCGGTGCCACCCAGATCAATGACCTCAACGCACTGACCCTTGGCACGGTGAACACCGGGGCGCTGACGGTGAGTGCGGGCGATCTCACCCTGGCTGGTGCGGTCAATGGCACGGCGGTCAGCCTGACCTCTTCCGGCGCGATCAGCGAAGGCGCAGGCGGCAGCCTCACGGCCACTTCGCTGACCGGTCATTCGGCCGGTACGACGACCCTTGCCGGGACCAATCACATCGGCTCGCTGGGCAGCTTCAGTGCGGCGGGCTTCGCGTTGATCAACGCCCAAGCCTTGACGGTGAATGGCCCGGTAAGTGGCGGTGCGGGTACCGCGCTGACCACGACCGCCGGCAACCTGACGATCAATGGTGCAGTGAGCGGCACCACGACAACGCTGAATTCCGCCGGTGGGATCAGCGAAGGCGGCAGTGGCAGCATCACGGCAGGCACCTTGAGGGGTCAATCCATCGGTGCGACTGCGCTCAACGGCGCAAACCACATCGGCACCTTGGGCAGCTTCAGTGCGGCGGGCTTCGCGTTGACCAACGCGCAGACCCTGGTCGTGGGCGGCACCGTCGACGGGGGGGCCAGCACGGCGTTGACCACGACGAGCGGCGACCTGGCGATCAACGGTCTGGTGAAGGGCGCCACCACCACGCTGGTCTCGGCGGGCGCGATCACCGAAGGCGCCGGCGGCAGCATCACGGCGAACCTGTTGACCGGTCATTCGATCGGAAACACCACACTCGATGGCAACAACCACATCAACATACTGGGCGGCTTCAGCGCAGACTTCAGCCTGACCAACGGTCAGACGCTGACCGTCGAAGGCCCGCTCGATGGTGGCCCGGTCGTGGCGCTGACCACGACGGCCGGCGACCTGATCATCAATGGCACGGTGACCGGCGCCACCACCACGCTGACCTCGGCCGGTGCGATCATCGAAGGCACCCATGGCGTCATCACCGCCGATAACTTGACCGGCAGCTCCGCTGGCAGCACCAGCCTGCTCGGCGCCAACCAGGTGGCAGCCCTGGGCGCATTCGTCAGCGGTGGCGACTTCGCCTTCAACACCATCCGGACCTTGACGGTGAATGATGCACCGTCGGCCAATGGTGGTGCCGGCGACCTTACGCTGACGGCCAGCGGGGCGAACTCGGACCTGATCCTGGCCAGCACCCTGACCGGCAACACGGTTACCTTGGGTGCAGGCCGCAATATCAACCAGACGGCTGGTGCGATCCATGCGAACACGTTGACTGGCAGTTCGGTCGGCAGTACCGCGCTCGGTGGCGCCAACCACATCGGCACGCTGGGCAACTTCACGGCGGCGAACTTCGCGCTGACCAACGCGCAGGCGCTGGCGGTGACGGGCTCCGTGGACGGCGGCGCGAGTACTACGCTTAAGACCACCAGCGGCAATCTGGCGATCAACGGCACGGTGAAGGGCACGACCACGACGCTGGCCTCTGCTGGCGCAATCACCGAAGGCGCCGGCGGCAGCATTGTCGCCGGCATGTTGACCGGCAGCTCCGCCGGTGCCACCACGCTCAACGGCGCCAACCGCATCGGCACCCTGGGAGGCTTCACGGCCGCCAGCTTCGCCTTGACCAACGCACAGACATTGGCCGTCAGCGGCACGCTGGATGGCGGCGCCAGCACCTCGCTGAAGACCACCAGCGGCGATCTGGCGATCAATGGTCCGGTGAAGGGAACGGCCACCTCGCTCACCTCGGCCGGCGCGATCAGCGAAGGCGCGGCGGGCGTCATCACGGCCGGCACCCTGACCGGCAGTTCGGTCGGCGCGACCACGCTCAACGGCGCCAACCAGATCGGCACGCTGGGCAGCTTCACGGCAGCCAATTTCGCCCTGACCAGTGCGCAGGCGCTCACTGTCGACGGTCCGCTGGATGGCGGCGCCAGCACTTCGCTGAAGACCACCAGCGGCGATCTGGCGATCAACGGTTCGGTGAAGGGAACGGCCACCTCGCTCACCTCGGCCGGCGCGATCAGCGAAGGCGCCAGCGGCATCATCACGGCCGGCACGCTGAGCGGCAGCGCGGTGGGTCCGACCGTGCTGGGCAGCGCGAGTTCGCCCAACAAGAACATGGTCGACACGCTGGGCAACTTCACTTCGCTGGCCGGCTTCAGCATGACCAACGACAAGACTCTGACACTGGCGTCGGTGGCCGGCAGCGCCTTCACGGTGAACGCGGGCACCTCGCCGTTCTACCTGTCGGTGACCCATGGCGACCTGTTCCAGCTCGGCACGACACCGCTGTATGACGGCATAGGCGTATGGGGTTCCACCGGGCGCCTGGGTTCCAGCTCCCAGCCGATCTACGTGGTGGGCACGGGCCTGCAGAACATCGCCAACGTCGGCCTGCCGCCCGCTTACTTCTATGCGGTGGACAGCTCCGGCAACCTGCTGCCGCTGGGCGGTGGTTTCGCCATCAACGTGCCGACCGCCTCCGGTGCGGGCAGCGCGCAGAACGGCAACCACGGCGACTCCTACATCGACCCGAGCGTGATCACCGCCAACTACCGCTCGTACGGCATCGTGCCTTCCGGCGTGCGCCTGCCGCCCGACCAGCAGAGCGGTTGCGATCCGGATCAGCCGGACCAGGCCGCCTGCCAGGACCCGGACGCACTGGGCATGGTCATGCCATGGCCGAAAGCGCCGCAGTGACCGGCATCGGCAAACTCGGCGCAGGCATCGCGGTGGCGATGCTTGCGCTGGGCCTGACCGGCCCCGCCGCGGTCCAGGCAGCGCCGCAGATCGCGCCGCGGCTGACCGGGGAACTGATCATCACGCAGCTGGACACGGCGCAACACGACCTCGCCGCACGTGCGACCGGGTCGCCTGGCTCCAGTCTCGCGGCAACCAGCCAGAAGCTGGCCGACCTGGGCCGGGACTTGCGCAAGGCGCTGGGCAAGGATCTGGCCAAGCCGATCGACATGCTGGGCAACGAAGAGAAGGCGCAGGCCTACCGCGCCGAAGCCGCCGTGCAGCGCACGCAGGCGTTCCTGGAGGCCAGCAAGGGCTGCCTGGGCCAGGATGTCGCCGCGATGGCGGCTGCACTGGCCCGCACCGTGGCGTTGAAGGCGGCTGCCTCCGGCGGGTCGAAATTGCCGCCGGTGATCAATGGCGTGGAGACGCTGGATCGACGCCCGCTGTTCGTCCTGCATGGCGACGGCGCCGGGGCAGCGTTCGCACTGACCGGGGAAAACCTGCTTGACGCACAGTGCGCCAGCCCGGTGGTCAGCGCGACCGACGCACAGGGCAAGCCGCAGGCGGTGCAGCCGGTGGTGACCGGCGTGTTGCCCAATCGCATCGAATTGAAATTGCCTGCCGGTGCGCTGCCATCGGGCAGCTACGTGCTCAACGTGGTGGCGCAGCGCAAGGTGTTCCTGATGGGCTGCACGGCGCAGCCGCCCACCTCGGCCGTGCTGGAGGTGGCGCCCGCGCCGAAGGTCTCGGTGAGCTACGCGCTGACCCAGACCTGCCCGGCGCCCGGCGGCGGACAGGGCCGCGCCATGCCGGCGGTCACCGGCAGCATGCCCGAGGGTGTAGGGCGGGGCACGGTGGCCAAGTACGTCACGGTCGACGGTTGCGCCGATCCGCTCAGCTACGCGATCAGTGCGACGGTGACGTTCGGCGACGGACACGGCAGCACGGTGGGGCCGATCAGCCAGATCGCCTCGGCCGGCATCACGGCCGGGCTTCCGGGCGGCCTGTCGCTGAGCTGGGACCCTTCGGTGCACCAGCTCGTGGTTCGCCCCGCAGCCAGCAGTTGCAAGGGCGTTTACTGACGAGGTGCCGCGCCCGCCGGACTTGTTCCCGGCGGCGGGCTATTCGTCTTCCGGCGTACCCGACACCACGCGCAGCTCGGAAATGCCGCCCGGCGCGAGATCCCTGAGCAGGTCCATGAAATCCATGCCGACCAGCCGCTGTGCGCGCCGCAACAGCAGCGGTACCGGGCTGGAGGGTTCGCAGCGCGTGTAGTAGTCGCAGATCTCGTCGAGCCGGCGCATCACGTCCTGCGGCCCGGCGATCGGACCCGAGGCCCGCGCCGCGTTCGGTGCACCACCCTCCGCGCCACCTTCGCCAGCCCCTTCGCCTTGCACTTCGGCCGGCAGTCGACGCGCCAGCTGCGGGTCGAGGAATTTCTTCAGCTCGTAGATGTCGCTGAGCAGGTTCTTGAAGTCCGGACCCATCGTGCCGACGTGGTCGTTGAACAGGGCGTCGATGGCCTTGGCATGCTCCAGTGACTCGCTGATCGCGGCGGTGGTCTGGACCAGCTCCTCCTCCGCGCAATCCATGCAGCACGCTTCCATCTCGGTGATGCTCGGCTCGGGGCCGTCGCCGGGCGTGGTGACCTTCAGCGTGCCGTTGGCGATGCGCAGGTCGCGCAGGCTGAAACGGCCCATGCGCGGCGACTGCACGAACGGCGTGGTGCGGAAATAACCGAGCACACCCTGCAGGTCGTTCAGCGGCACCACCGCGTTGACGCGCATGGTCGGGTCGTTGTCGTCCTCCGCGTCCAGCTGCGGATGCACGGTGTCCCAGAATTGTTCCAGCAGGCCACGGATCAGCCCCAGCCCGGCGCTCCAGCCGGGCATGCCGGAGCTGCGCATCCAGGCCGTGGTCAGGTGCACCGCCGGGCGCAAATCCTTGGAGCGTTGCAGGATCGCCTCGGACAGCTCGACGACTTTCTCCCAGTCCGGCTCCTCGGCAGCCTTGACCGCATCGCCCACGGCGCGCTCGGCCTTGGGCGCGGCGGCGCGCTCCAGGGCGAGAAACTCCGGGTCGTACTCGAGATCCGGTCCGGCCGGCGATTCGTCGGATACCGGGGCCAGCAACGGCTCCAGATTGTATCGCGCCATGGATCTCCCCCCGTGGTCGAATGGTCCCCCATTATCGCCCATCGGCGGCGCAAAACCAGTCGCAGGCGTGGTGGCCGGCGACGCCGGGATCAACGTGCAAAGCGGCGAATCCAGGCCACGTAATCATCGACGAAACCTTGCAGGAACTTGCGCGTGGAGTCGTTGGCGACGCTGCCGTCATCGGCGATCAAGTCCTCCTTGAAGTGGATGAATACCTCCGGCTGGGCCAGCGTGGGCACGTCCAGGTAGGCCAGCACGTTGCGCAGGTGCTGCTGCGCCATCGCGGTGCCGGTCGAGCCGATCGAGGTGCCGATCACCGCCGCCGGTTTGCCGGCGAACGAGTTGGTGCCCCAGGGGCGCGAGGCGATGTCGATCGCGTTCTTCAGCACGCCCGGGATCGACCGGTTGTACTCGGGCGTGACGAACAGCAGCCCGTCCGCCCCTTCGATATCCTTCTTCAGCCGCGTGGCGGTGGCCGGGTAGGCGGCGTCGAAATCCTGCGAGTACAGCGGCAGGTCGTTGATCTGGATGTGGCGGAACGCAAGGTCGCCCGGTGCCAGTTTCTCCACTGCGCGGGCCAGTCGGCGGTTGAACGAATCTGCGCGCAGGCTGCCTACCAGCACGGCAATCTTGATCTGGCTCATGTTCGGCTCCTCGTGGGGATGTGGAAGAATGGACGTCCAGCCAATGTACTGCGCCGTCGGGTTAAAAGCGCATGAACCCGGCCGCACCCGCGCTGGCAGCCTGTACTCTTTGCCGTTCGCCGCAGCGGCCGCCTTTCATCGACCGAATCGAATCGCCATGCAATCCATCGAAACCCTGATCGACGACGCCTTCGAGCGTCGCCACGCACTCACCCCATCCGAGATCGAAAGCCATCTGCGGCCGGCCGTGGGGCAGGTGCTCGACCTGCTCGAATCCGGCGAGCGCCGCGTCGCCGAGCCGGACGGCCACGGCGGCTGGACGGTGAACCAGTGGCTCAAGAAGGCCGTGCTGCTGTACTTCCGCATCAACGACAACCGCGTGGTCGACGGCGGCCCGGCGCAGGCGTTCGACAAGGTGCCGCTGCGCTTCGCCCACGGCAATGACGCCGAACTGCAGCAGCTCGGTGCGCGCGTGGTGCCCGGCGCACTGGTGCGTCGCGGCGCGCACATCGCGAAGGATGCGGTGCTGATGCCCAGCTACGTCAACATCGGCGCCTGCGTCGGCGCCGGCACCATGGTCGACACCTGGGCCACGGTGGGTTCCTGCGCGCAGATCGGCGCGGGCGTGCACCTGTCCGGCGGCGTCGGCATCGGCGGCGTGCTGGAGCCGTTGCAGGCCAACCCCACCATCATCGAGGACGGCTGCTTCATCGGCGCGCGCTCCGAGGTGGTCGAGGGCGTGGTGGTGGAGAAGGGCAGCGTGATCGGCATGGGGGTTTTCCTGGGCCAGTCCACCCGCATCTACAACCGCGCGACCGGCGAGGTGAGCTACGGCCGCGTACCGGCCGGCAGCGTGGTGGTGGCCGGCAGCCTGCCGGCGAAAGACGGCTCGCACAGCCTGTACGCCGCCATCATCGTCAAGCAGGTGGATGAAAAAACCCGCAGCAAGACCAGCATCAACGACCTCCTGCGAGCTGCCACATAGGAGCCCGCTCGCGGTCGATGCCCTGGCGGGCATCGGGATTCGGGATTCGCAGAAGCAAGAGCATCGCCCGCGAGCGGGCTCCTACAGGAAGGAAGATCGGGATGACGACTGTTTATGGATTGCCCACTTGCGACACCTGCCGCAAGGCGCGCAACTGGCTGGTCCGCTTCGAGGTGCCGCATGATTTCGTCGACTACCGCGCCAACCCGCTGCCGGCGTCGACGCTGAAGGACTGGGCGGCGCAGCTCGGCGGCTGGGAGAAGCTGGTCAACAAGTCTTCCACCACCTGGCGCAACCTGCTGCCGCAGCGCAAGAACCCCGGCAGCGACCCGGAGTGGACACTGCTGCTGAAGGAATATCCCGCGCTGATCCGCCGTCCGGTGGTGGTGGGGGACGACGGCACGGTGAGCGTGGGCTTCACCGACAACGGCTTCAAGAAGCTGTTCGGGCGCTGACGTGTCGATGCGGCTTTCGAAGATCGGGTTGGTGGCGACGATCGCACTGTGGCTGGCGCTGGTCGCGTTCGGCAACCTCACCGACTACGGCAGCAACCTGGTCTTCGTGCAGCATGTGCTGGCGATGGATTCGATCTTCCCCGACGCCGCCATCCACTACCGCGCGATCCATGCACCGCTGCTGCAGCATGCCGCCTACGTTCTGATCATCGCCGCCGAAGCACTGGCCGCCGTCCTGTGCGGCGCCGGCGCCTGGCGCATGTGGCGCGCGCGCCGTGCGCCTGCGACGGCGTTCCGGTGCGCCGGTCAGCTCGCCGTGGCCGGCCTGGGCGTCGGCGTGCTGTTGTGGCTGGGCGGCTTCATGGCGATCGGCGGCGAATGGTTCGGCATGTGGATGTCCACGCAGTGGAACGGGCTGGGCAGCGCATTCCGCTTCGTCGTCGTGTTGCTGCTGGCGCTGGTCTGGCTCGGCCAGCGCGACGACGAGCTCGGTGATTGACGATGACCCACGGCCGCACCCGCCGCTTCCGCAACAACCTGCGCATCGAGCGCGACAACGCCGCGCTGTACGCGCGGCTGGCCGAGCTGGCCGACGACCCGCAACTTCAGCACGCCTACCGGCGCATCGCCGCGGGCGAGCGCGGCAATGCGCAATTCTGGGAGGCGCGCCTGCGCGAACTGGGCGAGGCCGTGCCGCGGCAGCGGATCGGCCTGCGCGTGCGCGCGCTCAGCTGGTTTGCGCGACGCTTTGGCACCGAGTTCGTGATGCCGACCGTGGTGCGGTTGGCGCACGCGGATCATGAGGCCACGCCGGTCGACCGCAGCGGCCACCGCGACCACTTTCCGTTGCCGCGTCCGGCCGGTCCGCACGGGTTGCGCCATCGCGCGCAGAGCGGCAACACCTTGCGCGCCGCCGTGCTCGGCGCCAACGACGGGCTGGTGTCCAACGTCAGCCTGGTGATGGGCATGGCCGGCGCCGCCACCGGCGATCGCGCCGTGCTGCTGGCCGGCCTGGCCGGCCTGGTCGCAGGCGCGTGCTCGATGGCCCTGGGCGAGTGGCTGTCGGTCAACAGCTCGCGCGAGTTCTACCAGGCGCAGATCACCGAGCGCGCCGAACGCCTGGCGGTGGCCCCGGAAGATGGCCGCGAACACATCGCCGGCATCTATCGCGACAAGGGGCTGGAACCGGCGGCGGCCGAGCACCTCGCCGAACACGTGACCGAAACGCCGCGCGCGGCGCTGGACATGCTGGTGCGCGAGGATCTCGGCGTCGACCCGGCCGAGCTGGGCGGCTCGGCCTACGGCGCGGCGATCTCCTCGTTCTGCCTGTTCGCCTGCGGCGCGCTGTTTCCGGTGGCGCCGTATTTCTTTCTGGGCGGACAAGCGGCATTGCTGGCCAGCGTGGCTTCCACTGCTGGCGGATTGGCGCTGATCGGCATCGGCACCTCGCTGTTCACCGGGCGCAGCATGCTGTTCTCGATCGCCCGGCAATTCGTCATCACCAGTGTCGCGGCCGCGATCACTTTTGGCGTGGGGCATTTGCTGGGCGTGGTGCTGAGCTAGCTTGGTATGCTGCGGCATCCCCCGGCACTGCGCAGGAACCCCATGTCCGACGTGCTCGAACTTGCCCGCGACCTCATCCGCCGTCGTTCGGTGACGCCGGAAGACGCCGGTTGCCTGCCCTTGATCGGCGAGCGCCTGGAACGCGTCGGCTTCCGCGTCGAGCACCTGCGCTACGGCGAGGTCGACAACCTGTGGGTCACCCATGGCGCCGCCGGTCCGACACTGGTCTTTCTCGGCCACACCGACGTGGTGCCCAGCGGTCCGGAAGCCGCCTGGCAAAGCCCGCCGTTCGAACCGACCATCCGCGATGGCCGTCTATACGGCCGTGGCGCCGCCGACATGAAAGGCTCGGTGGCAGCGATGGTGGTCGCACTGGAGCAGTTCGTGGCGGCGCATGCGGAACACCGCGGCCGCGTCGGCCTGCTGCTGACCAGCGACGAGGAAGGCCCGACCAATCTCGACGGCGTGCGCCGCGTGGTCGAACATTTCCGCGAGCGCGGCGAGCGCATCGACTGGTGCGTGGTGGGCGAGCCCTCCTCCAAGGAACGGCTCGGCGACCTGATCCGCGTCGGCCGCCGCGGTTCGCTCTCCGGCACGCTCCAGGTGCGCGGCGTGCAAGGCCATGTGGCGTATCCCGAGAAGGCGCTCAACCCGATCCACGCCTTCGCTCCCGCCCTGGCCGAACTCGCCGCCGAGCGCTGGGACGAGGGCAACGCGGATTTCCCGCCCACCTCGTTCCAGGTCTCCAACCTCAACGCCGGCACCGGCGCGAACAACGTGATCCCCGGTGAACTCGTCGCGCTGATCAATTTCCGCTACTGCACCGCCAGTCGCGCCGACGACCTGCGCGCGCGCACCGAGGCGATCCTGCATCGCCATGGACTCGACTTCGCACTCGACTGGAATCTCTCCGGCGAACCCTTCCTCACCCCGCCCGGCGGCGTGTTGCGCGAAACCGTGGTGGCAGTCTGCCGCGAGCTGTGCGGCATCGATCCCGAACAGAGCACCGGCGGCGGCACCTCGGACGGCCGCTTCATTGCCCCGATGGGTGCCGAAGTTGTCGAGCTCGGCCCGGTCAACGCCACCATCCACAAGGTGGACGAGTGCGTGGACGTGGCGGAGCTGGAGAAACTGCCGGCGGTGTATCGGGCGTTGTGCGAGCGGTTGCTGGCCGGGGCCTGACCTGACGATGACGCTTCAACAGGCGAGTCTCGACCGCTGTGGCGGTGCCTGCATCAGGCAAGTCAACGCATCCGGATCAGCGCCTCAGGGTCGTGGTTCGCCATCCGCATCCCGCCGCACCGTCGGCGGCGTGGCCTCGTGCGGCTGGCCGCCCTTGAGCCCCTGGCGGAAATCGGCGATGGCGCTGCCGAGGTCGCGGCCGACGTTGCGCAGCTTGCCGGTGCCGAAGATCAGCACTGCCAGTACGAGCAGCACGATCCAGTGCGAGAAACTCTCCAGTCCGGGCATGTTGCGGGTTCCTGTCATGGGTGGGGGCGTGGATGCGCCGGCGAAAGCGCGGCTTGCGGATGGCTCGACAGGCCGAGCGACGGCGTGGGCGCAGCGAGGCATTGCAGCGTGCCGTGAGCGCCGCTGGCCCGGGCGGGGCAGCGGTAGTCCAGCGTGGCCACCAGTGCGGGCGTGATCTCGGCGAAGTCGACCACGGCGCCGCCATGCTCGCGTGCGAATGTTTCCGCGACAGCGCGGCTGGTGAACGGCGCCAGGGTCGGTCCCATCGAGCCGGCCAGCGGCTGCCAGGCCACGTAGACTGCGGTGCGCGCGTCGATGAAGCTGGCGGCGGCGTGGTCGGGTTGCTGCCAGTCGATGCGCGCGCTGTCCTGCACGAACAGTTCCTGCAGCGCGGACTGGTTTTCCGGTTGCAGCACGTAGGCGAAAAAGTCGCGGGTGGAATCGAACACCAGCGGCTTGGCGCGGCCGCTGATCCAGGCCTCGGCGCGCGGGCCGGGCGAGCCGTCCAGGTACATGCCGCACACCGCGCAGGCATCGTCCGGGTGGGTGTCGACGGCGTGGCGTGCGGGTGCGGGATTGCCGCCGCAACCGGTCAGCAGGGCCAGCGCCAGCACGAAGACAGCGCGGCGCAGGTTGGTCATCGGCAAGCAGGGCATGTGCGAACTCCTTCAGATTTCCTTGCGCCGGAACGCGAGCATCGCCCAGGCGAACGGCGCCACCGCCCAGCCCAGCAGCAGCGCGTAGAGCAGGGCTGGCGGATAGACGTGGTGGGCGGTCATGCCGGTCAGCAGGTCGTTGCCGGCGCCGTCGCCCAGCGCGGTGAGGTTGACCAGGCGGAACACGTCGACCGGGTTGAACAGCAGCAGGTACGGATACACCGCGCGCTCGACCGGGTTGCCGCCGCTGACCACCAGCAGCGCCAGCAGCGCAAGGTCGAACAGCACCACGCTCACCAGCCAGCCGACCAGTGCCAGTCCGGCGGCGCGCGACTTGTCGGTGGTCTGTACGCTGATCAGGCAGGCCAGCCCGACGAAGCAGGCGCCGAGCAGGGATGCGCTGAGGATGAAACGGCCGATCTGCAGCCACGCCTGCATCGTCTGCTCCGGCGGCTGCATCCACTGCATGATCGCGACCGCGAACCCGAAGCCGGCCAGCGTGGCGGCGGCCAGCGCACTGCAGTGGCCGAGGAACTTGCCGGCCACCAGTTGCCCGCGCGAGAGCGGATAGCTGAGCATCAGCAGCAGGGTGCCGTCGTCGCGCTCGCCGACGATGCTGCCATAGGCAATCAGCAGGCCGATCAGCGGGATCACGAACGCGCCCAGCGTGGTCAGGCTGGCCAGCGTGGCGTCGAACGAGGTGAAGCCCACGCGTCCGGCTGCCGCACTGCCGAACCAGGCGATGCCCAGCGCCAGCAGCGCGAACAGGATGGTCAGCGCGATGGTCCAGCGGTTGCGGAAGTCGTCGCGGAATTCCTTGGCGGCGACGGTGAGGATCGGGTTCATGCGGCCACCTCCGCGGTGGATGGCGGGCCGGCGCCGAGCCAGTCGTAGAGTTGTGCCAGCGTCGGCTCGCGCACGTCGAGATCGACGATCGCCGGGTCGGCCAGCAGCTCGCGCAGCATGCGCAACTTGCTGGCGCGCGGCACCTGCAGTTCCAGCCGGCCATCGGGGCGCGGCTGCGCCGACAGGCCGCCGGTTTCAAGGCGCGCGAGCAATTCGGGCATCGCCTGCTCACGCGTGCGCAACAGCACCTGCGCCGGCAGCGCGGCCTGCTCGCCCAGCGCGTGCAGGCTGCCGGCGGCAAGCAACTTGCCCTGGCGCAGGATCAGTGCGCCGTCGATGTGCGGTTCCAGTTCGGCCAGCAGGTGCGAGGAGACCAGCACGGAGCGGCCATCCGCGCGCAGCTCGCCGACGATGCGGTACAGCTCGCGGGTGGCCTGCGGGTCGAGGCCGGTGGTCGGCTCGTCCAGCAGCACCAGATCGGGCGAACCCAGCAGCGCCTGCGCGAGGCCAAGGCGCTGGCGCATGCCCTTCGAATATGTGCCGATGCGCCGGTCGGCGGCGTGGGCCAGGCCGACGCGGTCGAGCAGCGTGGCAATTTGTGCGCGTGGTGCCTGCTTCAGTCGCGCCAGGTAGTCGAGCAGTTCGCGACCGGTGAGGTTGCCGTAGAAGGTGGCGCTCTCGGGCAGGTAGCCGATGCGCCGGCGCAGCGCGTGTGCGCGCCACGGCGACTGGCCAAGCACCTCCAGCCGGCCGCCGCTGGGTGCTATCAGGCCAAGAATGAGTTTGATCAGCGTGGACTTGCCCGCGCCGTTGTGGCCGAGCAGGCCGATCACCTGGCCGCGCGGCACGACGGCGCTGATGCCGTCGAGTGCGGCGAGGTCGCCGTAACGCTTGGCCAGTGCGTGGCATTCGATCGGGTGGTTCATGGCGTGGCCGGGGAAGTTTTCATCAGCGGGTGGCTGTCCTGCACCGAGGGCGGCGTGAACACGGGGAACGCGCGCTGCACGTAGCGCATCAGCAGCACCGCGGGGCTGGACATCAGGTTGCGCGCGGAGGGGTATTTCCACAGCAGCACGTCGACGCCGTCGTTGGGGCGGAACGGCACGTCGCCGACGCCGTCGGCATCCAGGTCCCAGCCGAGGTAGTCGCTCCAGAAATTGCCGCGGCCGTGCGCCGACCACTCCTGGGCGAGGTTCTGCACGTACTTCACCTGGATGCGGTTGTCCTGGAAATGGTTGCCCCACAACCGGTTGTTCTCCGAGCCGGCGGTGACGTGGATGCCGATCTGCGAGTCGGCGACGAGGTTGTCGTGGAGGGTGTTGAACTGCGACAGGTAGACGAACAACCCCTTGCCTTCGGTGCCGTCGATCAGCCCGCCCTGGGTGTCGCGCTGGCCGTTGATCCGTCGTATCAGGTTGCCGGCGATCTCGCTGTGCGAGATGTAGTTGAGCAGGAAGCCGTAGGATTCGTCGTCCTCGGCGGTGTTGCCGATCACCTTGAGGTGATCGGACGACATCAGCGCATACCCGGCCAGGTTGCTGCGGCTGACGTTGTCCCGCAGCAGGTTGTGCTGGGAGTACATGTAGTGGATGCCGTAGCGCACCTCGTGCACCACGTTGCGCGCGATGGTGTTGTGAGGGCTGACGTAGACGTAGATGCCGTCGCGCGAGTCGGCCACGTCGTTGTCCTCGATGGTGCAGCCGGTGTCGTTCCACAGGTGGATGCCGTCGCCGCGGTCGGCCACGCGCAGCGAGCGCATGCCGCGGATCACGTTGTGCGCGACGCGCACGTTGGCCGCGCCGTCGAGGTAGACGCCGAACAGGCTCTCCTCGATGCGGTTGCCCTCGAGCGTGACGTCGCGCGCCTGGCGCTCGACGAAGATGCCGGCGTTCATCGCGGTGAGATCGGTGCCGCTATGGCGGATGGTCAATCCACGCACGGCGACCTGCGCGGCGCCGATGCGCACCACGTCGCCTTCGCCGCCGCCGTCGAGAACGGCGCCGGGTTCGCCGACGAGGGTGACCGGCTTGTCCAGCCGCAGGTGCACCACGTGCACGCCGGTCGGCACGCTGATGGTGGTACCCGGCGGCGCCGCGGCCACGATCTGCTCCAGCGACTCGCGCGCATGCACCGGCGCCGCCGGCGGCCATGCCAGCATCAGGAACGCGAGGAAACGAAGTGCATGCATGGGAACGGCGATCCGCTCGTGCCGCCGCGCACTGCGCGGCGGCACGACGCGGCTCAGGCCTCGACCAGCATCCGCCCGCTCATCTCCATGTGCATCGCATGGCAGAAGAACGTGCAGTAGTACCAGAACACCCCCGCCTTGTCGGCGGTGAAGGTGGCCGAGGCGGTGGCGCCGGGGCTGATCTCCATGTTGATGCCGTAGTTGACGATGCAGAAGCCGTGGCTGACGTCCTCCACCGCGTCGATGTTGGTCACCACCACGGTCACCTCGTCGCCCTTCTTCACCTTGAAGCTGCCCATGCTGAAGATCGGCGCGGCCGAGGTCATGTACACGAACACCTTGCGGCCTTCGCGGATGACCTTGCTGTCGGACAGCACGTTGACGCCGTGCTTCTTCGCCATCGCCACCGTCTCGGCGAAGAACGGGTCGTCGCGGTCCCAGCTCTTCTTCACCTTGTCGATCAGCTGCCGGCGGTGCAGCAGGATCACGTCGTGCGGTTCGGCGTAGACCGGGCCGTCGGCGACCAGCTTCATGGTCTCGCCGGAGATGTCGATCAGCTGGTCATTGTCCGGATGCAGCGGGCCGGTGGGCAGGAAGCGGTCCTTGGAGAACTTGTTCAGCGACACCAGCCACTTGCCGTCGGCGTCGCGCGTCTCGCCCATCGAGGTATGGCAGTGCCCGGGCTGGTAGGCCACGTCGATCTTCTGGCGCAGGTAGGCGACCTTCTTGCCGTCGTGGGCGGCGATCGCGTCGGCGATGTTCCACTTGGCGATCTGGCTGTCGATGAACAGCGTGGTGTAGGCGTTGCCGCGACCATCATAGGCGGTGTGCAACGGACCCAGGCCCAGTTCGGGCTCGGCCACCACCGTATCGCGCGGGTCCTTGAGCTTGCCGGCGAAGCAGTCGTCGATGCGGCTCCACTCCATCACGGTGACGGTGGGCGAGAGCTTGCCGTTGGCCACCACGTACTTGCCGTCGGGGCTGGCGTTGATGCCGTGCGGGTTCTTCGGGATCGGGATGTACAGGGTGAACGAGGAGCCGTGGCGGCCGTCGAGCACCGGCACCTTGGAGCTGCCGATGGTCTTGAACTCGCCCTTCTTCACCGCTGCCTCGATGCGCGCGATGTTGAACACCACCGCCCAGTCGCGCTCGGCCTGCATCGTGCCGGGCAGGTCCATGCCGCCCTCGCTGTTGTAGCAGGTGGAGATGGCGTACTTGCCGGCGTAGTCGGCCTCGGTGTTGTCCAGGTTGCCGTCCACCAGCACCTGCCAGGCGACCTCCATGGTGTCGCCGTCGAGCGCGCTGAACATGGTCTGGTACTTTTTCGGATCGTCCAGGTCGCGCCCGTCGTTCGGCGCCGGGACCAGGAACTCGCCGTTGGCGAACACGTAGCCGGTGCGCGGCGCGCGCTGCACGCGCAGGCCGTGGATCGCCTGCACGTTGGGCACATTGGTGATGCGGTCGCAACGCATCACGTCGCAGCGGATGCGCGCGACGCGGGTGTGCGCCTTGTCGTTGATGAAGATGTAGCGGCCGTCGTAGTGGCCGTCGGTCTGGCTCATGTGCGGGTGGTGGCAGTCGCCGCCGGGCGGGAAGTTCGGGCCGAGCACGCGCTTGCTCTCGTTGGTGACGCCCCAGCCGATGGTGAAGTCGGGGTTGAACACCGGGATGCGCATCAGCTCGCGCATCGAGGGCACGCCGACCAGACGCACCTCGCCGGACTGGCCGCCGCTCCAGAAGCCGTAGTACTCGTCGAGCTGGCCGGGCGGCACGTGGTCGGAAGCGGCTTCGTGCTCGCCGTGCTCGCGCTGGCGTTCGCCATCGTGTCCGGCGGCGGCACCTTCCGCGCCACCGTGGTCCCCCTTGCGACCGCAGCCCGCCAGTGCCAGTCCCGCCGCGCCGGCCAGGCCGGCCAGCGCGCTGGTCCTGATGAAGTTGCGACGCGCGGGGTCGGCGCCTTCCTCGATTGCTTCGGGTTTGATTTTCGATTCGTCGTGCATGGCTTCCATCCGCAGAGGCAGGTGAGGTGGGGATCAGTCGGCGACGGGCGCCGGCTCTCGGGTTTCCGGCGCGTTCGCCGGGGTAATCAGCGTGATCGGCGTGGGCAACGGTCGTGCGGCGCGTTCGCGCTTCTTGCGTTGCTGTACCACCGGTGGGCACTTGTGGTCGTTGACGCGGGTGACCTGGCAATCCAGGCAGTAGTGGCATTCGTTGAAGTCGATGCGGCCATCCGCATGGATCGCCTTGACCTCGCACTCGTTGGCGCAGACCTGGCAGGGGCTGCCGCACTCGGGGCGTCGGCGCAGCCATTCGAACAATCGCCAGCGTCCGGACACGGCCAGTCCGGCACCCAGCGGGCAGACATAGCGGCAATAGAACTTGTGGTTGAACGCGGATACGCCGATCAGCAGCACCGCGTAGAGCACGTAGCTCCACGAGCGCGCGAAGTGCAGGGTGAACGTGGTCTTGAACGGCTCGATCTCGGCGTAGTGCTCGGCCGTGTTGAGCGACTGAAGCGACATGCCGAACAGCACCAGCAGGATGACGTACTTCAGCGCCCACAGCCGCTCGTGCACCGCCCGCGGGAACTCGAACTGCGGCACGTGCAATCGCTTGGCCGCGTTGTTCACCAGCACCTGCAGCGCACCGAACGGGCACAGCCATCCGCAGTAAACGCCGCGCCCGAGCAGCAGCAGGGTGGCGGCGACGAATACCCACAGGATGAAGATCAGCGGGTCCATCAGGAAGGTTTCCCAATGGAAGCCGTGCAGCACCGACTGGATGAAGGTGAAGATGTTCACCACCGACAGCTGCGCCAGCCCGTGCCAGCCGATGAACACCAGCGTGTAGATCAGGAAACCGGTGCGCACGCGTTCGAGCAGCACGGGCCGCGTCACCAGCCAGTCCTGGAACAGCAGGACCAGCGTCAGCACGGTCAGCCCCGCCAGCAGCACGGCGATGTCGATGCGGCGGCCGTACCAGATCTTCTGCCACAGTGCGGCGTCGGCCGGCAGTGCATCGGACTGCGAGTCGGTGCTGCTCTCCGGCCGCGTGGTGTAGACCGCCGGCATGCGGTAGTCGCGGGTGAAGGTGTGGTAGATGCTCTGCAGCGGGCCGACCTGGCGGTTCACCATCAGTTGCAGCGTCCACGGCCGGGTCGCGTCGAAGCCGCTGCCGCTGTTGCGCACGATGAAGATCGCCTGCTCGACGAAGTCGGGCTTGCCACGCAACGGGGTGTCGTTCAACTGAACCAGGTCGGTGTCCTTGAACAGCACCAGCTTGCCGTCCTGCAGCACGTGCACGCGGTCGAAGATGCCGCCGCGCACATAACCCACGCCCTTGAACGAATAGATGCCGTTGGCCATCACCGCGATCGCCGAGTCGCCGGGCTTGAGCTGCCTCATCAGGTCGGCGTGGGCGGTCGGGCCGAGCAGGTTGCGGCCCACCGTGGGCGGGGTGACGTCGGCGAAGTACAGGTCGATGAAGACATCGCCCTCGTGGCCGGGCGCCGGCGCGGTGGGATCATCGACCAGGCCGCTCTCCGGCTGGCCCTTGAAGGCGTCGGTGATCGCCTGGCGCTTGAGCTGCAGGTGGCTGATCGCGCCGTTGCCGGTCAGCGTGTCCCAGTCGGCCGGCTGGTAGTAGTCGGCGCGCACGGCGGCGACTTTGGCGTCGGTGTCGGCCGCGCCGGCGATCAGCTTGCGCGAGGCGGCCACCTTAAGCGCCGAGTTCATGATCGTCTCGTTGACCACCATCGAGGTCACCGTGGCGCTGCTGATCGCGTCGATGCGCACGCTGCCGCTGGCGCCGCCGCCGACCACGATCTGGTCGTCCACGCGATGGCCGATGTAGCGCGCCACGAAGTCGTACAGCTTCTGCACCGGAATGCCGACCAGCAGGATCGGCTCGTGCTGCTCCAGCACGCGGGCGTCGCGGATGCTGCCGTCGGTGCCGATCGACACCAGCAGGTTGATCGGCGCGCCCGAGTACGCCGGCACCGGCGCCACCATCACCGTCTCGAACACGTAGCCGATGATCTTGTCGCCCTGGTACACCGCGGCCGCCGGCGGCGTGCCCTCGATGTCGCCGTAGCGGGTGGCCTGCGGAAACACCTCGTGCAGCTGCGGGTGCTTCGCGTCGATGCCGGCCAGCGCGGCGGGTGCCGGCAACAACAGGCACAGCGCCAGCAGCAGGCGGGTGACGAGCGGGCGTGACAAGCGCATCACACGCGCTCCGCCGTACCGGCGATCAGCGGCAGGTCGCGCGAGCGCCAACGCTGCCCGCCCGTGCGCGAGAACGCCAGCCACTGCTGGTCCTGCGCGTCCATCAGTGCAGACAGGCGCGGCAGCTCCAGCGAGAACGCCGCCGTGCTCATGCCGTCGGCCAGCACCGAACGCTGCGCGATCACGGTGACGCTGGAATAGCTTTGCGGCGACCAGCCGGTGCGCGGGTTGACGATGTGGAACAACCGCCGGTCGGCGGAGAAGAACACGCGGTAATTGCCCGACGTGGACAGCGCCGCGTTGCGCAGCTGCAGTACCGCCGCCACGCGGCTGACGTCGCGCGGATCGACGATGCCGACGTTCCAGTGCCGCTCGGGGTCGTTGCCGCAGATCGCGTGGATGTCGCCACCGGCGTCGATCAGGCCGTACTCGATGCCGGCGCCGCGCAGCGCGGCGATGCCCTGGTCGACCACGTGGCCCTTGGCGATGCCGTCCAGGGTGATCGCCATGCCCGGGCGCAGCAGCCGCGCGCCGCGCGCATCGAGTGCGAGGTCGCGGTAGCCGACCAGCGCGTCGCGGCTTTCGGCCACGCGTTGCTCGTGCGCGTCGGCGGCCGCCGTGCCGCGCAGCGTTTCGAAGTAGCGCAGCACCGGCAGCACGGTCGGGTCGAACGCGCCGTCGGTCAGTCGCGACAGCGACAGCGCCTGGCGCAGCACCGCATCCAGTTGCGCCGGCACCTGCGCCAGCTGGCCATCGCGGTTGAGCCGCGCCAGCGGGCTGGCGGGATCGAAGCGAGTCAGCTGCGCGGCGGTCGCGGCCATGCGTGCGAACGCCGCCTCGATCGCCACGCCGGCGGCTTGCACGTCATCGGCCAGGCAGGTCACCGCCACCGAGGTCTGCATCAGCGTGCGCTCGCGGCGCACCTGCCACAGGTTCTGCTTGCGCTTGAGCACCGCCCAGCCGCCGCCGGCCAGCAGGCCGCCGGCGATGGCGAGCTGGCCGGCCTGCTTCAGCCAGCGCCGGCGTTCGGGCGAACGCAGGTCGTCGAAAGCGGAGGGACGGTGCA
The DNA here is from genome assembly GCF_052978205.1 of Rhodanobacter sp. UC4452_H20. Next base: position 1,657,227 of record NZ_CM129662.1, on the reverse strand, counting down.
TGGGATGTCTCCCGGGATGAGTGATTGAACGCGTGCGGGCGGGCGAGGTCAGGCCGTGGCCGCCACGCGTGGCGGCGGCTCGGCGACGACCTCATCGCGCTCGGCATCGCGCACGCCCAGGCGCCGCTGCAAGGCCGGGCTGGTGGTCGTGTACTGCAGGTTCACCTTGTCTCCGGGGTGCAGGTGCGCGTGCACGGCGAACGCGCACAGCGCGCTTTCATGGAAGCCCGACAGGATCAGCTTCTTCTTGCCCGGGTAGGTGTTGATGTCGCCCACCGCGAAGATGCCGGGCACCGAGGTCCGGAAGGTCGCCGGGTCCACCACCAGTTGCTGGCGTTCCAGCGCCAGTCCCCATTCGGCGATCGGCCCCAGCGCCGGATGCAGGCCCCAGAACACCAGCAGGTGCGAGGCCTCTATGCGCTGGACCATGCCGCTGCGCGTGCGTACGCGCACCTGCGCCAGTGCGTCGTTCGCCGTTTCCAGGCCGACGATGTCGCCTTCGCAGAACTGCATGCGCCCCTCGTCGCACAAGGCCTGCATGCGTGCCACGCTGGCCGGCGCCGCGCGGAAGGTCGACGAGCGATGCACCAGCACCACGCTGCGCGCGCGCTCGACCAGCTCCAGCGCCCAGTCCAGTGCCGCGTCGCCGCCGCCGGCGATCACGATGTCCTGGTCGTCGAACAGCGCCGGCCGGGTCACCTTGTAGTGCAGCGTGCGGCCCACCAGCGGCGCGGCTTCCGGCAGGTTCAGCGTGCGCGGTGCGAACGCGCCCAGGCCACCGGCGATGATCACCGCGCTTGCGTCGAACGCCAGCCCGCCGCTGGTCTGCAGGCGGAAGCGACCGTCCTGCATGCGTTCCAGCGAGGTGACGGTGTGGCCCAGGTGGAACTGCGGCGCGAACGGCCGGATCTGCTGCTGCAGCCGCGCGATCAGCTCGCGCCCGCTGCACACCGGCACCGCCGGGATGTCGTAGATCGGCTTGTCCGGATACAGCTCGATGCATTGCCCGCCGGCATGCGGCACGGCATCGACCACGTGCGCATCCAGCCCGAGCAGGCCCAGCTCGAAAACCTGGAACAGGCCGACCGGGCCTGCGCCGATGATGACGGTGTCGCAGCTGATCATGGATCGCGCCCGCTTGTGGACAGGGCGGATCATGCGCGTGCGCCACGCGCTCACGCTTGACTGTGGTCAACTTGGCCCGGGTGGCCCATGCGGTCGAATGTCGCGCCGGCATTGACGCACGCCGCGCGACGGGGTGCCTCCGCGATCAGTCGAGTTCCGGCGGCGCACAGCGCTGCCGCATGCCGCCGGTTACCTCAACCCAGGCGTGCCCACGCCCGCACCGGGAACGTGCCCATGCCTGCCATGCGCATCGGCACGGCGGAGAAGTGCAGCTTCTCGGCGGGCAGCATGGCGAGTGAGGCGAGGTTCTCGACGATCGGGATGCCGGCGGCCAGCAGGATCGAGTGGGCGGGGCGTTGCGGGTCGTCGGTGTCGTCGATGTTGAGCGCGTCGATGCCGACCAGCACCGCGCCGTGATCGCGCAGGTACTCGGCGCCGTCGCGGCTGAGGAAAGGTTGCGCCTGCAGGTAGGCACTGGTGCCCCAACGGGCGGCCCAGCCGGTATCGAGCAGTACGGCGCGCCCGCGCACGTCCAGTGCCGCGAGCGCGGCGCGGTCGATGCTTCGACCGCGCATGCCCTGCAGGTGGATGACCACGGCATCCACGTCGGCGATGTCGCCGAGCGGCAGCTGGGCGACGTCGGCGGCGCCGGGGTAGCGGTGGGAGGGTGCGTCGATCGCGGTACCGCAGTTGGCCACCATGTCGATGCGCGCAATCTGGAACGTCACGCCCTCGGCGTAGCGGCCGATGCTGGCCTGGTGGCTGAGATGGTCCGACACGCGGGGCGCGGGCAGACCGGGGTAGACCTCCTCGCCGCTGTGCACGACGTGGGCGAGGTCGATCAGGTCCGGCCGGACGGCGTTGCCCGGCGCGGCTTGCGGCTGGCGCTTGTGACGTTCGCGGATGATCGACTTGTTGAGGATGCGCACGGCGCCGACCATCAGCAACCGCATGTCGCGCACGATGTAGTCGGCCAGCGCCGCGTCGTCGATGTCGTCGCCGTCGATGTCGAGCCGGAATCCCTGGCCCTGGATGCCGCCGCCGTTGGAGAAGTCGACTTCGAAGTCGAAACAGGCGCGGCATTCTTCGGTGGATCGACTCATGTGGTTTGCTCCGGTCTCGCCTACATTCTCCCGTGTTCCAGCGGTCGCTGGCGATGCATCAGGGCCCATTCGGCGTGTTCGGCCAGGGCGGCCTCGCCCAGCGCGTGGAGGATGGCGCGTTGCTCGGTGGCGTTGCTGGTCAGTGCCAGCGCCTTGCGCGCCTCGTCGAAGATGCGTTGCATGAAGCGGTATTGCTTGATGAGTTCCTTGTCGGCCTTCTTGAACGCATAAGCCTCGCGCACGGCGGCGAGGATCGACAGTACGCCCATGATGACCACCAGCGTGTTCTTGGTATCGGCGGCCAGGCGGTGTGCGAGCGCCGCCAGCACGATGCTGATGCCGATGCCGGCAAGCAGGCTGGAGAAGCCCAGCATTTCGGTAAAGCGATGCTGGCGCGTGCGCTGCGCGGCCTTGCTGCGGAAGTAGTCCACCTGGCCACCATGCGCGTCGTCGCCGACCCATTCGCTGATGACCTCGCGCAACTCGCTCTCCGGGTTGCCGCTGTCTGGCACGCGGTAGAGTGCGGCGCTGCGCATCACGTTGCGCGTCCAGCCAAGCTCGATGTCCTGTTTCTGCATGAAGCTGTCCTGCGCAAACTCGGGATCGCCGGTGAGCGAGATCCCGGCGCGGCGCCAGTAGCCTTGCACGCGCAGACCTTCCGCCAATGCCCGGTAATCCAGGTATTTGCGATGCCAGCCGCGGCGCCTGGCGAGCGTGGCCACCCATACGCCGCCGGCGAACAGCAGCAGGAATACGTAGATGAAGTCGTCCTGGTCGGGCAGGTTGTCGTAGATCGTGAAGGCGATGGCCATGATTGCTGCCAGCGTGTAGAGGGTCCGCATCGCCAGCAGCACGCGCTGGCGGAAGTGCACCGCCAGCCAGTCCGCTGCGCGAAACAGGGCCGCCTCCGGTCGCGCCAGCGTCGCGGTGTCGCTCGATGCCTTATCGGTAGCGGCGCTGCAGTGGATCTCGCTGCGGTATTTCAGGCAATCTGCGTCGAACTCGGCCATGCGCGCGAAAGTCTGGTGGAACATCGCAGGCATCGGCACGTCGGGCAATGAAACTTCGGTCTGCGTGCGCCACAGCAGCTGCCCTGGCTGCAGTGGCGGGAGCGGCGCGCCGTCGTCGGTATCGCGCGAGCAGACGATCTGGCAGACCAGCCGCTCGTCGCCGCTGCCCAGCAGGTGATGACGGCTGCCGCGGCGGCGCTCGGTCAGGCCCGGCATCACGCCGCTGAGAAAGAACTCCGCCACCTGGGCGGTACCGCCGAGCCGGGTCGACGCTTTGCCGTCCCAGATCGCCAGCAACAGATGGCAGTGCCGCGCAATGAACACGCCGGCCCGTCCGTACTGCCGATCGCGCTGGGGGCCAGGATTGCCGATGCCGCGGGGGGTGCTGTCCGGCAGCAGCGGCAGCTCGATCACCCGGGCACGCGCGGCGAGCGCATCGAAACGGTCGCGGGTGGCCGCGTGGTGGAAGTCCTCGACATAGAGTTCGCGCGGCAACGGCAGCGGCGCGATCAATCGCGCGCCGAGCGCCAACGCCTCTTCCGCCACCAACTGGTCGCCGCCCTCGGCCAGCGCGGACAGCACCACCAGCGGCAGCGCGGGAAAATCGCGCTGCAGTTGCGCCAGGAATTCCCGCACGCGGCGCCGCACCAGGTCGACTTCGCGGGCGGGAATGTTGCGGTGGCTGGTGACGCCGATCACCAGCGGTACGCTGGCAGGTGCGAGGGGGCAAGATCGATGTTCCATGCGAGGCACTGGGTTAGTGTCAGAGGTTCTTGATCTGTGGGTTGGTCGTTGTGTTCGGCGAGAGCGTGCCCAACTGTTCCACGTTCTGGTCGGAGTCGCGGTTGCTATCCTGGGTCTGGTCGTCTGGCTGCGGTTCGGCCGGGATGTTCTGATTGTCTTTGCTGGTCTTTGGCATGATGGTCTCCAGGCTTGACTGGTATGCGATGTTGCCGTTCGGATCGAGGTACCCTTGGCATTGCTTCCTCGCTGTCCCTGCGCCAAAGCGCCTGCATGGTGGCGCTACAGGTTCTTGATCACCGGATTCGTCGTGGTGGCCGTAGGCAGCGTGCTGATGGTCGAGTATGGGGCGCCATTGATCGTCGCGCAGAGCTGGTAGATCCACTCGCCGCTCGAGCTGGTGCTGTCGTTGGCATCGGTGATGGTGATCTTGTCGCCGTTGTTCGCGAGTTGCGCCTGACCGAACACGCCGGATGGAGGCGATTGGATCCAGGCGAACCCGGGATGGGTCGGATCGCTGATCGCATTGAATGATCCCGGGCTCACGCCGGGGCCGCTCAGGTGCCAGGTGATCGTCACCGACTGGCCGTGGGCGATCTGGTTTCCGTTACCCGACTGGTCGACGTCGAGGCTGCCGTTTTTCAGTGTCACCTCAAGTGTTACGTTGGGCATGTCGTACTCCTGCAGGGATCGATGGGCGGCGTGGAAGGCGGGCCGCAGCGCCTTGATTCAGGGCTTCGGGTGCGGCGTGCGCACCGCTGCCGTGACGGGCGCCGGAGTGCTGGCGTCGACCTGCATGATCTGCGCGATGCGCGTCGCGAAGGCGGGGTTTTCCGGGTAATCCACGCGGGCACGCCGCAGGATCGCCAGCAGCGCCGGGTCGCGGTAACCGGCATTCCAGAGGCGCTCGATCAGCAGCCTTGCTTCGGCATTTTTCTGCAGGCCAAGCAACGCCTCGACCTGCAGCGCGAGCAGGCGCGGATCGTCCTTGCCGTCCTTCACCGATTGGCTCGCCTCCCATGCCTCCTCGCGCAGCCGTCGTGTCGCTGCTGCGTCGCTGGCGGTGTCGGCGAGCAGCAGCTTCGCGGACAGCGTATCCAGCACCAGGCCGCGGTCATCCGGTTCCTTGGCGAGTAACGGTTGCAGGATGTTCATGGCGACCTGCACCTGCGCCTGCGCCGCCGCGGACTGTCCGCCGGCAAATGATTGCGCGGCCTGCTCGCTGCGTGCCGCGGCGTCAATCTGCTGCCATGTAACGTTTGCTGGATCCTGTCGAGTGAGCCTGGACAGGATGGCCAGCGCTTGTGCGGCCAGCGTCCGTGCCGCCGGCAGGTCCCCGTGCAGGCGTTTCAGGCGGCTCAATTGCACGAGATAGAGCGCCGATTTTGCCTGAAAGCCGGTTTGCGTCGGCGCGATCGCGATCAGCTGGGCGGCGATGTCGACCGCCTGCTGGAGGTCGCGGATGCCCGCGTCGACGTCGCCGGTCAGGGCCAGCGTGCGGCCTAGGATCGCGCGCACCCGCAGCATGTTTTCGCGCTGGTCATTGTTCTTGGGGTCGGCGGCGGCAAGCCGGGTTTCGATCGCGTCGTCGGCGTGGTACTCGGCGATCGCCTCTGCCAGATCGCCACGCTGCAAGGCCAGCTTGCCGAGATTGTTGTGTGCAATCCCCAATGCAGCCGACCAATCAGTGTTGACGGGATTGGCCGCGACCAACCCGCGACCCAGTGCCAACGCGTTCCGGTAGGCGCTGGCGGCGGCGGCCGGCTGCCCGCGTGCTTCCAGCACGTGACCGATATTGCTGTTGACGTTCAGCAGTTCGAACTTCAGCGACAGGTCATTGCCGGCACGCGCCTGTGCCTGCTGCAGCACGTTCTGCGCGGATTCGAAATCCCGCCAGGCGGCGTCCAGCTTGCCCTGATACCAGTCGGTCATGCCGACGAAGGACCACGACCGGGCATGGGCGACCTGCCGCGCCGCGTCGCCGGGTGCTTCCTCGGCGAGGCGCCCGGACAGCTGCAGGGCTGCCCGATACGACTCCATCGCGCCGGACAGGTTGCCTTGATCCAGGCGCACGCTGCCGATCTTCTCCAGTGCCTTGGCGCGCTGCTCCAGGGTCTCGTCGGTGACATCCGTGGCCGGCAGCGACTGGAAGTAGGCCATCGCTTTGTCGTCGACGCTCTGCATGATGTCCAGCCGGGCTGCTTGCGCCAGCTTGTCGTTCAGATCGCCGAGCATGAACCCGACCAGCGCCTCGGCCTGCTTCTGCCGGCGCTGGGCGGCCTGGCTGGCCTCCACCGCGGCGTGGCGCGAAACGATGGCGAGGACCGCCAGCGTGGTGGTCACCGTCATCACGGTCACTGCCAGTGCCGCCACCATCGTCATCCGCCGCGCGCGCCGCCGCAGCTCGCGCTGCTTGAGCATGTCGAAGCCCACGCCGAGCATCCCGGCGATCAGTTTCAGCTTGGCGTTCGCCTTGCCGTCCTTGTCCGGGCGGGCGTCGGCGGCGATGGGCTCGGCGCGTTGCGTGGCGAGCAGGCCGGTGGCGTCGAGCTCGAAGCGCAGCGCGGGGGCGAAACATTCCTCCGCCTCGCGGCCGGGCAGGTCGCTGGCGTTCGGTTCGCCGTCCACGATCAGGCAAAGGATCCGCTCGTCACGACCGAGGCGCTTGTACGCCAGCACTTCCTCGCTCACCCAGTGCGACGCCGCCGAATGCGGCGAGCAGATCACGATCAGGTTGGCGGATTGCTCCAGCGCCTCGATGATCTTGCGGCCGAGGTCGTGCGCGCTCGCCAGTTCGTCGCGGTCGCGGAAGATCGGCGTGAGGCGTCTGGGGATGGGGCCGGTCGTGGTGATCTGCCCGACCAGGCGTTTCGGCACCGCATAGGTTTCCAGCGCCTTGTGGAGCCAGTCGGCCCAGGTCTTGTCCTGGTGGCTGTAGCTGATGAAGGCGTAATACCGGAACCCTGGTGATCCCGTGCCCTGCGTCATGACATCCGGCACTCCCGTGCCTGGTCATGCAGTCCCTTGCGGGTTGTCCCCGCGTCGAGACGGCCGGCAGCAGCTCAATCACTACCGTGTCGGTGGTCTGTGCGTCGGCGCAACATAGCACCAATCATGAGAACTGCGTCACACTTTTCGGCACGCCGCGCCGGGTGGCGGGGTGGCGGGAGCCATGCCGCCCCGCGGGGGCGACGCGCCGGACCTGCGAGGCCCGGGCGCCCGGGCATGCGAGGTCGTGGTCAGCCGGCTTCCGGTTGCAGCGTCAGCGTGTGCGTGGCCTGGCCCGGCAGCAGCGGAGTGGGACGCCCCTGAACCCAGTCCTGGTGCCCTGCGCCGAAGAACGGCGAGAGCGGGTTGTCGCTCTGGCCGCCGGGCATTTCCAGAATGCCGCGGTCTTCGTGGCCGGGGGAGACGTCGAGCCGTTCGGAGGCGCCGAAGCCCGGTACCGCCACGCGCGGCATGTTGTGGTCGCCGGGCAGCGGCTGGTCGGGCATGTCGATGAAGCGGGCCAGCCATGCGGGCAGGGCGGCGGCCAGCGGATGCCTGATGTCGCTGCGATTGATCTCGCCCCAGTGGCGCGCGGCGAGGCCGCCGGGTTGCCGGTCGAGCTGCCGCGCCACCTGGAGCGCGGAGTCGGTGAGCAGGGCAGGCCAGTCGGGATACTTCGGATCGAGCAGCCAGTCGGGTCGCGCGTGGATCAGCATCCACACCGCCGCTTCCGGGCTGTGCTCGCCGGGCCAGCGGAAATCCGCATGGCGTTGTTTCACCCGCGCGACGAACGGCGCCAGCACCGCCTGGCTGACCTGTGTGCGGAAAGCGCGCACCAGCCGGTAGTCGACGCTGTCGACGGCGGCGCGGCCGCGCCAGTGGCGGGTGAGCCGGCTCATTTGCTGCAGCAGCGGGTCGTGGCTGTCGGCCAGTGTGCGTTGCAGCAGCGCCTGCCAGCGGGTGAGGAACAGCGCGTGGTCGTCGAGCTGGATGTCGAGCAGGTCGCCGGGGGTGAAGCTGGCGCGCGCGTGCAGGTCGTCGCGGATCTGCTGCGCGCGCGCGCCGAGATCGTGCCCGCCGTTGCCGAGCAGGCTCAGCGCGGCGCCGTCGACGGTGCGGTTGTTGGCGGTCCACAGTCTGCCGTCGGCGGGATTCTCGATGCGCGGGTACTGCGCGGGCGCGGCCCAGCCCTGCCAGCCGATGCCGGACGCGGACCAGTCCGACGGCAGCAGCGGGTCGATGCCCACGCGCAGCGGGATGCTGTTGCCGGCGATGGTCCAGCCGATGCTGCCGCTGCTGTCGGCCACCAGCAGGTTCTGCGGCGGCATGCCCAGGGTGGGTGCGAGCTGCAGCGCGTCGGCCACGTTTGCCACTTGCTCCATCCGCAGCAGGCCGAGGTTGTAGCTGCGTGGCTGTTGCGCGATCCAGGCCAGCGCCAGCGGCGTGCCGTCGGTGTCGGTGGCCATGATCGGGCCCCAGCGGGTGTCCTCCACTTTCAGGATGGTGTCGGGCTGGCCCTTGACCTGGATGTGCTCGTCGTGGGTTTCCAGCGTGGCCCAGCCGTCAGGCACCTTGTAGCGCGTGGAATCGGCCGGATCACGCCGCACGCGCACCCAGTCGGCCCAGTCGCCGTAGCTGTTGGTGAAGCCCCAGGCGACCTGGCCGTTGGAGCCGGCGATGATCGCCGGCGTGCCGGGCAGGCTGACGCCGTTGACGTCGCGCCGGCCGTGCGGTGCGCCGGCGTCGGGATAGCGCAAGCGGGCGCGGAACCAGATGTTGGGTACGCGCAAGGCCAGGTGCATGTCGTTGGCCAGCATTGCCGCGCCGTTGCCGGTGAGCCACCCGGCCACGGCGAAGTTGTTGCTGCCGGGGCGTGGCGCATCCAGCGCGGGTGCCACCGCGGCGGCCAGGCCCGCGGTGGCCGCATTGGCCGGCAACTGGCGCAGGTCCAGCACGTCCGCGCCGGGCACCACTGGCGAACGCGACAAGCGCCCGCGCAGCGGCGCCTCCCAGTCGGGGTCGGGCGCGAGCAGGAAATCCACCAGCGATGCCGGCAGCACGTCGCGCATCTGGGCAATGCGCAACTCGCGCTCGTTGCGCCCGCCGCTGTTGAGGTCCAGGTACATCGCCGCGATGACCAGGGCGCTGTCCTGCGGCTGCCACGGCTGCGGCTGGCTGCCCAGCAGCAGGTATTCCCACGGCCGCACGCGCAGGTCGGCCAGCCCCGCGTTGACGCCGGCGGCGTAGCGGCGCAGCACGTCCTTCTGCGCCGGCGGCATCGCGGCCCATGCCGCGTCGACCACCGCGCGCAGGCGATGGCGGCGATGGTCGAGATCCACCGGCAGCGCCGCCGGCCCCACCAGCGCGGCCAGCTCGCCCGCGCTCGCGCGGCGCATCAGGTCCATCTGGAAAAAGCGCTCCTGTGCGTGCACGTAACCCATCGCCCAGGTGACATCGGCGCGGTTGCCGCCTTCGATGGTGACCGTGCCCAGCGCGTCGCGGCTGATCGTCACCGGCGCCTGCAGCGCCGCCACCGCGCGCGTGCCGTCGAGCCGCGCGCGACCGCCGGCGAGCAGCCACCACGCCGCGGCGAAGGCAACCAGCAGCAAGGCCAGCAGGCTCGCCAGGACGGCGCGTGCGATGCGCCAGGAGCGTGAGGTCAAGGGCATGTCGTCATGGGGTGGGTGGTCACGGATCAAGGCTTGGCGAACACGGCAAAGATGCCGGCGTACGGCTTGACCATGAAGGCCGGCGCGCCGGCGTAGCCCGCGCCGTCCACGTAGATCTGCGAGATGCTGCCGTCCAGGTACAACGCATCGCGGCAATGCAGCTTGTCGCGGAACAGCCGTCCAAACGTGTGGAAGTTCACCGGCGCCTCGCTCACCGCGAATACCACCTCGTGCGGCGACGGCGCGCACACGCCGCTGCGCCACTTGAGGCTGGCCGAGTCGTCGATGAACTGCTCGTTGAGCTTGCCGTCGATCAGCAGCATCGGGCCGGACTGGGTCGCCGTCCGCACCGCCTTGTCGTCGGCCTTGAACGCCGCGCTGGTGCGCACCGCGGCATGGCCGTCCGGGTAGATCGCGAACACGCCATTGGGCAGCAGCGAGAAATTGCCCGATGCGGGATTGCCGTGGACCAAGTTCAGTGGCACCAGCGTCCTGCCGTCCTCCACGTACAGGCCCAGCGGCGCAAACTTGTGGTCGTAGATGCCGGCATTGGCCGCGAACAGCAACCGTTGGCCATGTGCCTCGCCCCACTGGCGCAGGCTCTCGACGCTGCCGAACGGCTGGCCATCCTGCGGATTGCGCCAGTGCAGGCCCAACTGTTCGCGCTTGAGGTTGATGTGCACGACCCGGTACTGCTGCCCGGCAAACGCCACCTCGTCGCTGTCCAGCGCCCGCGCCTTCGACGTGCAGCCGGGCAGGGTGAGCAGCAGGCCGAGCAACACCGCGGCCGGCATCCAGCGGCGGCGGTTTCGGGCGGTCGAGTGGCATGGGATGCGGAAAGTCATCCCCTGATGGTCGCGGCGCAGCGGCGATCGTGCAACCCCGCGCGCGCAACGTTCTCCCGCCGTGGGTCCGGCGCGTCGCCATTCGCCGTTAAACTCGGGTTTTTGCCGCGAGAGCGCGATGCCCTACACGCCGATCGTCGCCACCCTGGGTTACGTGTTGTCGCCGGATCGCAGGCAGGTGCTGATGATCCACCGCAACACGCGGCCGGACGACCAGCACCTGGGCAAGTACAACGGGCTGGGCGGCAAGATGGAGCCGGGGGAGGACATCGCCACCTGCATGCGGCGCGAGATCCGCGAGGAGGCCGCGATCGAGTGCGAGTCGATGCGCCTGCGCGGCACTCTGAACTGGCCCGGCTTCGGCAAGCACGGCGAGGACTGGCTGGGCTTCATCTTCCTGATCGACGCGTGGCGCGGCACGCCGCTGCAGGGCAATCACGAAGGCGCGCTGGAATGGGTCGCGCGCGCGCGGCTGCTGGAGCTGCCGATGTGGGAGGGCGACCGCCATTTCCTGCCGCTGGTGTTCGACGACGACCCGCGGCCGTTCCACGGCGTGATGCCGTACAAGGACGGCCGCATGCAATCCTGGTCGTTCAGCCGGTTCTGAAGCGCGCGTAGGGCGGGCACTGCCCGCCGACTCTCGCCGGTGGCGCGACGTCTACGCCACGTCGGCCAGCCACGCCTGGCTGGAGAACCGCTCGCGCGCCAGCGCTTCGGCGCGGGCCAGCTCGCCGGCGCGCAGGACGTCGTCGGCGAGTCCGTGGCGCTGGCGGAAGGTGGCGATCATCTGCTCGATCACCGCCTCGCGCGGCAGGCCGGTCTGGCTGCGCAACGGGTCGACCCGCTTGGCTGCGCTGGTGGTGCCCTTGTCGGACAGTTTCTCGCGGCCGATGCGCAGCACGTCGAGCATCTTCACCGCGTCGATGTCGTAAGCCATGGTGACGTGGTGCAGCACCGCGCCGCCGCGATGCGCCTGCGCGGCGCCGGCGATCTTGCCGCCTGCGGAAGTGATGTCGTTGAGCGGCTGGTACCACGCCTTGATGCCCAGCGTGGCCAGCGCCTCGATCACCCACTCGTCCATGCACGCATACGCCTGCTGGAACGACAGGCCCTTGATCAGCGACAGCGGCGCGCAGATCGAATAGGTGATGGTGTTGCCCGGCTCGATGAACATCGCGCCGCCGCCGGAGATCCGCCGCACCACCTCGATGCCGTGGCGCCGCGCGGCTTCCATGTCGACCTCGTTGCGCAGCGACTGGAAGCGGCCGATCACCACCGCCGGGGAGGCCCACTCCCAGACGCGCAAGGTCGGCGGACGATGCCCGGCGCCCACCTCGTGCACCAGCACGTCGTCCAGTGCCATGTGCAGGCTGGGCGATTGCGGCGTGGTGTGGATCAACTGCCAGTCGTGGTCACGCCATTCGCTGCGCATCATGCGGCATCTCCATCCACGGCACGGCGCACGGCAATCGCGATCGCCTGCGCGGAAAGGCCATACATCATCACATCGTCCGCCAGCCCGTGCTGGATGGCGGTGGCGAGGGCAGCCTCGTCGGCATCCTGCGGCCGGCCTTCCAGCGCCCGGTTGATCGCGTGCAGCGCGCTGTCCGGCTCCAGGAAGAAATCCCCGCTCACCTGCACGCCGGCAAGCCGGCCGTCGCGAACCTCCAGGTCGACCACCACCAGCTTGCCGCCGGGCATCTTGTATTCGCCGTGCATGGGCGCGTTCCGCGTATCGTCTGGACAGACGTGCAGTTTGCCTCGTTGTCGGCACCGATGCCAAAGACGGCGACTTCAGACCGCCGTCTTTGTGGGTTTCAGCGTATTTCCAGCTTCAGCACCCGGGCGATCGATTCCCGGGGAACGTATTTGCGGTTCCGGTTCTGCGTGGGCCGCACGTTGCGGCCGTCCTGGGCGATCATCGCGCCGTGCTCGAAGCCGGGGCCCGGCATGGCGGCAATGTCCGTGTCTCCGACGAGCATGTGCAGGCCGTGCCTCGGGATCGGCTCAATCGGGCGCTGGAAGAACCCGCTTCGTGAGTTGCCGTCCAGGGTTTGGACGTTGGCTACGACCCCGGCCACACCAGCGAGCGGTGAATCTGCGCGCCGGCCCAGGCGCCGTCGCCCACCGCAAGCGAAACCGAGTGCGGGATCTTCGCGGCGTCACCGCAGGCGAACACGCCCGGCACGGTGGTCTCCCTGGTTTCGCCGGTGGATATCTGCAGGCCCATCGGCGTCTCGACCAGTTCGCAACCGAGCTGTGCCGCGATCGGCGTCGAGGGTTCGTTCCGCGGCGCGGTGAACAGGCCGGCGAAGCTCACGCGTCGTCCGTTGGTGAGCACGACGTCGGCGTCTGCGTCGATCCGCACGATTCGCGTCGCTTCGACCGTCACGCCGCGGCGCGCCAGTTCCCGCGCGGCAGCCTCGTCGAGTTCGAACGTACCGTTGGGGAAGAACGTGGTGTTTCCCCACTCCGGCAGCAGTTGCGCCTGATGGATCGACATCGGCCCTGTCGCGATGACGCCGATGCGGCCCTGATCCAGTTCATAGCCGTGGCAATACGGGCAGTGGAAGATGCTCCTGCCCCAGCGCTCGGCCAGGCCGGGGATTTCGGGCAGCCGATCCGACACGCCGATCGCCAGCAGCAAACGCCTGGCTGAATACGTGGTGCCGCCACAGGCCACCTGGAAGTCGTCCCTCGTGCCGGTTGCTTGCTCGACCTCGCCATCCAGCCAGGTCAGCGTGGGATACGCGTGCAGTTGCTCGCGGGCAACGCGGGCCAGTGCGGCGGGATCGATGCCGTCCTGGCCCAGGAATCCGTGGGAATGACTGGCGCTGCGATTGCGTCGCTTGCCGCCGTCGATGATGAGCACGCTGCGGCGCGCCCGCAGCAGCTGCAGGGCCGCGGCCATGCCCGAGTAGCTGCCGCCGATGATGATCACGTCATGCTTCATGCCGGTGCCTCGACCGACGGGCGCCATGGCGGCGCGCGAAATCCGCGGCCAGCGCGGCCAGGGTGACCGACTCGAACCGCTGCAGCAGCAGTGCCTCGGCGTCGGCGAAGGCGGTGTCCAGCGCCGCATTGATCGCCTGCTCGACGAGGCATTCGGGATGTTCATTCCGGTTGCCCACGGCGAACAGTGCAGGCTCGCCCAGCGCTTCGTGCAACTGGCGCAGCGTGACCTTGGAGAGATCCGCCGAAATGCGCCAGCCGCCGGCGTGTCCGCGATCCGCCGTGACCAGGCCGGCCTCGCGCAGCAGGCCCATGGTGCGGCGGACCACCACCGGATGCGTGCCAAGGCACTGCGCCAGCGCATCGGACGTCATCGGCGCATCGCACTCGGCCATGTGCAGCAAGGCATGGAGTACGGCGGAAAGTCGGCTGTCTCGTTTCATGTAACAAACGATGTTACGTTAGTGCCTCCATGTCAAGCGGGCGAGGGCAGCATGTCTTCTTTCAACGATCCCCAGGCGGTGGCGCGATACACGGACGGGCCGCTGCGCCAGGTGCCCGGATTGCATGCGCTCCACCAGATGACCGGCCTGCTCCTGCACGAGCACGTGCCCTCCGATGGGCGCGTGCTGGTGCTCGGCGCCGGTGGAGGTCTTGAGCTCAAGGCCTTTGCCGAGACCTACCCGCACTGGCGTCTGCTCGGCGTCGACCCGTCGGCGCCGATGCTGGAATTGGCCGTCCAGACGCTGGGGCCGCTGGCGCCGCGGGTGGAGTTGCTGGAGGGCACCATCGATGCGGCTCCGGCCATCGAATTCGACGGCGCGGTTTGCCTGCTGACCATGCACTTCCTGTCCGTCGACGAACGCTTGCATGCGCTGCGCGAGCTGAGGCGCCGATTGAAACCCGGCGCCCCGCTCGTCATGGCACACCACAGCGTTCCCGATGCACGGGACGAAAAGCTGCGCTGGCTTGGCAGGCACGTGGCTTTCATGACTTCAAACGGCATGCCGGTGGCAACCCCGGCCGCCACGATCGAAGCGATGGCCAGCCGTCTCCCGCTGCTTCCCCCCGAAGCCGAGGTCGACTTGCTGGAGCAGGCCGGCTTCGAGCGACATGAGCTGTTCTATGCGGCTTTCACGTTCAAGGGATGGGTGGCGTATGCGGCTTCGTGAAAATCCTCCAACCTCATGCCTCGATCGGCAAAGGCTTGCGCGACAGACAGGCCGCGTGGATGCCGGGCCTCATCGTCTTGCCGGCCGGCAGCCATTCGATCGGGTCGCCGCGGGCGCACCGAATCCGGCGGGAAGCCAGATGCGTCAGCGCGCGGTCATGCCGCCATCCACGCGGTAATTCGCGCCGGTCAGGAACTTGCCGCGATCCGACACGAGCAGCGCCACGACTTCGGCGATGTCCTCGGTGGCGCCGATGCGGCCAAGCGGCAGAAGCTGCAGCCACGCGTCCGTGGAAAATCCCGGCGTCGTCCTGGCGAACTCGTCGGAGCCCGGCGTGGCGATGACGCCGGGCGACACGACGTTCACGCGGATTGCCGGCGCCACTTCCAGGGCGAGCGTGCGCGAGTAGTACTCGAGCGCCGCCTTTGCAGCGCCGTAGTGAGCAAAGGCGCCGAACGGCATTGCCGCCGCCGCCGAGGATATGTTCACGACGGCTGCAACCTTCGAGTCCCGAAGCGCGGGGAGGACGGCGTTGGTGAGGCGGATCGCGGCGAAGAGGTTGAGCTCGAGGCTGTCGTGCCATGCCTCGTCGGGAATCGTCGAGGACCCTTCCAGAAAAGCGCGCGCACCGCCCGCGTTGTTCACGAGGATGTCGAGGCCGCCGAGCGCCGCGATCGCCTGTGTCGCGATCGCCTCCACGCCTTCGCTAGTGGCGACGTCGCCGGATACGAACGTTGCCCCGGCGGGCATGTCGTCGTCGCGCTTGCGTGCGGCGACCACGACCTTGGCGCCGGCATCGAGAAGGCGCTGCGCGATCGCCGCGCCGATGCCGCGTGTGCCTCCGGTGACCAGGGCACGGCGGCCGGCAAGTTCTTTCGGGAAATCGGATGGGTTGGACATGGGATGTTCCTTGGTAGAGGTCGATGTTCATCGCGCCGTGATCCGGCCCGCGGGGTGGTCACGATCGTGTCGTGATCGCCCGGCATCGCTCACGGCTCCTTCTTGAATTTCGAATAGGTCGTGGAAAATCAGTGGGGCGGATGACTCGCGTCAGCGCTTCTGAAAAGCTCGTGGTGAATGCCGGCCGGGCCTGGCGCGTCAGATCTGCGCCAGCCCGCCATCGACGGCGAGCTCGCTGGCGGTCATGAAGCCGCTGTCCGACGACGCGAGAAAGGCCGCCGCCGCCCCGATCTCCGCCGGTTCGGCCATGCGCTGCAGCGGGTTCATCGAGGCGAACACCTTCATGCCTTCCTCGCCCACCGCGGCCTTGGCCAGTTCGGTCGCCGTCGGCCCGGGCGACAGCACGTTGACCCGGATGCCGGTGCCCTTCAGGTCCTGCGCGAAGGTCTTGGCGAGGTTGCGCACGGCGGCCTTGCTCGCGCTGTAGACGCCGAACGCCGGGGCGCCGGTGGTGCCGGCGCTCGATCCGGTCAGGATGATCGAGCCGCCCGGGCCCATCAGCGGCAGTGCCTTCTGCACCGTGAAAATCGTGCCCTTCACATTGGTGTCGAAGGTTTCGTCGATGTGTTCGGCGGTGATCTCGCCCAGCGGAAGCAGGCTGCCCGTCCCGGCGTTGGCGAACACGATGTCGAGCGTTCCGCGCTCGGCCTTCACCGTTGCGTAAAGCCGGTCGAGATCGGTCGGGTCCGAGACCGAACCCTGCACTGCGCGGGCGTTGGGGCCGAGTTCGGCCACCGCGGCGTCGAGCGCTTCCTGCCGACGGCCGTAGATGAAGACGAAGGCGCCGTCCTCGATGAAGCGCTTTGCCGCCGCGCGGCCGATGCCGGTGGCGCCGCCGGTGATCACCGCGGTCTTTCCATGCAACTTGCTCATGTCATGAATCCTGGATGGGGTTGCAACTGCCGAAGCAGTGATGGGGATGGCGCGCCGATCGCGATCCTTGTCGCGATGGCCGTACGCGCTCAGGGCTGCTGCTTGAACAGGTCCTGGAAAATCAGCGGGCCCCAGACGCGGCCGCGTGCCTGCACCAGGGTGCCGCCTTCGTCGAACCTGCCGAGGTTGACGGGGGCGAAGCCGAGTCGCTTGGCAAGGTCCGCCACTTGCGCGGTGGCCGCTTCGTCGTCGCCCGACAGGAACACCACCCGGTGGCCGCCCTGGACGTTCGGGTCGGTGGTCAGCGTGCGCGCCAGCAGGTGATTGAAGCCCTTGACGAACCTGGCGCCGGGGAACGACCTGGCGGCGAAGGCAGAGGAGGGGAGGCCGTCGAGCGTTTCGACGGGGGCATTCGTGTTCATCGCGTCGATGATCGTCTTGCCCTTCCAGTCCGGAAGCGCCTTGCCGACGTCCTGGTGCGCCTCGAACAGCACCGCCAGGATGATCACGTCCGCCTTGACCGCTTCCTGCAATGTCCGGGGGATAACCTTGGGGCCGATCGCCTGCGCTTGGGGCAACAGGGCTTCGGGCGGCCGCCGACTGGCGACCGTGACCTCGATGTCGTTGCGAGCGAACGCGCGGGCTAGGGCCTGGCCTATGGAACCGAAACCGATGATGGCGTAGCTCATGGGGATGATCCTTCTTGAGTGGAGTGATCCGGCCTGTTCGAGCCGGTTGCCCCACCTATCTGGGTCGCTTGACGCA
The DNA here is from genome assembly GCF_052978205.1 of Rhodanobacter sp. UC4452_H20. The sequence goes on along the minus strand of NZ_CM129662.1, from coordinate 1,640,024 downwards.
TCAATCCAATTGACGAAATATCGCTTGATACGATCTATTTTCTGGATAACCGATGCTCGACAACGTCACCATCAACCAGCTGCGTGCGTTCGTTGCGGTGTGCGACCAGGGCAGCTTCTCGGGTGCCGCGCGCAAGCTCGCGCGGGCGCAGTCGGCCATCAGCCACGCGATCAAGGCGCTGGAGAGTGCGTTCGACGTCGAGCTGTTCGAGCGCAACACGCGCAAGGCCCAGCTCACCGCGGCGGGGCGCAGCCTTCTGCCGGACGCCCGGGCGGTGATCTCGCGTACGGAGGAAATGAAGAACCGCGCCGGCGCGATCGCCAAGGCCGGCGTGCCGCAGGTATCGGTGGCGGTCGACGCCTACTTCCCGCGCGCCCACCTGGTCGACGGCTTGCGCACGCTGCAGGAAGAGTTTCCGACCGCCGCGATCAACCTGCGCATCACCACCATGCAGGGCGGCGAAAAGCTGGTGCTCGAAAAAGTGTGCGCGCTGGCCGTCACCATCAACGACGTGCCGGAAGTGAACCCGCAAGCCATCGAACGCCACTGGCTGCGCGAGGAGGAGATGGTGACGGTATGCGCGCCGTCCTATCCGCTCGCTTCGACACCCAAACCCATCCCGGTGGACGAGTTTGGCCGATACATACAGGTCATCGTCACGGACAACCAGCCCGGCGCCGAAGAGAGCCAGCAGGGTGTAGCCGGCAAGCGCCAGTGGCTGGTCAACGACCTGGGCGCCAAACGCGACCTGCTCAAGGCCGGCCTCGGCTGGGGACACTTGCCACGGCACCTGGTCAGCGAGGATCTGGCAAGCGGAGCGCTCGTCGAGCTTGAGCGTCGCGCCTGGCACATGGGCCCGCTGACGTTCGTGATCTCGCAGCGCCGGGGGCACGATTTCTCGCCGTGCGAGTTGCGGCTGATCGAGTTGCTCGGGAAACCTCGGCGTTCGCTCGTTTGAAGAAGTGGGAGAAAAGTGTCGGGGGCAATGCGCGACGGATGATGAGGGGCGGAATGGCAGGTTGAGGCCAATCAAAGGAGACCTGGTGAGCTGGCCCGGGTTTGACTGACCCTCTCGGACCGCACGCAGGGTGCCGAGCGAGAATTGCACGTCGAAGTCATGCATTTTCCTGAAGCCCGCGGAGCTCCCGCTTTCCGCGGCCGATCCCGGTGCCGAGTCGGTGCTGCCCATTGATGCCGAGGAGGTTTCCATCTGCCTGGAACAGGCACTGCCTGCCTTGACCTGGTCATCCGCTACGGATGCATCCGGGGAAGTGGGCGAGGGCCGGGTGGAATTTTCCCGACCCGGTGAGCATGCGACCCGGTCACTGGCGCCGCACTGCTCGCGTCGCTCGGACTGCACCCCGCTGGTACGGCGGCTGTGCGATCAGTTCGGTTGGGTTGCCTTTGACGAGTCGCCCCTGCTGTTCAAGCCTCACCGTCCACCCCCGGCACCGGGTTGAGGGAGACGTGGCTCATTGCCTTTTTCAGCTCCCCCATTCCGCAACCACGCGCGCGGCGACATGCCCACAGACTGGGTGAAAACCCGCGACAGTGACGACGCGTTGCGATAGCCGAGCTGCAGGCTCGCCGTTTTCAGCGAAGCGCCTTGGCGAAGCAGGGCCTGCGCGACGGCAACGCGCCATTGCGTGAGGTATTCGACCGGCGTGTGGCCGACGTGCTGCTTGAAGGCGGCGGCAAATGCACTGCGCGACATGCCGGCGGTCTCGGCCATGGCGGCCAGCGACCAGTCTGCGCCGGGCTGCTCGTGGATCGCGGTCAGTGTGCGCGCCAGCTTCGGGTCCGACAGGCCGGTCAGCATGCCCGGCGGCAGTTTCGCCTCTGCGGGATGGTCGAGCAGCCAGCGCAGCAGTTGCAGCACCAACACGTCGAACAGGCGGTCGGCCAGCAGGCGCTGGCCGCAGCGTACCCGCTCGGCTTCCGCGAACAGCAGCGCCAGCGTCTGCTCCAGGCCGTCCACCGCCCGCAGCGGCAGCACCAGCAGCGGCGGCAGGGCGCGCGCCAGCGGATGCCGCGCGCCGCCATCGAAATCAAGCGTGGCGCAGACGAAATCCGAACCCTCGGCCGGCGGGTTGTGGAAGCTGTGCGCCAGCGGGCGCGGGTAGAACAACAGGCTCGGTTCGGCCACCTCGATGCGGCGCGGCACACCGCTGCGCGGGCGATGCGTCACCACCAGTTCGCCCCGTCGCAACACGTGCAGGAAACCCCGTCCCGGCCGGGCGTCGAATTGCGCCAACCCGCACAGCGCCCCGGCATGAAACAGGTGCGCCCGCACGTGGAAGCGCTCCATCAGTGACGACAAGCGGTCGAGGGTAGCCATGGTTTGCTTCCGCATCCTGGACGATCAGTGGTATTTCATGGACAAAATAACACCTGTGGAGAGCGCTCCGGGGCGACGCTGGCCCCACGTCGCCAAGCATCCGCCAAGGCGGCACATCCCCGATGAGGAGTCGCCATGTCCACACACTCGCCGTTGCATCCACGTCAGCCGCTCGGCACCCGCGCGCGTCTTGCCATCGCCGTGGCACTGCTGCTGGGCGGTTCGGCCAGCTTCGCCCATGACGGCACCACGCACGCTGGTGGCATCGCCAGCGCACCGGCCAAAGCCGTGCAGGCACCGTTCGACATCGTGCATACCAGGGTCAGCACCGAGGGAAACATCGCCACGTTTCACATCGCCGTATCCGGCAAGGCCGGCGACAGCAAGCCGGTGAAGACCGGCAAGCTCGCCGGCAGCAGCGTGTTCTCCTACGTGTGGCCGACCACGCTCGATCCCTACCTGGTCGGCTTCGAGCATGGCAGCGGCATTCTCGCGTTCGCGGTCACTGCGCATCCCGACTTCGACGACACCCCGCTGTTCGACGAGAACGGCGATGGCGACCCCGGCAATGATGGCAACCTGTGGCACTCGCACTGGGTGGTGCTGCAGCCCGACGACGCCTGCGGCAAGGGCGCGCTGAAGGTGGTCGACATCGCCGAGGGCAGCAAGCCGCGACTGCCCAGGACCTGGCCAGGCCTGCCGATCCTGATCGACAGCCCCGGCTGGAGCCCCGTCTTCGACGACCACTCGCTGGAGGTGCGGGTGCCGTTCGACGACATCGGCGCCGTCGACGCCGCCGGTTTCGACGGTGTCACCGCCGCCTTGCGCGTCAACGCCAGCGTGCACGATCCGCTGCTGTGCGTTGTCGACGTGTTCAAGGTGGCCTCGGGCGACTTGTCACGACCGGGCAGGGTCAATCGCTGATCGGGGAGGGGCGGCGGCTGGCTGTTCTGTCGTACGCGGTGCGCCTCGTCTCGCGCATCGGCCAGCCGCCCTGACCCTCCGCCGACGTATTCCGCCAAGCAGGTGATTCGCGCGACTGCGTGGTGTGGCGGTGAGGGGGTGAGACGGACGCGCTTCGCCTCGACGGCCGCGGGGAGTACCGTGCATCGCATCGGCTGCGTCGCCAGCCATCTGCTTTCCCCTGCTTCATGCCCGACGACCTGGCCTACCTTTCCGTCGATACGCCGCTGGGCGTTTTCCTCGTCGCCGAGCGCGACGGAGCCCTGAAAGGCGGCTGGTTCGAGGGGCAGAAGTACTTTCCGGCCATCTCGCCGGAAGCCGGGTGGCGGAAGGCCGCGACGCCCTTGTTGCACGAGGCCGGGCGGCAGCTGGACGCCTATTTCGCCGGCGAGCTGACGCACCTGGAGATGCCGCTGGCGCCGGAAGGCACCGCGTTCCAGCAGCAGGTGTGGCGCGCGCTGTGCGCGGTGCCGTACGGGGAGACGACGACGTACGCGGCGTTGGCGCGGGCGATTGGCCGGCCCGAGGCGTTCCACCCGGTGGGCGCGGCGGTGGGGCGCAACCCGATTTCGCTGTTCGTGCCTTGCCACCGCGCGCTGGGCAGCAACGGCTCGCTGACCGGCTACGCGGGCGGGCTGGCCCGCAAGCGCTGGCTGCTCGATCACGAAGGACGCGAGCGCCGCTTGTTCGATTGAGCCGGGAATGACGGCCCCGACCAGGATGCCTTGTCGGGCGGCTTTGGCATCCAGGTGCAGATCACGGCGGCGCGCGGCCGCCGCTTGAACCCGGCGCCCTCCGCCCCTTTGCTGCCGTTGATTGGCCGGGTCGCGAGGCTCGCGAGCGGTCTCGGGCCTTAGCCCTGCACTGGCTGCGGCTCGCCCATCCCGCCCTGCAGCGCCTGTCGATCGATCTCCGCCCGCAGCAACGCCGTCGCGATATGGATCTCCCTGCTGCCGGCCTGGTTCAGCGTCTGGATGAATCGTTCCAGGCTGCCTGGTGCGACACCTTCACGCAACGCAGGCAGCATGACGAGCCAGTCGCCCTTGATGCGACCTTGCTCCAGGTAGATGTCCATCAATTTCTCCGCCTCGAACCAGAACGGGGATGTTCCGACCTTGACGGGTATGTCGATGGTATTCACGCTCCAGGCACCCCACTCCGCGACGTGCGTGTCGGCTTTGGGCGCTCCGGCCCTCGCGAGCCCTCCGCACAGCAGCGACAGGGCTGCCTCCCGCGCCTGCGCGCTGATCCCTGCCTGCAGCAGCGCGGTTACCGCGGCGGCTCGTTGAAGGGCCACCGCCATCCACAGGGCGTGCTCGCGCTCCTCGTGCGAGGTGCACCGCGCCACGACTCCGGCGGCGGCCTAGGGCGTGTCGTCGTTCCACAGCAATTCGATGATCGCCTGCTTGAACTCGAACTGCCTGCTCTGTGCTTCCGTTGTCATGGGCGTTCCTGGGGTGCTCGTGATTTCGTGGTACGACGGCGGCAACCGGCAGCGTCCGCGTGGACAGTCGGCGCGAACGCCTGACGGTCGTGGGCAGGTTCAACCGCGTCTTCCACGCTGGTGATGATTGCCGATACCGGCAGGTGCCGCAGTGGAGAAGGACTTTCGCTGGCGCCGCGTGCCGCTGCCAGCTTGCGGGGGCGGCCCGCGTCTGGCCTATTGCTTGGTGCGTCAGCGAGAGGAAGCGATGAAGCTGTTGGGTGCGTAAAGCACCCAGTCGGCTTCCTCGCCGTTCACCGCCACGTGAGCATTGAACGCGACGCAGCTGTGATCCGGGCAGGGACTGGCGTACGCCATGTTGCCCGGGGCGGGAGCGAGCAGCGCATAGTCATGCCTGGCATTGATCTCGCGGCAGAACTCGGGTGCGCCGCCGATGATCTTGATCACCACCGGGTTTGCATAATATCTGTGGTCCAGCACCTGCAGCTTGAATTCTTCGGAGGTACAAGCCCAGGCGCCAGACTTGAAGCTGACCGAAGTGGCCTGGGCGGGCGGCGCAAGCAGCGCTTCCTGCGCGAGGGTCGGCATCAGGCCGTTCCTCCCGAAATGCCAGAGAAGAATGCCGCCAAACACCACCAGCCCCACCAATGCCCGCTTCAACATCTTTGTCTCCCCCTCGATCCTCCATGGATCGTCGTGACGCAGAATTGCACCGCATTTCAGGGGCGTCAAACCAGGCAAGCGAAACCGGGGCGGAGAAAGTCAGTGCCCTCTGCTCGATGTCCGCGTGCTTCGGCGGCCTCGGACGGCGCAAGCTCACCAGGTGGCCGATGGTCTTTTCCTCCATGGCCTCGATTGACTTCCTTCATTCCGCTTTCGGCGGCAGTTGAACCCGGCGCGTGCTGTCGCCAGAATGGCCCGGCGGCGCAGGTGGCGGTCGCACAGGGTATGGGGAATGTACCGGTCGGCTGTGCCGTCGGATTGCAGCGCCCGCGAATCGGGCGCGAGGGGACGCTCATTTGATTTTCTACGCAACGGGCCTGCTGCTCGTCGTCGGCGCGGTCTGGCTGTTCAATCGACTGGTGCGGCTGCGCAATCAGGTTCGCAACGCGTGGAGCGATGTCGACGTGCAGTTGCAGCGTCGCCACGATCTGGTGCCCATGCTGGTCGAAGCGGTCAAGGGTTACGCCAGCCATGAGCGGCAGTTGCTGGAACGTGTCGCCGCCGAGCGCAGCGCGGCGATGCGCGGCGGAACCCCGGCGCAGCGGATCGCGCCCGAGATTGCGTTGGGCCAGCAACTGGTGCGCCTGGTCGCGCTGGGCGAGGTTTACCCGGAGCTCAAGGCCAGCGGGAACTTCAGCCAGCTTTCGGACGAGCTGGTGGAGGTGGAGAACACCTTGCAGCACGCCCGGCGCTTCTACAACGGCTCGGTGCGCGAGTACAACACGGCGCGCGAAACGTTTCCCACCTTGCTGATCGCCGCGCCGCTCGCCTTCAGGCCCGCGGAGTTCTTCGCCGCCGACGCCGATGCCAGGGCCAATGTCCAGGTCAGGCTCGGGGAGCCTGCATGAGGCTTGCCGGCGGTCTCGTGCGGCATCGGATCTCGCGCATGTTGTGCCTCGTTGCCGTGACGCTTGCCGCCGGCAGTGCGATGGCGCAGGACGCCGGTCAGTCCGGTGTCGAACCCACCACGATGACGCGCGATACGTCGATCTGGGTCAACCACGACTACTCGATCGAGGTCAGCGAGACTACGGAGGTCAACGCGGCGACCCCGTGGGAGTTCCATCGCGACCTGGTTCTTCCGGGCCGCAAGCTCGCACTTCGCGACGTGTTCCTGATGGGGGCTGCCGAGAACGGCGACGGGGTGACGACCGAGGTTGCGCCGCTGGGCGATGGCGTGCGTATCACCGTGCATCCGACACGTCGCGTGGGGATGCAGTTGTTCGAACTCGATTACCGCGTCCTGTACAAGGCGGTCGACGATGGCAAGCTCGTTTGGCCGCTCACCTCGGCCACCGATCGACTGTCGCTGCAGCGTGCGAAATTGGTGGTGAAGCTGCCGCAGGAAACGCCTTCCAGTCAGATCCATGCGCAGTTCCAGCTCGACGGTGCGCCTGTCACGGCAGGGGATCGCCGAGTCACCGGAACCAAGGTCGACCTGGGTTGGCACGATGCCGTCGCGCCGGGGCAGGTGTTGGGCGCGGTGCTCACGTTTCCCGAGGTGGCCGAGGCATCGACCCCCCTTTTGTCGGCGGGGCCGGCCTGGATGTTCAACGGCACCGTGTGGCTGGCCGTGCTGGCGTTGTACTACCTCCTGGCGAAAATTTTCTTCACCGGCGGCGGCGACGGCAAACCCGTGATCGTGGAGTACGAGCCGCCGACCGGCTGGTCCGCCGGCGCCGTGCGGTTGCTGTGGCACGGTGCCTGGGATGAAAAATGCTTTGCCACCGGCGTGCTCGGCATCGCCGCCAAGGGTGGGCTCACGCTGGCCCGGCAGGACGATGGCACATGGGTGGCAACGCGAACCGGCGGTGACCTTGCCCCGGCCTTGACGATGGACGAACACCGGCTGCGTTCGGCGTTGTTCGCGTTTGGCCCCACGGCGGAGTTCTCCGAGGCCCATGCCGACAGCACCGGCCTTGCCGAGCTTGCTTTCCGGCGTGCGCTGGAGAATCGCTGCGCGGGCGAACGTCCAGGCGATCCCGCCTGGCTGTTGATCCCCGGCTGGCTGACCGCGCTGACCGGCGCCACGCTGTTGTTCTTCGGCATCGACAGTCGTTTCGTGATCCTGGGCGAGATTGCGGCTCCCAGCCTCGTCGGTGCGCTCGTCGTGGCGATGCTGATGGACGTGGTCCCGCTTGCGATCCTGCGCGCCACTCGCGCGCAGGTGTACGTCGTGGCCGCGATCGCCGCGATCGGATTGCTGGGCGGCGGCGACCGGCTGGACTGGCTGACGGGCGCCGCGCTGCTCGCCGGCCAGGTCGCCGCGGGCTGGTGGTTGCTGCGCCAACCGCCGCGGGAGACGCCGTTGCGGCGCAAGCTGCACGGCTTCCGCTGGTACCTCGGCACCGCCGAACAGCAGGACATGGATGCGCGCTACAAGCCGTCGCTCCATCCCGAACTCCAGGCGAGCCTGCTGCCGTACGCGATGGCGCTGGATGTGGCGGTGACGTGGAACGCTCGCTTCGCGCATTCGCTCGAAGAGGCGGGAGGGCAAGAGGATTTCATTGCCAGCCTGAATCCCGACCATGACGACGCCGCGCTGGAACTGCTGGCTTTTGCACAGGCGATGGCGCGTCGCATCCCGAAATGAAGGGCGCATGCGATGGAAACGCGGCGGCCGGTCGCTGGACAGGGCCGGGAGGCTAGGGCGAAAGTTTGCGGCGAGTCACGGGCCAGCCTGCGTCCCGTAGCCATCCCGCCGGAAACACGACAGCGCGCCGATTCGCCGATGGCCGTACCCCGGACGACTGTCGAGTCCGGTGCGCCGCCAGTGAAGCAGGGAAGATGTACGCTGCGTGGTTGAAGTGATGCCCGCGGCAGCTGGCGCCGCGGGTCGTGCAGCAGGGATGGAGATTGCGATGACGTCCGCAGCAGCCCCCGAGTGGCGCACCAGCGCCTGGTTGAACACGCCCGAGCCATTGACCCTCGGCCATTTTCGCGGGCGGGTGGTGCTGCTGCACGCGTTCCAGATGCTCTGTCCGGGTTGCGTGGCGCACGGCATTCCGCAGGCGCAGCGCGTGGCGAAGCTGTTCGAGGGCGCGCCGCTGGCGGTGGTCGGCTTGCACACGGTGTTCGAGCACCACGCGGCGATGGGGCCGGAGTCGTTGCGCGCGTTCCTGTACGAATACCGCATCGCGTTTCCGGTCGGCATCGATGCGCCCGGCCCGGCCGGCGATCCGATTCCGTGCACCATGCGCGCGTATGCCATGCAGGGCACGCCGACCACGATCCTGATCGACGCGCAGGGGCGGTTGCGTCGGCAGGTGTTCGGCCAGCACGATGACCTGCTGCTCGGCGCGGAGATCGGTACGTTGCTGGCAGAGCTGGAGCAGTCGCGCCCGCAGATGGCAGACGCGGCGCCCGCGGCAGAGGCTTGCAGCGAAGATCGCTGCGGGATCACGGCGGGTGCGCGGCCGCCGCCGTCGTAGCGACGCCTCGCACGGCTGAAGAATGATGAGGAAGCGCGGCCTAGGCTGATCGCTCCGGCACATCGGGATGCATGTCCATCGCGCCCGGCGTGGTGTGCACCAGCGGCACGAAGTTGTCGTCCGGCGTCACTTCGCGCTTGCGGCGCATGAAGCGGTACAGCGCGTAGCCGGCCAGCAGGCTGTCGAGCACCGCGAACCAGCCGAACAGGAGCGTCGGCCGCGTCAGGCTCATCAGCGTGCCCGCCAGCAGCGGCCCCACCGCCGAGCCGATGCCGTTGACCAGCAGCACCGTGCTCGATCCGGACAGCAGCTCGTCGCGGCGCAGATAGTCCACCAGGTGCGCCACCGCGATCGGGTACACCGCGAAGCTCATGCCGCCGAAGGCGAATACCAGCAGCATGGCGATGGTGTGGCCGGCGTTCGGCAACACCAGGTTGGCCAGCGCCGCCAATGCCGCGGTGGCGCTGATCAACGCCAGCGCCAGGCGCCGGTCGATGCGGTCGGACAACCGTCCCAGCGGCAGTTGCAGCACCACGCCACCGGCGATCGCCACGCTCATGTAGGTGCCGACTTCGGCCGCGCCGAGACCGCGCGCGGCCGCATACAACGGCAGCAGGCCCCAGAACGCGCCCAGCACCATGCCCGAGATCAGTGCGCTGACCAGCGCGGTCGGCACCAGCCGGAACATGCGCCCGACCTGGACGCGCGGCGCGGCATGGATGGACGGCTGCGGCTGCGGGGTCATCACCACCGGCAGGTTCGCCGCGCAGACCAGGATCGCCACCACGCAGAACAACACGAAGCCCTCGCCGCCGATGTGCAGGAACTGCTGCGCGATCGCGCTGGCACCGAGGTTCAGCATCATGTAGACGGCGAACACCGAACTGCGATGCTTCGGATCGGCGGCGGTGTTCAGCCAGCTCTCGATGATCGCGTACAGGCCCACCAGCAGCAGCCCCTGCAACACGCGCAGCACCAGCCATGCCGCGTAGGCCGAGGTCAGTGCCTGCACCAGCACCACCACCGCCAGCAGCGAGGTGCAGAAGGCGAAGGTGCGGATATGGCCGAAGCGATGCGTCAGCCGGGGCACGGTGTAGGTGCCGACCAGGAAACCGGTGTAATAGGCCGAGGTCAGCACGCCGATCATCGCCACGGAGAAGCCCAGCACCTCGCCCTGCAACGCGATATGCGTGTGCAGCAGGCCGACGCCCATCAACAGGAACACGGTGCTCGACAACAGCGGTGCGGTGGTGCGGATGCTGCTCAACATGCGAAAGACCCGGGAATGGCACGCGCCGCGCGACCGGCGGAGCCGGTGCGGCTTCGGCAGGGTAACCGGACGGGAAAGCGTTTGTCGCCGCCCGGCAGTGTGCGGGCCATGGCGTACGCACGGCGAAGCGTGGCCCGGAACAATCGACACGACGGCGTTGAACGCGTTGCGCCGCCCCGGTCCCGTCGACTTCCCAACCCCAGGAGCGGGCTCCTGCGAGGGCGTGGAATTCCGGGGGCCGTGGCGCCGACGACGACGGCCGCGCACCTTGGCCGGAATGACGGCACGACGAGACGGCGAGGGGTCTCTTCGCTATCAGTATCGTGCCGTCGTCAGCGGCGCATCGGCCCATTGCCATGCGGTCGCCTGCAGCTTCGAGGTTTCGCGCGCGGCGTCGACCTGACCGAGCTTTTGCTGGGCCTGCGCCAGGCCGAACAGCGACCAGCCGTTGAGCGGGTAGGTTTTCAGGTCCTGGTTGAATGCTTCCGCCGCGCCCGCGGCATTGCCGGTTTCGAGCAGCGCGGCGCCGAGGTAGGGGCGGACCGGGAGCGGCCAGTCGGCCGGTTCGTTGTAGGCCAGCGCATCCTCGGCGGCTGCCGCTTCGTGCAGCGCGGCGATGGCCTGCGCGTACTTGCCTTGTGCGCGCAGCAGTTCCCCGCGCAGCAGGGCGTCGGCCACGCGCAGCACGCCATCGGCGTGGTTGATGTCGAAGAAGCTTACTTTCGCCATTGCCGGATCGACGGCGATCGCATGCAGGGCGTCGGCTTCGCGAGCGGCTTCGATCAGGGTGCCCTTGCGCGTGTGTGCCATGCCGCGGGCGAAGTGACGGATCGCCGCGGGGTATGGCAGTTCCGGTGACGCGGCGGTGTCGGCAAGAATCGCGTCCCAGTCGCCGAAGCGGACTTGCGTGAGCAGAGGCGTGACCACGAATTGCTGCATGAACTCCATTGGCGCCGCGCCCATTGCGGCACGGTCGGCGCGCCGTGCAGTCTGCTCGGCCGCCTGCAGCGCCAGGGTGCGCGAGCCGGTCAGGCCTGTCGTCATCGTGGCGAAGTGCCAGTTGTGCGGCACGTAGCCCAGCGGATAGACGCCGTTGCTGCCGCGGCACATCGCCAGGAAATCCTTGTCGGCGGTGGTGGCGGCGAGGTTGGTCAGGGTCGCGTCGTGGTAGCGGCCGACGCGGATGTAGGTGTGTGCGGGCATGTGCACCAGGTGGCCCGAACCGGGCGCCAGCGCGGCCAGCGCGTCGGCGTGGGGTTCGGCGCGCTGTGGCTCGGGCGAGGATTCGGTGGCGTGGATGTAGTAGTGCATCGCGCCGATGTGGCGCGGGTTGCGCGCCAGCACGCGTTCCAGTTCGCCGAGCAGGCGCGGGGTGAACCGGGCCGGGGTGCCGTCCTTTTCCCAGTACGCCCAGGGCGAGAGATCCATCAACGCCTCCGCGTACAGGGTGGCGGCATCGTCGTCCTCGGGGAATTGCGCGACCACGCGCGCCATCGCTTCGGCATAGGCGCGGTCCAGCGGTGCGCGATCTTCCGGCGCCGGGTCGGCATAACGCAGTTGCAGTGCCTGGATCAGCGCGCGATCGACCGGACGTGCGGTGGCGGCCAGGCTGGCCGCGCGCGCGGCGAGGGCGGTGGCGTCCTTCGCGTGGGCCGGGTCCATCGGCAGGTTGATGTTCGGCCCCAGCACCAGCGCCTGGCCCCAGACGCACATCGCGCATTGCGGGTCCAGTCGCGCCGCCTCGGCGAAGTTGCGCCCGGCCGCCTCGTGGTTGAAGCCGTACGCCATGCGCAGGCCCTGGTCGAAATGGCGTTGCGCCAGGGGCACCGGGGTGGCCACGTCGTGGTGCAGGTCGCCGAAGGTATCGAACAGCGGCGGCGCAGCGGTTTCGCGCGCGGATGCGGCGTCGCCGGCCGCCCTCGGCGCGGGATTGCAGCCCGCCAGCAGGACTGCCAGCAGCGGCAGGAACAAGCATCGACGGATCATCGTGATTCTCCCATGGTCGGTTCGGAAACAGGGGGGAAGCAGCGGACAGAGTAGCCGAGGTTTGCGGAAATGGATGCCCGATTTTCTCAGGCCACGCACAGGCCGGTTCACCGCCCCTGCGGCCGATTGGACGTCCATCCATACCTTCCACGTTCGCATTGTCCCTGGCAGCTTTTTGGCTCTCCGGCCGGCTGTTGCGGTCCCATCCGGGAAAGCTCACCATGCGCGACGTGCGCGAGTGCCTTGTCGTACTCGACCGCATGAGTGTGCGATGGGGTAGTGAGGGGAAGTACCAGTTTTGGGGCAGGCACGAACGCCGCCGTTTGCCTGGATGTCCGGCTGGGACACCGGCGCCTGTGCCGTTGGACTCACCTGTGCTCTCGGCGCCGCGACCCACTCGGTGGCCGAGCCCGGTTGAGCCATCCGTTGTGGAAAGAACCAATCGGGGATGCCATGACCACGAATCACGCGCAGGCGCTTGACCTACCCACCAGTCCGAACCTCATGGCGGCCGTCGACCGCTGGATCTGGGTCTTCATGGCGGCATTCTTCATCGCCATCACGCTGACCGGATTCGTGCCGGACTCGCTGCAGAAAGTCGCCATGGTCCGGGCCGGGGCAAGGCCGCCGTTCCCGCCGGTACTGCATGTGCATGCCGTGTTGATGGGCTCGTTTCTGGTCCTGCTGCTCGTCCAGTCCTGGCTGATGGCGACCGGCCGGCGCCAGCGGCACATGCTGCTGGGGCGCTTGGCTTTCGTGCTGGTCCCGGCCATCATCGTCACCGGTTTCCTCCTGGTCCCGACGATTTACCGACAGGTCTGGAACGGGGCGCACGTCGCGCCGTCGCCGGTGCGTGAACAGCTCCAGCAGACGCTCCTTTTCCTCGACAACATCGCCTTGCTGCAGCTGCAGGCCGGCATCCTGTTTGCCGTTTTCATCTGGCTCGCCTTGCGTGCGCGACGCACCGATCCGGACTTCCACAAGCGGATGATGTTCCTGGCCATAGCCTTGCCGCTGCAGGCGGCGATCGATCGCATCGGCTGGTTGCCGTCGATCCATCCCGGTCCGTTCTCGACCGACCTCTACACGCTGCTTGCGGTGTCGCCGCTGTTCCTGTGGGACGTGGTCAGGCAGCGCCCGGTGCAGCGGGTCTATCTGATCTGGCTTGGCCTGTTCCTGCCGGTGGCTGTTGCCGTCAACCTGCTGTGGGACATGCCGGGCTGGCACGCGCTGGTGCCGAAGGTGCTGGCGCCCTGACGGAGGCCGGCGCGGTCGCGACGCATCGCGCGGGTAACATCTGAAGCGCGGGACGCTCGACGCGTGGTCCGCCGAGTCGTCCATTGCGTTTTCCTGTCCTCCGGAGGCATGCATGTCGCGAGTGTTGCTGTGCGGTGCCACCGGCTTGGTCGGACGCGAGGTGCTGCGGATGGCGCTGGATGATGCCGCCGTCACCCGGGTGGTGGCGCCGACGCGGCGGCCGCTGCCGGCGCATCCCAAACTGGTGAACCCCGTGGTCGACTTCGAGCAGCTGCCGGCCGATGCCGCGTGGTGGCAGGCCGATGCGGCGATCTGCACGTTGGGTACCACGCTGCGCGATGCCGGCTCGCCCGCGGCGTTCCGGCGGGTGGATTTCGATTACGTGCTGACGTTTGCGCGACTGGCGCGGGCCGGTGGCGCGCAGGCCTTCGCACTGACCTCGTCATGGGGTGCCGACGTGGCATCGCGCTACTTCTACCTGCGCATCAAGGGCGAGGTGGAGCAGGCGGTGCAGGCACTGGGTTATCCCTCGCTGACCGTGCTGCGGCCCTCGCTGATCGGCGGCGAGCGCGAGCGGCGGCGGCTGCGCGAGCAGCTCGGCATGCGTGTGCTGCAGGCGCTGGCGCCGATCGTGCCGCGACACTGGCGCATCGTCCCGGCGCCGCGAATCGCGCAGGCATTGCTGCAGTCGGCGCTGGCGATGACCCCCGGCTGCGCGGTGATTTCCCCGGAGCAGTTGCTGTCGCCGGCATGAAGCGGCGGGCGCCGGCCTACAGCGGATGCTGGCGATAGAACAGCTCGAGTTGCCGGTAGACCTCCGGCAAGTGCTCGCGCAGGTTGGCCGGAGCCTCGAAAAACTGCTCGCTGCACACGGCGAAGAACTCGGCCGGGTTTTCCAGCGCGTACGCGTCGATCGGCAGCTCGTCGCCGTTGTTGCGTGCCTGCTTGAGGCGATGCCATGCGTCAGAGAACACCTGCGACCACCGCCTGGCATCCATGCGCCGGTGCAGTGGCGGGAAGCCGTTCGCCTCGCCGTTGAGCATGTCGAGCTTGTGCGCCATCTCGTGGATGACCACGTTGTGGCCGGGCTTCTTTCCGCTGTCCAGCACTTCCGCCCACGACAGGATGACCGGACCGCGGCCCCACGCCTCGCCGGCCAGCAGGCTGTGGCCCTGGTGGACCACGCCGGCGGCGTCCACGTGCTGGCGCTGCGGCATGAATGCATCCGGGTAGACGATGATGCTGTGCCAGCCGTCGTACCAGTCCATGCCCAGTTTCAGGATGGGCATGCAGGCATGCGCCGCCAGCAACACGCGGTCGACGTCGCCCAGCGGCAAGCCTTCCACCGGCTCCAGCGATTTGCGTTCGAGGAACAGCGTGGCCAGCACGCGCAGCGCAGCCTGGTCCGACGCGCCCAGCCGGCGCGCGGCGGTGCAGCGTTGCAGCGCCTCGCGCCAGAGCGCTTCGGCGATCGGGCGCCGGGTGACGGTGCGCCGTGCGCGCCAGTTGCGGAAGATGTCGAACATGGCCACATGCTGGAGGGGGAGCTCCGGAACATCTGGGCCGTCGCGCCGTTACTCAAGCGGGCGGGCGATGCATAAGCACGGGCGGTGCGGCGATTCAGACCGGCGCGGGGTGCGCTTCCAGCGTGGCCTCGAACTCCGCCGGCGGCAGCGGGTGGCCGATCAGATAACCCTGGAACACGTCGCAGCCCTGGGTCAGCAGGAACTGCCGTTGCGCGATGGTTTCCACGCCTTCGGCGATCACTTCCAGGCCCAGGCCGCGGCCCATGCCGATGATGGTCTGCGCCACCATCGCGCCGTTGGCGTCCTCCGGCAGGCAGGCAACGAAGGACTGGTCGATCTTCAGCTGGTCCAGCGGCAGGCGCGAGAGATAGGTCAGCGAGGAATAGCCGGTGCCGAAGTCGTCCAGCGAGATGCGGATGCCTTGCGCACGCAGCGCGGTGAGCTTGACCGCCGCCTCGGCGAGGTCGTCCATGATCGTGGTTTCGGTGATTTCCAGTTTCAGCCGCGACGGATCGGCACCGGTGGCCGCCAGCGCCTGGCACACGCCGTCCACGAAGTGCGGCTGGGCGAACTGCCGCGCGCTGACGTTGATCGCCAGGGTCAGCGACTGCGTGGCCGGCCGGCTCGACCAGGCCACCAGCAACTCGCAGGCGCGCTGCAGCACCCAGTCGCCCAGCGGCAGGATCAGCCCGCTCTCCTCTGCCACCGGGATGAACACGGTGGGCGATATCGCCACGCCGCGGCGCGTCCAGCGCAGCAGCGCTTCGGCGCCGAGCACGCGGCCGTAGCGGTCGACCTGCGCCTGGAGGTTCAGTGCCATCGCGCCTTGGGCGATCGCGTCGCGCAGGTCGTGCACGAGGCCGTCGCGCTGCGCCAGTTCGGCCAGCATCTCCGGCTCGAAGCGGCATACCTGGTCGCGGCCGGCCGCCTTGGCGCTGTACATCGCCAGCTCCGCCTCGCGCAGCGCCGATTCGGGCGTGTCGTGGCCGGCCGCCAACTCGGACCAGCCGATGCTGGCGGTGATCGTCACCGGCGCGTCGCTGGCCAGCCGGAACGGCTCGTGCAGCGCCTCGCGCACGCACTCGGCGCACTCGCGGGCGCGCTGCGCGCGTTCGCTGCGGTTGCTCCGCTCGCACGGCAGGGCGAGCGCGAACGTGCCGCCGCCCAATCGCGCCAGTACGCAGCCGTCTTCCAGCAGCCGGCGCAGGCGCTGCGCGATCAGGGTCAGCAGGTGATCGCCGGCGGCGTGGCCGCGCAGATCGTTGACGCGCTTGAAGTGGTCCAGGTCGACCAGCAGCAGCAGCGCGCGAAAACCTTCGGCCTGACCCAGCAGGTGCTTGAGGTGGTTGCGCAGGAAATGCCGGTTCGGCAGATCGGTGAGCGGGTCGAAGAAGGTCATGTGGTCGACGCTGGCGTGGGCCTCGCGCTCGCTGGTCAGGTCGACCATGGTGCAGACGCGGTGGGTGACCTGGCCTTGCGCGTCGGCGACTGCCGAAGTGGCCGCGCGCACCACCCGCGGCTGGCCGTGCTTGACCTGGATCCAGCGCTCCTCCTGCCAGAAGCCGTCGGGGCCGAGCTGCTCGTGGTGCTCGTGCGCCGGCGCGTTGTCGTCGCGGCGCGCCCAGACCTGCGACGAGGGCTGCCCCCGCACCTCGTCCAGGCGATAGCCGGTGAGCCGGGTGAACGCCTGGTTGACGCGCTGGATGGTGCCGTGGGCGTCGGTCACCATCAGCGCCTCCTGGGTCTGGAAGGCCACCGCGGCCAGGCGCAGTTCGCTGTCGGCGCGTTTGCGCTCGGTGATGTCCTGCGCGTAGAGGATCGCGTAGAGCGCCGCGCCGTCCTCGTCGTGGATCACCGAGCAGTCCAGTTTCGCGGGAAAGCGACGCCCGTCGCGGGTGATCTGTTCGGTTTCCCAGACCAGGTGCGCGAGGCGGTCGGCCTGCGCCCATTGTTCGTGCTGGCGGGCAAGGACGTCGGGCGGGAACAGTGCGTCGACAGGCGTGCCGACCATTTCCTCGGGCGCGTAGCCGCGCTCGCTGGCGAACACCGGGTTGACCGCGGTCAGCAAGCGCGTGCGCGAGTCGCAGATGGCCACGCCGAAGGCGGCGTTCTGGAACGCGTGCGCCCACAATCGCAGTTGCGCCTCGCTGTGCAGGCGCCGGGTGACGTCGCGCGCCACGGTGAGCACGCCGTGGATCGCGCCGGTGGGATCGTGCAGCGGCACCTTGCTCAGTTCCAGTTGCCGGCTGTCGCCGTCCGGTGCCTCGTACGGCACGACCGCATTGCTCGGCTGTCCGTTCGACAGCACGCCCTGGCTCATCGAGCGCGATGCGGCGGCGAAGCGCGTGTTGCGCTCGTCGAAGGCGTCGAACGTCGTGCGGCCGAGCAGCGATTCGCTCGTGCGCCCGAACAGGCCGCAGGCGCGGTCGTTGCAATCGGTGAGCACGCCCTTGCCGTCGCTGACCCACATCGCGTCCGGGCTGGCGTCGAACAGGGCGCGCAGGTTGCGCTTCTGCGCGCGCAGCTCGCGGGTGCGCACGGCCACCGTGCGGCGCAGCGACCATACCCACAAGGCCAGCAACACGGCCAGCGCCAGTCCCACGATCAGCGCGATGCGCGCCGTCCGCGCGAAAGGTTGCGACATGGCGGGACGATCCAGCCAGCGCTCACGCAGGGCGGCGCGTTCGGCCGGCGTGATCATCGCCATGCCGCGCTCCACCGTCTGCAGCATCGCGCTGTTGCCCGCGCGCACGGCGCGGCGGGGCTGGCCGGTATAGAGGATGTAGGCGAGGTAGAACTTGTCCAGCGCGGCGTAGCGGTAGAGGTAGTAGTTGGCCGGGTTGGTGTCCATGCAGAACACGCCGATGTTGCCGCCGACCGCAGCCTGGATGATCTCCTTGTAATTGGTGTATTCGTGCAGGTCGGTGATGCCTTGACTTCGCATGTGTTCGGCGCAGGCGTCGCCGCGCTCCACCGCCACGGGAAAGCCGCGCAGGCCGGTGCTGTCGGCGATGCCGCGGATGCTGCGCGCCACGTAGATGCCCACGGCCTGCTTCGCGTACGGTGCGGAGAACTCGTACAGGGGCACGCGCTCCGGCGTGAGGTAGATCATGTCGATCACGTCGGCCTTGCCGGCCAGCAACTCCTTCTGCGCTTCGCTCCAGGCCATCGGCTCCAGCTCCACCTGGATGCCGGTGCGCTGCTGGAACAGCCGCCACATGTCGACTTCGTAGCCCTGCGGCTTGCCATTGCCGTCGAGGAACAGGAAGGGCGGATAGTTGTTGTCGGTGACCACGCGGATGCGCGCGGGGGTGGGCGACATGGCGGCGGACGTCGAGGCGCTCGGCGGCGGCGACGCGGCCACTGCCGCAAATGCCGCTGCCAGGCCACAGAACGCTCCTCCGATGCATGCCGTGCGCCATCGCTTCATGCAGATGCCTCTTGCGGTCGCGGTCCCCGTTGCGAAGTTCAACCATACCCCAATCGGCGCGGTCCGGCGCAGGCCGGCCCGGTTCGCCGCGGGGCATCTCTGCCTTGTAGCGGCGTCGCCGGGAATCTCTTGAACATGGCGCGCATGCCGTGCGCGTGAGTCGGCGGCTGTTCCGGCCTGGCGCCGAGGCCAGCCAGCCGGTGCCGAACCCGGCGGTGCGCCGCCTGGCCGCAGTCATCCGCCGCCGCATCGCCGGCAAGGGCCATCTGCTCGACGTCTCCCCGCAGCTTTGTTTCAATGCGTACCTGCATGCCGAGAGTGCGGCGACGGTGCCACGCCACGAAACGCTGTCGCAATTTGCGGCGCGACGGTGTTCTTCCGTGAGGACAGCTTCTGTCGAACGGAGGATGCACCCATGAACACGACATGCGCGATCGCCTTGCTGGCGCTTTCACTGGAACTGGCCCCGACCCCCGCCGCGGCCGCGCCGCCTGCTGTTGCTGCCGTGCAGCTCGCGCCCGGCGACCTGAAATGGATGCCGGCGCCGCCGGTGCTGCCCAAGGGTGTGCAACTGGCGGTGCTGAGCGGCAATCCGTTCGCGGAAGGGTTCACCACCTTGCGCCTGAAGATCCCGCCGCACACCGTACTCGCGCCGCACTGGCACCCGACCGCGGAGGGTTTCACCGTGCTGCAGGGAACCTTCCACATCGGCATGGGCGACCAGGTGGACAAGGCCGCGGCCAAGGCGCTGCCGGCGATGAGCTACGCGTCGCTGCCGGCGATGCACCACCACTACGCCTATACCGCGGACGAGGGCGTGGTCATCGACCTGAGTTTCTACGGGCCGTTCCAGATCCACTACGTGCATCCGGCCGACGATCCGTCGCGGGTGGCCGCGACGAAGCCCTGACGGCGGATCGTGCGGCGTCCTAGGTCCTAGATGCCTGCGTGGTACGGTCGGCCGGCCACGCAGTTGTCTACTTCCTGCTGGCTGATGTGCGCGTAGGGCCGCAGGTTCACCACCGCTTGCACCATCCGGTCCTGGCGCTGCACCACGTCAGCCAACGCAGCGCAGAATTCGGGCGAGTGGGACAGAGCGAGGCCTTGCTGCTCCAGTTTGTTCTCCATCTTGTCCAGGCGGCCGGTCATCATCGCGAACACGGTCCTGGCCATGACGTGCCGGGTCATGTGCGCGGCCTTGTCCAGCGAGAGATCCACCAGCGCGATCACCGCCTCGCGGTAGCGCAGCGCCTCGGCCTTCTGCGCAGCGGAGAGCGCCAGCGGATCGTTGCCGATCTTCACCGCGCCGGAGGCGTCGATGCTGGCGTCGGGATGGCCCTTGGCGTTCATGCCCAGCGGCTCGCGATGCACCTCGGCACGCGCCGATTCGATCTCGCGCGTGGCCACGCCCGAGCAGCCCGTGCCAAGCATGGCCACGAGGATGAGGAGGGCGCCAGCCAGGCGCGGTCGATTTGCCTGAAACATGCGGGATTCCCGGGGCGGTTACTGCAGCACTTTTTCCGCGTCGACGATGGCCACGCCCTGCATCTGGCCCAGCAGGCTGTCGAACCACGGCTTGTGGGTGGCGCCGACGATGCACAGCACGCGGGCACCGGGACGTTCGCGAAATGCCGCGCGCACGTTGGCCACCATGCGCAGGTTGCGCGTCTCCCAGCCGGCGACGTAGATGCGCGCCAGGTGGCCGGGCGACTCATCGCGCATCGCCGCGCCCATGTCGGCGTCGATCTGCCTGCGCAGGACCTCGGGCCGGTTGATGAAGCGGTACAGCGCGAGCATGTCGCCGCGACCGGTGAGTGTTTCCTGTTGTCTGCGATCGGCCGCCACTTCGCCCGCGCTGGCGGCCCAGGCATTGCGGATCGCGTTGGCGTAAGCGGGCACGTCGGGCACGTCCACGTTGTCGCCGGAGTGGTCGTCGACCGGATACACGCGTTGCAGGCCCAGCCGTGCGGCGAGGCGCGCGGCGATCTGCAGGTCCTCGCCGTTTCGCGTCTGCAGTTCGCGCAGGCGGGTGGCCAGCGCATCGTCCAGGCCATCACCGGCGTGTCGTTCGGCCTGTGGCAACTGCAGCCACTGGGTCAGCGCCGAGGCATCGTCGCCGCTGGCGAGAAACAGCGCGGCCAGGTGCCGGCGCTGCGCCGCGTGCGGCCGTGCCGGCCAGTGTGCGAGCGACTCCTTCACCGCGGCCACCGCAGCGGGAACGTCCAGGCCGGTGGCTTTCTTCGCCGCCGTGGTGTCGCTGCAATAAGTCGCGACGTCTTGCGCCGCGTAGAGCGCCGGGTTGCGTTTCATCATCGCGCAGCTTTCGCCGGGGATCGCCTCGACGGTGATGATGTCGGGCCTGAACGCGGCCAGCTTCGCCAGCACCGGCTGCAAGGTATCGGCCTTGAACCCGTCGGGCATCTGCGACAGATGCACGCTGCCCAGCACCAGCACCTGCGACGACGGACCGGTCATGCCCTGGTCCAGCCCGGGCAGGTCGACCTGCGCCAGCGCCGTGCCCGACCACAGCAGCGCCGCCAGCAGGCCACAGCTCGTCCATCGATTCGTCATGCGTCGCTCCGTGGCGGCAGGTGTGGGGAAGTATTGGCGCCGGGCCCGACCTCGCCGGCCATTGCATCGGCGCGACCGCGCGCCGCCGTCACGCCATGGTGCGGGCATGCACCGACACGGGCACGTGCGAAAAGTCACGAGGGATGTCGGGAGCGCCGCAGGAAAAAAAGCGAGGTGCGCGGCGTGGGTTCATTCCGCACGGCAGTGTGCAAATAGGAATGACGCCTGGTGGGTATCACCTGACCCGGGGGAACGCGGTAGCGGGTCATTCGCGCCCCGGTTCGCGGCGCGTGGACGTGCGGCGGCCGCGCTGCGGCGCGGTCGCGGTGCCGTTGCGTGCTGGCATGTCGCTTGCTGGACATGGCGTCGGGGGCGGGCGATCGGACTCCGGCGGCGGGCAGGCCGCCGGGTTCCGGTTGTCACAGCCGCCTTCGCCCGGGCAACCGGCAATCCAGCGCAGGAGGCTTCTTCATGGCCACGACTCGCAAGATCACAAGCAACGTCAACAGGGGCTCGGCCAAACTGTTCGCCCTCAAACCGCACGATCACGCCGGCATTGCCAAGGCGCTCGGCATGGCACGCAGCGATTACGAAGTGAAGTGGTGGTGGAAATACGGACAGCCGGCGATCGACCTGATCCAGGCACAACTGGAGGTCAACGCCAAGCAACTCGGCCCGGTGGTGAGCCAGCTGATGCGGCTGAACGGTCCGACGCTGCAGGTCAGCGCATCGTGCTTCCCCTACGGCATCCCGGTGCCGGAGTGGTTCCGGCTCGAAGTGAATATCCGCAACGCCGGTCGCTAGAGGCCGACTGATGCATCCAAGTGGCCGGGAGCCATCGCCCGGCCGCCGTTGCCTTGCCGCGAGAACGTCATGGGCCCGACCGGCGACGTCGTCAACGTCATCCAGATCCACCCCACGCTGCGCTGCAACCTGCGTTGCCGGCATTGCTACTCGACCTCCGGTCCGGAGCAGCGCGGCGAGCTGGACGTGGAGCTGCTCGAGCGATTCCTCGCCGACGCAGCGGGGGAGGGTTACAACGCGATCGGCATGTCCGGCGGCGAACCGCTGACCTGGAAGCCGCTGCCGCGCCTGCTGGCCTGCGCGCGGTCGCTGGGTTTCGCCACCTCGGTCACCAGCAACGGTTTGCTGCTCGATGCGCGGCGGCTGGCGCAACTGGCGCCGCATCTCGGGCTGCTGGCGATCAGCCTCGATGGCGTGCCGGAGAGCCACAACCGCATGCGCAACCGCGCGCATGCGTTCGAGCAGATGCGCGCCAAACTCGACCTGCTGCGCGCGGCCGGCGTGCCGTTCGGTTTCATCTTCACGCTGACCATGGACAACCTGCCGGAGCTGGATTGGGTCGCCGGCCTTGCCGCGACCGAGGGCGCGCGGTTGCTGCAGATCCATCCGCTGGAACAGGTCGGCCGCGCCCGCGAGTACGAGCTGCGTCCGCCGGACGACCTGGAGCTGGCGTACGGGTTTCTCGTAGTGGCGCGGCTGCAGCGGCAGTACCGGGAGCAGCTGACCTTGCAGTACGACGTGGCCGATCGCCAGCTGATCGCGCGCGAACCCTGCCGTGCCTTTGCCGGCCCGGCGGTGGCCGCGGACGTGGCCGCCGATGCGCGGCTGGCCGCGCTGGTCTCGCCGCTGGTGGTGCAGGAGGATGGCTGGGTGGTGCCGATCCAGCACGGCTTCGCCACCACCCATGCGATCGCGCGACTCGATCGCGGCCCGTTCCGCATGCAGGCTGCGCGCTGGAAGCGCGAACGCTATCCGCGCTTCCGCCATCTCGCCGAGCAGGTCTGGGCCGACATGCGCGACGCGCCGGAGCACCTGCCGTTCACCAACTGGTATGCCGCGATCACCACGGCCAGCGCGCATCGACCGGCGCGGCGGCCGCTGACGACGCCGGTGCGGTTGACGGCCTAGGCGAACCTTCGGGGGACGACATGCGCAGATGCATCACCATGGGGTTGATCGCGGGCCTTGCCTGCCTCGGCAGTGTCGATGCACTGGCGCAGCCGCCAGCGCAATCGCTGCAGCAGTTGCACAAGCACGAGGCATTGGTGCCGGTGGCGAAGGCGGCGAGCAGCGTCACGCATGTGTCTGCCCCGAGTGCGGAGCAACACGTGGCGTTGAGTGATGCGATGCTGCACGTAGTGGCGGGGCAGCCGCCGCTGCCGGCGTCGGCAACCACCACCAGGCCGGCCGCCGTACTCAGCCCGGCTGCCGCACGGGCGGCGCAGAAGTTCCATCTCGACCCGCTGGCCCTGAGCAGCGGCGAGGTGAAGGCGGTGTCCGGCAGCCATGTCGAAGTGGTCAATCCCGATACGGTTGCCGAACAGGCACGGCCGGGTTCGGTCTTCGTCACCCGCACCGGTACCGGCGCGACCCGGGTGGCGCTGTCGGCGCCGCTGCGCGCGGCGCTGCCGGCCGGGGCGCAGACATCCGCCGTGCGGCTGGGTTATGTGGTGAGCGCCACCACCGGGGCGGAGGCCAGCCCGGTGCGGCTGGCTGCGCTCATCGCCGACAACACCGGGCTGGTGCTGGACGCTGCGCATTCCGCCTGGCGCGGCGGCTTCTCGGTGGCGCTGTCCAATCTCGACGATCCCGCCGATCGGCGCCCGCTGAACACGCCGGTAACCGTGGCGATCACCGCGGCCGGTGCCTCCGACGTGACGCCCGCGCCGCTCAGCATCGCCGACGTCGGGCGCTGGCATGCGGTGCGCGTGACCGTGCCGGATTTCCCCGGCGATCGCTACCACGTGTCGGTCAGCGCCGACCCGCAGGATCGCGGCAACGCGATCGACCTGCCGGTGGTGAAACCCACCATCGAGGTGATCGCCGCCAATCCGCAGATCGCCGGCTGGGGCATCGGCCAGACCGCGATCACGCTGCGCGCCCGCGGCCTGGTCACGCCCGACGGCTATCCGGTGACGCTGCGCAACGAGCACGGCTCGCTCGACCCCACCTACGTGAAGCTCGACGCGCAGGGCGTGGCCACCGCGCGGCTGCGCTCTGATTCGGCCAGCTCCACCAGCGTGAGTGTCGCCGACGCCGGCGTGGTTTCCCAACCGGCCACCGTGGTGTTCACCGCGCCGTGGCTGTTCCTGGCCGCGGCTGTTGCCGGCGGTCTCCTCGGTGCGTTCATCCGCGGCAAGGGGCGCCGCCGAGCCTGGTACGCGTTGGCGATCGGCGTGGCGTCGGCGATCCTGATGACGCTGGCCTACGCAGTTGGCATCGACTGGGTCAGCCGCGCGCTGCCGTCGGCGCACCTGGCCACCTCCGGCGAGGCGGTGATCTTCGTGCTGGGCGCGATCGCCGCGCTGCTCGGCGTGGGCGTGCTGCTGCCGGCGGGTGGGGGAGGGAAGGACGCTTGATCGGGGGACGCAGACGGCGGCGATAATGACGGGACTCTCCTGTGCGAGGCGCCGCGATGTCCGTTCGATCCGACGAGGCCGCTGCGAGCCCGCTGCCGCGCATCACCGGGCGCAGCAGCTCCCACTACACCCGTCTGGCGCGCATGTTCGCGCTCGAGCTGGACGTGGCCTGCGAGTTTGCGCCGGTGTACGACCTGGCCTCGCTGGACGAGCGCAGCTACACGGGCAACCCCGCCCTCAAGTTGCCGGTGCTCAGTCATGGCGGGACAGTGGTTTTCGGGACCGAGAACATCTGCCGCACGCTGGCGGAGCTCGCCCCGCGCTCCGCCGTGATTCTCTGGCCCGAGAATCTGCGTGACGCGCCGGCGCGCAACGCGCAGGAGCTGGTCTGGCACGCGATGCAGGCCCAGGTGCAGCTCGGGTTCGGCACGCAGATCGCGGGGCTTTCGCCGGACAGCATCTACTTCGTCAAGGCGGCCACGGGCCTGCGCAACGCACTGGCGTGGCTTGACGAGCGGGCGCCCTCGATCATCGCCACCCTGCCGCCGCACGATCTGGGCATGCTGGAAGTGTCGCTGTTCTGCCTGCTCGAACACCTGGCCTTCCGCACTACCGTGCCACTCGCGCCGTATGTGCGACTCGGCGATTTCGCCCGCGTCTTCGGGCAGCGGGCTTCGGCGCGAAGCACGGCTTATCGGTTTGACACGCCCGCTCGGGATTGAAGCGGTCGGCCCCGGCGAAGCGCTGCACCGAGCCTGGCGACGTCAGCTCGCCTCCGCGCGCACCAGCCACACCTCGCCGCGGCGTGCGCGCGGCAGGCCGTTGAACAAGGCGAACCATGGTGCGAGCAGGCGCACGGTCCAGCCCAGCCGGCGGATGCGGCGGAACGGGCTGGAGACGGCGCGTTCGGCGCGGATGGTGAAGCCGGCTTCCTGCAGCGCCTTTTCCAGCACCCACGGGCTGAGCGGGGTGATGTGGCCCTGTTCGCGGTAGTCGATGTCGCGAAACCACTGGAACTGGCCCGTGCGCAGGAACAGCGCCTGCGAGACCGGGTTGGCGATGTTCGGCGTGGACAGCACCAGTTGCCCGCCGACCGGCAGCAGGGCGCGGATCTGCCGCAGCACCTCGCGGGGGTTTTCCAGGTGCTCGACGATTTCCAGCGCCATCACCGCGTCGAAGCCCTGCGGCCATTGCGCGGCGAATGCGCCGTTGAGGTCGGCCGCGACGAAGGGCACGTCGGTCGGCTTGAAGCTTTCGGGAAACAGGTCGCTGGCGGTGACGTGAAAACCCAGGTCGGTCAGCCGCAACGACATCGCGCCGCTGCCGGCCCCGAACTCCAGCACGCGCGCGCCCGCGCTCGCCGCGCCGACCAGCAGTTCGGTGGCCGCCTCATGCAATCCGGGGGCGGCGTAGATCGGCAGGCCCTTGTACTCGCGCATCGGCTGGCCCGCGAAGCCGGTGCGGAAGTTCTCGGCGCGCGCGCTGGCCTGGTCGACCACGGAGGGAGTGGGCATGGGCGTCGTGGTGGGCGGCTGGAGGGTTGAGGGGCGACGGTCACACGCGCCCGGTCACCGGGATCAGGGCGCCGGTGATGGCGGCGGACTGTTTCGACAGCAGGAACACGATCACGTCGGCCAGTTGCTCCGGTTTGACCCAGCGCGTGAAGTCGGCCTTCGGCATGTCGGCGCGGTTGGGCGGCGTGTCGAGGATGCTGGGCAGCAGCGCGTTGACGGTGATGTCGCGCTCCTTGAGCTCCTCGGCGAGCGATTCGGTGAAACGCATCACGCCGGACTTGGAGGCGGTATAGGCCGCCACGCCGGCGCCGGCCTTGAGCGCGGACGCGGCGCCGATGTTGATGATGCGTCCGCCGGCATGCAGGTGTTTCAGCGCGGCCTGGCTCGCCGCGACGGCGGTGCGCAGGTTGACCCGGTAGAGCAGGTCCCAGGTGTCCGCGTTGCCGTCGGCCACGCTCTCGTAGCGAAACATGCCGGCGATGTTGACCAGCGCGTCGAGCCCGCCCATGGCCTCGGCGGCAGTGTCCAGCGCGTTCGCCGCGGCGGCGGGATCGGCCAGGTCGACGCCGCCGATGCAGCTGGCCGCGCCGATGCCTGCGCTCGGTGCGGGGGCACGATCGATGGCGGCGACGCGGGCGCCGGCGGCCAGCGCCGCCTGCACCGTGGCGAGGCCCAGGGTGCCGAAACCGCCGGTGACGGCGACGCGCAGGTGGTCCAGTTGCATGGTGTTCTCCCGAGGCTGTCCGCCGGACAGGATAGCCTGCCGCGCAGGCCGTACAAAGAAAACGCCAGCCGATCAGCCGAACGGCAGTTCGATCGACGGGCTCTGCGGGGTGAACCAGCGTGCGCCGTCGTCGGTGATGTGCATGTCGTCCTCCAGCCGCACGCCGAACTCGCCGGGGAGGTAGATGCCCGGCTCGTCGCTGAAGGTCATGCCCGTTTCGAGCGCGCGCTTGTTGCCCTGCACGAGGTAGTACCACTCGTGCATGTCCATGCCGATGCCATGGCCGAGGCGGTGGCTGAAGTACTTGTAGCCGGGGCCGTAGCCGGCGTCGACGATGACCTTGCGCGCGGCGGCGTCCACCGATTCCATGGTGGCGCCGGGGTGCGCGGCCTTCAGCGCCGCCTGCTGCGCGCGGTGCACGATGTCGAACACGCGCTTCATCTTGTCGCTGGCCTTGCCCAGCACGAAGGTACGGGTGAGGTCGCTCTGGTAGCCGCCGACCTTGCAGCCGTCGTCGAGCATGATCACGGTGCCCTCGCTGATGTGCTGCGGCAGCGGCGAGCCGTGCGGCGAGGCGGTGAACGCGCCGACGTTGACGCTGGCGTCGCCGCGCAGGCCCTGGCGTGCGTAGGCCGCATCCACCAGGGCGGAAATCTGCTGCTGGGTCATGCCCGGCTGCAACGCCTTCCACACCGCGTGGTACACCGCCAGGGTGGCGTCGTTGGCCAGTTGCATCAGCGCCAGCTCGGCCGGGCTCTTGATCGCACGGCAACCGGCGGTGACCGGCGTGGCGCTGACCAGCTTCACGTGCGGCGCCGCGGCGGCGATGCCGAACTGCGTGGCCGAGCGCAGTTGCTCCTCGATGCCCAGCGTGCCGGTGGCCATGCGCCATTCGGCGAGCACGCCGGCGATCAGCGCGTACGGGCTCTCGAACTCCTGCCAGGTGCGCACGTCCTTCCTGCCGAAGGCGATCTGCTCCAGCGTGCGTTCGCGCTCGAACGCCGGCGTGATGTAGACCGGGTCCCCCGATTTTGGCAGCAGCATGCCGGTGGTGCGTTCGCTGACCCACCAGTGCATGCCGGTGAAGTATTCGAGCGAACTGCCGCCGCCCATGAACACCGCGTCCATCCCGTGCTCGGCCATCAGCCGCTGTGCCTTGCGCAGGCGTCCTTCGCGCTCGGCATCGGTGATCGGCACGGCGCGCGGCGCCACCGGTTCCAGCGCCAGTATCGAGGGCGGCAGTGCACTGCCCGTGTCGCCCGCACTGGCGGTACCGGCGCCCAGCAGCGGCAGCGCAGCGGCGCCCAGCGCGGAGTGTTTCAGGAAGCGGCGTCGCGATGGCTGGAGGGTTTCATCGTGGCTCATGGGTGTTCGCCTGGCATGGAGAATGAAAGGTTCGCACACCCGGCGCGGTCACGCGCGCGCAGGCGGTCGCACGTCGGGCAGGAACACCGCCAGCAATCCCAGCAGCGGCAGGAACGCGCAGACCTGGTACACGAACACGATGCCGTAGTGGTCCGCCACCACGCCGAGCACGGCCGCGCCGATGCCGCCGAGGCCGAACGAAAGCCCGTAGAACATGCCTGACACCATGCCGACGCGGTGGGGCATCATGTCCTGCGCGTAGACGATGATCGCCGGGAAGGCCGATGCCAGCACCACGCCGATCACCACGCTCAGGCCCACCGTCCATGCCAGCCCCACGTGCGGCAGCAGCAGGGTGAACGGCGCGATGCCGAGTATCGACACCCAGATCACCTGCTTGCGCCCGATGCGGTCGCCGAGCGGGCCGCCGAACAGGGTGCCGGCGGCCACGGCCATCAGGAACACCGCCAGCAGGTGCGTGGCGGTGGTCATCGACAGGCCGAAGTGGTGGATCAGGTAGAACTCGTAGTAGCTGCTGATGCTGGCCAGGTAGAAGAACTTGGAGAACATCAGCACCATCAGCACGCCCAGCGTGCGGCGCACCACCGGCGCGGGGAACGGCGGCTGGTCCGAGGCCAGGTGCTTGCGCACGCGCTCCTCGATGTGTCGGCTGTACCAGCGGCTGACCTGCAGCAGCACCACGATGCCCAGCAGCGCCGCCAGCCCGAACCAGCCCACGTGCGCGCGGCCCAGCGTGAGCACCACGCCCGCCGCCATCAGCGGCCCCAGCGCCTGGCCCAGGTTGCCGCCGATCTGGAACACCGACTGCGCCAGGCCATAGCGCCCGCCCGAGGCCATCCGCGCCACCCGCGAGGATTCCGGATGGAACGCCGAAGAGCCGCAGCCGATCAGCGCCACCGCCAGCAACAGCACCGGGTAGCTCGGCGCCACCGACATCAGCAACAGGCCGGCCAGGGTGAAGCACATGCCGACCGGCAGGGTGTACGGCAGCGGATGCCGGTCGGTGACCATGCCCACCACCGGCTGCAGCAGCGAGGCGGTCAGCTGGAAGGTCAGCGTGATCGCGCCGATCTGGAAAAAGCTCAGCGCGAACTCGCCCTTGAGCAGCGGGTAGATCGCCAGGATCACCGACTGCATCATGTCGTTGAGCACGTGCACGAAACTCACCGCGCCCAGCACGCCGTAGCGCGTGGTCGACAGCGGCGTGGTGGTCGCCGCCGCGATCACCGGCGGCGCGCCGCCCGCTTCGCTGGCGGTGGCGAGGGAGGAAGTGTTCGACACGGTGTCTTTCATGCGGGGAAGCATCACGGGTGGAGGGGTGCCTGCCGTGCCCACGCCGCACGCCGGATCGGGCCGCCGGCCGCACCGGGCAGCGCAGTCACGCGGTCGGCCATCAGCGCCGCTCAGGATACGCCGCGGGTCGCCGTCGTCCAAGCAAATGCCTGCGTCGCGCGAACCCGCCACCCGGCAACCCGTGCCGCGTCACGCGGAAGCCTTGTCGTGGAAAGCAGGTCGCGTGCTACCTGCCGGTACATGGCCGCAGGTTCCTGCGGGCAGGGGTACGCTGCCATGCGCCAGGGCAGTGGTGCTAGTTTGATGCACTTCCCGCCGCATCACGGAGTCGCCCATGCCCGCTCGTCCTTCCGCCCGCTCGTCGGCCATGCGCCGGCTGGCTTGCACTTGCATGCTGGCGACTTCGCTGGCGCTGTTTGCCGGCACCGCGCTGGCGCAGCAACAGCGCAGCCTGCAGGTGCCGGACCCGCAGGACACGCCGTACGCCGGTACGATCGCGCTGCATGTCGATGCCAGCGACACGGCGCAGGGCATCTTCCGCGTGCAGGAGACGATTCCGGTCACGGCCGGTGCGCTGACCTTGCTGTATCCGCAGTGGATTCCCGGCGACCACTCGCCCACCGGCCCGATCGACATGCTGGCCGGACTGAAGCTCCGCGCCGACGGCAAGCCGGTGGCGTGGAAGCGCGACAAGTACAACGTCTACGCGTTCCACCTCGACGTGCCCGCAGGCGCGTCCAGCCTGGACGTGCAGTTCCAGTACCTGTCGCCGCGCCGCGGCGGCTTCGAGATCACCGACCGCATGATGGACATGGCGTGGAGCAAGGTCGCGCTGTATCCGGCCGGGCACTACACGCGCGGCATCACGGTCGCGCCCAGCCTCACGCTGGCGCCGGGCTGGCAGTTCGGCACTGCGCTGGAAACCTCGGCGCGCAAGGGCGACACCGTCACGTTCAAGCCGGTGACCTTCAACACGCTGGTGGATTCGCCGGTCTACGCGGGGCGTTATTTCAAGCGCGTGGACCTTGCCCCGGACAGCAAGGTGCCGGTGCACCTGGACATCGTCGCGGATGCGCCGAAGTACCTGGAGATCACCCCGCAGCAGCTGAAGGCGCACCGCGCGCTGGTGACCCAGGCGGTGAAGCTGTTCGGCTCGCAGCACTACGACCACTACGACTTCCTGTTCTCGCTGTCGGACGTGCTGGCCGGCAACGGCACCGAGCACCACCAGTCCAGCGAGAACGGCCTGGACGCGGACTACTTCACCGCCTGGTCCGACACCGCGCCCAACCGCGACCTGCTGGCGCACGAGTACACCCATTCGTGGAACGGCAAGTTCCGCCGTCCGGCGGATCTGTGGACACCGAACTTCAACGTGCCGATGGGCGATTCGCTGCTGTGGGTGTACGAGGGCCAGACCCAGTACTGGGGCTTCGTGCTGACCGCGCGCTCCGGCCTGTGGACGGCGCAGCAGTTCCGCGATGCGCTGGCGATGGTCGCGGCCAATTACGACCGCAACCGGGTCGGCTTCGGCTGGCGCACGCTGGAGGACACTACCAACGATCCCACCGCTGCGCTGCGCGCGGCGCTGCCGTACCGCAGCTGGCAAATGAGCGAGGAGTACTACAGCGGCGGCCAGATGATGTGGCTGGCGGTGGATGCAAAAATTCGCAGCCTCACGCACGGGCGCAAATCGCTGGATGATTTCGCCCGTGCCTTCTTCGGCGTCGACGACGGCAGCTTCGTCACCAGGACCTATACCTTCGACGATGTGGTGGCGGCACTGAACGGCGTGGCGAAGAACGACTGGGCGAGCTTCCTGCACGCGCGCGTGGACACGCTGGATCCCCCGCTGGCCAGCGGCCTGGCCGCTACCGGCTGGAAGCTGGTCTACACCGACCAGCCCAGCGCCTATGAAAAGCAGTACGAGAGCCGCCCGGAATCGCCGCGGCACATCTTCAACTTCGCCTGGTCGATCGGGCTGACGCTCACCAAGGGCGGCGAGATCAACGACGTGCGCTGGGACGGCCCGGCGTTCAGGGCCGGCGTGAGCACCGGCGCCACCGTGGTCGCGGTGAACGGGCAGGCGTACGGCACCGACGTGCTCAAGGACGCGATCACCGCGGCCAAGGGCAACCAGACGCCGATCAAGCTGCTGCTGAAATACCAAGGCAGCCTCCGCACCGTGGCGGTGGACTACCACGGCGGGCTGCAGTATCCGCACCTGCAGCGCATCGAGGGCACGCCGGATTACCTCGGCGACATCATCGCGGCACGGAAGTAGAGCCGCGAGCGCGGGTGTAAAGCCCCTCTCCCTCTGGGAGATGGGTTGGGGTGAGGGTTCGGCTGGAGCGAGGAATCCAACCCCAATCGAACCTCATCCGATTTGCTTCAAGAGATCTGGAGGACAGAACCATGAGCCCACGTCACTGGATTGCGATGTTCGCCTGCGCGCTGGCAGTGGGGGTGTCGGTCACGGCATCGGCAGGCACCACACCGCTGCGCGTGATGACCTTCAACGTGCGCGTGCCGGTGGACCAGGGTGCCAACGCGTGGGAGAACCGGCGCGAGCTGATGGTGCAGGTGATCCGCGCGCAGCACCCGGACGTGCTCGGCACGCAGGAGCTGACCGAGGAGCAGGGCGAATACCTCGCCGCGCATCTGCCCGGCTACGCCTGGTTCGGCCAGGGTCGCGAGGGTGGCAGCAAGGGCGAGCACATGGGCGTGTTCTACCGCACCGATCGGCTGGAGGTGCTGCGCTCCGGCGATTTCTGGCTGTCCGACACGCCGGACGTACCCGGCAGCATCACCTGGGGCCAGCCGTATCCGCGCATGGTCACCTGGGCGCGGTTCCGCCTGCGCGATGGCGGCGGCACGTTCGACTACCTCAACACGCACTTCCCCTACCGCGACCAGGACGTGCGCCCGCGCATGCTCAGCGCCGCCGAAATCCTGCGCTGGATCGACCAGCTGCCGGCCGATGCGCGGGTCATCCTCACCGGCGATTTCAACTGTGCGCCGGACACGCCGGTGCACGCGAAGCTGACCGCCGGCTTGCATGACGCCTGGATCGAAGCCGCCACGCGCTCGGGCCCGGCAAGGACGTTCCACAACTTCACCGGCACGCCCGACCGGCGCATCGACTGGATTCTCAGCCGCGGCTTCAAGGCGCGCACGGTGAGCACGGTGACCACGCATGAAGGTGCGCGCTATCCCTCCGATCACTTCCCGGTGGTGGCCGAGCTGGTGGCGACGCCGCCCGCGGTCCAATGAGCGACGCCCGGCCTGCACGAGCCTGCTGGCGGGTGATGCTGTTGGGGCGGGGGTCAGGGATTCGGGATTCGGGATTCGCAAGGTGAAGAGCATCGCCCGCGAGCGGGCTCCCGCGGGGCCCCGGCGGGTTTGAGTCGTCCTGCATTCGACCTGGCGGTGCATTCTTCACGACCGCCATGCCAGCGACGCGAGTCATGTCGCTGACCTGAGGCATGACGACCCGTGAGGCTGACGACTAGAATCGAACGGCTGTCGCACCGGCGAATGCAGCCTTTGCCCATTCTCCGGCTGACGCAATCGCGTTCGCCCCACCATCGGAACCATCATGCGTTCGACCCTCGGCTTGCGTCTGCTTTCCCTCGTGCTGTGCCTGGCTGTGCCGCTGCCGCTGTTGGCCAAAGATGCGCCCAGCGTGGGTCAGCAACGCGAGGACGTGCTGTTCTGGACGCAGGCGCAGCGCACGGCGCAGTTTCCGCGCATGTACGAGCTGTTTCCCGCTGACCGCGTGGCGCACGGCAGCCACGTGCACGCCTTGCCCGAGGGTGAGCCGCTGGTTCCGCGCTGGGACGCCGCCGGCGTCACGCTGGCCGGCTACATGAGCGAGCACCACCTGGCTGGCGTGATGGTGCTGCAGCATGGCCGCATCCGTATTCAGCGCTACGCACCCGGCTTCGGACCCGCGCAGCGCTGGACGTCGTTCTCGGTGGCCAAGTCGGTCACCTCGACCCTGCTCGGCATCGCGCTGCGTCGCGGCGACATCCACGGCATGGACGACACGCTGGAGACCTACATCCCGCAATTGCGCGGCACCGCCTACGCCAAGGTCACCGTGCAGCAGTTGCTGACGATGACCTCCGGCGTGCGCTGGAACGAGGATTACGACGACCCGCGTTCCGACGTGGCGCAGATGTACCGCAGCGCCTGCGAGAACGGCCAGCCGCACGTGATCTCGTACCTGGCCAAGCTGCCGCGAGCCTGGCCCGCCGGCACGCACTGGAACTACAACACCGCCGAAACCGACCTGCTCGGCATCCTGGTCCAGCGCGCCACCGGCCAGTCGCTGGCGGGCTATCTGTCGCAGACGATCTGGAAGCCGTACGGCATGACCTCGGACGCGTACTGGCTGAAGGACGAATGCGACGGCAGCGACACCGGCGGCAGCGGGCTCTCCGCCACCCTGGCCGACTACGCGCGCATCGGCCAGTTCATGCTCGACGGCGGCCGCATCGACGGCCAGCCGGTGATCGCCGACGCGTGGCTGCACGGTGCCATGCGCAAGCAGCAGGAGTTGGCCAGCCCCGGCCACGGCTACGGCTACCTGTGGTGGACCGATGCCGACGGCAGCTACGCCGCGATCGGCATCTTCGGCCAGATGGTCTACGTCGATCCGGCGCGGCAACTCGTGATCGTGCAGGTGGGTGCGTGGCCGCAGGCGACCTCGAAGGCGCTGGTAGCCTCGCGTCGTGCCTTCATCAAGGCGGTGCAGCGCGGCGCGGATGCATCCTCCGACGCGCCCCCGTCCCTCAACCGTTCCCGCTGAGGGCAGCCCGTGCAGCGGGCGCCGTCGAAACGCCGCCGCATCCTCATCGCGCATCGCGAGCAACGCGTAGGGCGGGCACCGCCCGCCGGCCTTTCGTGGCACGACCACGGCGGGCGGTGCCCGCCCTACCGCCCGCTTCACCCCTCCACCGTTCGCGCTGAGCGTAGCCCGTGCAGCGGGCGGAGTCGAAGCGCCGCCGTACCCGCTCACCGCCGTATGGCAAGCACCCCGTCCAGCGCCAGCTCCGCCCGGAACCCCGCCTGCTCCAGCCGGCGCGCCACCTCGCGCGGCACGTCGCGTCCGCTGGTCAGCTTGTTCGGGCTGCCGGTGTAGTGGAACAGCCGCCCGCCGCGACGCAACACCCGCGCCAGCTCCCCGTAGAACACCTGCGAGTACAGCTCGCCGGCGATGCCGAAACGCGGCGGATCGTGCAGCAGCGCATCGAACGAGGCATCG
Organism: Rhodanobacter sp. UC4452_H20; assembly: GCF_052978205.1. Next base: position 1,605,516 of record NZ_CM129662.1, on the reverse strand, counting down.
GCGAGTTGCCCGATGGCCTGCGCCACGTCGGCGTGCTCCATCTGCAGACGACCGTCGCTGGCGGCCGGGTCGGGCGACCACGGGTTGAGCGTGCGCAGCCACAGCACGTCGGCGCTCTTCTCGAACGACTGGACGCGCGCCACGCCGGACTCCAGGCAGCACGCCGCGAAATAGCCAAGGCCGCCGCAGGTATCGAGCACCGCCTTGCCGCGCGGTTCGACCAGCGCCACCTTGCGCTGCGCATCGGCGAGCGGCGAGGCCTTGGCCGTGGGCAGCATCTTGATGCCGTCGATTTCGAACGTGGGCACGCCCCACTCGGTGGGCACCAGCTTGATCAGCGAACCGGCGAAGCGCGCCACCGGCGCGAAGTCATCGCCATCGAAAAAGTAGACCGTGCGCTCCTTCAGCTTGCCGGGGTAGGGATGGAGCGTGTCGCGCCAGCGCCAGCCGTCGGCCAGCAACGCAATCGTGTCGTGGCTGAGGCCCAGGTCGAGCGAACCGGTCCAGGTGGCGGCGCCGGCATCGCGCGCGGCGAGCAGGTCGTCGGCGATCGGGCGGGTCAGCAGCGGACCGTGATAACGGGACAAGTGGCGATTCCTGTGCCGGCAAATCGGGCCGGCTGGCCGGGCGGGCAGGTCATCCCGTCACGGTGATGGTACAGGCCCGCGCCGGTTGCCTTGCGGCGGGCGGACGGCCCTGCGGCGGGGCGGAAAGGCTTGACCACTACCGGCTGCGGCGTATAGTTGCTATGCATATGACTACTAACAAGCCAGGCAGCGATATCCTGCACGCGCTGCAGCAGCTCGGCTTCACCGAGTACGAGGCGCGCGCCTATGCAGCGCTGGTCGCCGGCGGCGAGCTCAACGGCTATGCGCTGGCCAAGGCCAGCGGCATTCCACGCGCCAACGTCTACGCGGTGGCGGGCAAGCTGGTCGCGCGCGGCGCGGCCGTGCGGGTCGAACGCACGGCCGGCGCGGCCTATGTCGCCACGGCGCCGAAACAGCTCCTGCGCGACATCGATGCCGAGCGGCGCAAGGCGGTGGGCGATGCCCGCGAGGCGCTGTCGCGGCTGTCGCGCGAGCGTCATCCGCCGATGGTATTGAACCTGCGCGACGACGAAGTACTGGAGCGCGCCGGACAGCTGATCGAAGCCAGCGCGACCAGCCTGCGCATCGCGCTGCAGCCCACCGAGGCCGCGCACCTGGCCGCGCCGTTGCGTGCCGCACGAGAGCGCGGCGTGGCCATCACCACCTTGTGCCTGGAAGGTTGCGAGGTGGAATGCGGCGGCTGCGTAGGTGACCTCCATCGCTGCGCCATGGTTTCCGGCGGCGCGCGCTGGCTGCTGGTGGTCAGCGACGATCACGCGGCACTGCTGGGCTATTTCACCGGCAGCGGCATCACGGCGATATTCACCGAGCAACCGCTGGTGGTTTCGCTGACGGCGGCCTACATCCAGCAAAGCGCCACGCTGGCGATCCTGGGCAGCGAGCTGGCCGGACGTTTCGAAGGCCTGCTGTCGGCCGAGAGTCGCCGCCTGCTCGACGGCCTGTACCCGGCCGGAGATTTTCTCGCGCACATGCGCGAACTGAATGACGCCACGCCACGAACGGCGTGACGCGTTTCCATGCAAGAGGAGTGATGACCATGAACATGCGCAAAAACGTATTGGCAGCAGCGTTGGCCCTGGGCGGCATCGCCTTTGCCAGCGTGGCGATTTCCGCCGAAGCCCCGGCCGCGGCACCGCAGGCGCAGATGAACGCGTCGGCGATGAACTGGTTCGGCGGCGAGACTTACCTCGGCGCCCCGGCACTTGATGTGACCGCCGCGCTGGTTAAGGCCGGTGGCGGCGCCGACAACTTCAGCTTCTCCACGGCGCTGGTCTCGATGCTGGGCGAAAAGACCGTCAACGCGGAGGTGGCCAAGCTCACCAAGCAGTACGGCCATGAGAGCGTGACCAACTTCATCAACGGCATGACCTTCGCCGTCAACGACGGCCTCAAGCGCGCCACCGAAGCCGGCGTGACGTTGCCTGCGGCGCCGGCCGACCTCAAGGGCGCCAAGCTCGCCGGCACCCTGGTCAGCGCCGGCACGGCTGCCGACGGCAGCTGGTGGTCCGGCCTGCTGTTCGACAAGGCACTCTCGCACGACATCCACGTCAAGGTGATGCAGGACATCGACGCCAAGTACGGCCATGGAGCCGACGAGAACACCCACAAGATCCTCAACCAGGCGATGTACGACGTCGCCCAGGCGCTGAAGGCGAAGAACGTGAAGCTGGCCTCATTGCACTGAAGGCTTTCCACGGAATCGATGCAGAAACGGAGGCACAGGCCTCCGTTTCCTTTTTCAACCCGGCGCGTCGCCGGTGGCTTCAGCGCTCACCGGAACCGGCAGCGTCGGGTGCGTGCGACCCAGCGTGATGTTCTTGCTGGCGCGGCCCCATCAGCTCGCCTGGCTCATGCAGGCCGGGGCCGCGTGGCGCGTCGTTCTTCATGGGAGGCTCCGCGGCGGGAAAACCGCAGCATCGCGCCGCGGTCTTCAGGGGTGCACGGTGCCTCGGCATGGGGTCACTCCGCGGCCGACATCACCGCCTTGAGCTTGTCCTGGTCCATGTACTGTTCGAGGTCGGCCATGCCCTTGGCAACCTCGGGGTTCGAGAACAACTCCCTGCCGGCCACCTGTCCGAGCATGTTGAAGGCCGCGCCCACGGCGCCGCTCCCCTCGTACTTGACGGCGGCCTGCATCTCCTTCTTGCAAGTCACCGTCAGCAGCGTCTCGAACAGCTGCGCCATGTCGATGTTGAACTGCTTGCGCTGCGCCGCGGGGATGGACACGTAGCGCGAGACCGCCGGGTTGAGTGACATGGCGGAGAACATCCAGTTGACCAGCACGGCCTTCTGCTCGGACGTCGTGCGCGATACCAGGCACTTCGAAAGGTCGTCGGTGTATACGCCGGCCGAGGCCGGTCGCGGCGCAACGGCCATGAGCGTGAACAGCGCCGGCGCCAGCAGGGTGGCAGTACGTCGATTCCTCATCCTTGTGATCTCGCTTGAGGTTGTGAATGGGTCGGTGGCGCGAGGCCTCGCACGCAACCGTCGGAAAGGAGAGCGCAGCCCTGCCGCGACGCCGCCGGCCGTGCGGCCGCGGCGCGCTGGAGAGCAACAGGGGGAGGTCCCCGCGAGCACTATAGCCGCGGGCACGGGCCAGGCGAAGCACACGTACTTGACCCGATAGCCCGTACCATTCGTGGGGGGCGAGGTGCCGGCGAAAACACGAACGTGATCCGTCAGTGCTTGCCCAAAGGCTGCAACCGGGCCACCTTCGACGACGCCTTCATCCAGCACATCGAAGACAAACCCGGCAACCGCCCGCGGAAGCGGCTAGGCTTTCGCACGCCGCAAGAAGTGTTCGAGCGGTCGTTCAAGCGCGCTGCACTTCGGAGTTGAATCCGCCGTCCGCGGCAGATTTGCGGACACGACCATCATCACGGGGGACCCTGGACATGAAGAAGACCACGCTGGGCGCGGCACTCGTTTCGCTTGTCTGCCTCTTGTCAGCCGCCGCGTTCGCGATGCCTCCGGCGGGCCAGGCTTCGGCGAAGGTCACGCCCGACATGATCCAGACCGGGTCCGACATCCCGCCCGACTGGAAGCAGCCGCACGGCAACTTCGACTACATCAAGCGCGACATGATGATCCCGATGCGCGACGGCGTGAGGCTGCACACCGTGATCCTGATCCCGAAGGGCGCGCACGACCTGCCGATCCTGCTTGAGCGCACGCCGTACAACACCGACAGCTTCGTGACCGGCAACAGCCCGCACATGGCCGACGCGGTGTGGTCGGGCGACAAGGACTGGGCCGACGGCAGCACCATCCTGGTCTGGCAGGACGTGCGCGGCAAGTACGGATCGGAAGGCAACTATGTCATGACGCGCCCGCCGATGGGGCCGCTGAACCCGACCACCACCGACGACACCACCGATGCCTGGGACACGATCGACTGGCTGGTGAAGAACACGAAGGAATCGAACGGCAAGGTCGGCATGATCGGCTCGTCCTACGACGGCTGGACGGTCGCGATGGCGCTGCTCCACCCGCATCCCGCGCTGAAGGTCGCGGCGCCGGAAAGCCCGATGATCGATGGCTGGATGGGTGACGACTGGTACCACTACGGCGCCCTGCGCCAGGTGAACCTCGACTACTTCAGCGGCCAGATGAGCAAGCGGGGCGAGGGGAAAAACATCCCGCGAGAAAGCTACGACGACTACACCAATTTCCTCGATGCGGGCTCGGCCGGTGCCTACGCCGAGGCCAACGGCTTCAGGCAATTGCCCTGGTGGAATCGCTTCTCCGCCCACCCGGCCTATGACGCCTTCTGGCAGTTGCAGGCACTCGACAGGCTGCTCGTCGCGCATCCTTCCAGCGTGCCCACGATGTGGCTGCAGGGCCTGTGGGACCAGGAGGACATCTACGGCGCCGTGCATGCCTGGGAGGCGCTCAAGAGGGCCGGGCACGGCGCCAACAACCACCTTGTCATTGGGCCGTGGTGGCACAGCCAGATCAACCGCGCCGGCTGGAACATGGGGCCGCTCAAATGGCCGGGCGACACCACCGCGCAGTTCCGCCAGAACGTGATGATCCCCTGGTTCAACCACTACCTGCGTGGCACCCCGCTGCCCAAGCCGCTGCCAGAAGCCATGATCTACAACGCGGTCGGGCAACACTGGGACAGTTTCGCGAACTGGAAGCCGGCCAGCGAGCAGTCGCTCACCCCGCTCTACCTGCAGGCAGACATGGGCCTCGGCTTCCAGCAGCCGACCGGCGGCAGCGACAGCTACGTCTCCGACCCGGCCAAGCCCGTGCCTTACCTGCCGCGCCCGATCCCGCAGAAAAACGACCGCTGGCGCACCTGGCTGGTCCACGACCAGCGCTTCGCCGAAACCCGGCCCGACGTGCTCACCTACGTCACGCCGGTGCTGACCCGCACCGTGAAGGTCCAGGGCGCGCCGGTCGCCGACATCTTCGCCAGCACCACCGGCACCGACGGCGACTTCGTGGTCAAGCTGATCGACGTCTACCCCGGCACCGATCCGACCGATCCCGCGATGGGCGGCTACGAGCTGCCGGTCTCGCTGGACATCTTCCGCGGCCGCTATCGCAGGAGCTTTGCCGACCCGTCGCCGATCCCGCCGAACCAGGTGCAGGAATACAAGTTCCGCCTGCCGACCGTGAACTACGAGTTCAAGCCCGGCCACCGGATCATGGTGCAGATCCAGTCCAGCCTGTTCCCGCTCTACGACCGCAACCCGCAGAGCTACGTGCCCAACATCCTCTTCGCCAAGCCATCCGACTACCGCAAGGCCACGGTGACGATCGAGCACGGGGGCGATGGGCGCAGCGCCGTGCTGTTGCCGGTGATAGCGGGGGTGGCCAACGGCGATTGACCCGAACCTCGATCCGCTCTCGCCGCATCTGCCTGACGAGGAAACTTACGCGGCGTCGATCGGCTTGAACATGGTGATGTCCGTTTCCACGAAGCCGAGCTTGACATACAGCGAATGGGCCGCCTGGTTATGGCCGAAGACGTGAAGGGCGATTCCCTCCAGGCCAAGATGGGCGACTTTCTGCTCGAGCGCGGCGAATGCACGTGCCGCGTGGCCTTGGCGACGATATTGCGGAGCGATGACGACATCGTAGATGTAGGCTACCCGACGTCCGCCTCGCTCCTTCACCGCGAACCAGAGGGTCCCCACCGGCTCGTCGACGGGTCCGGTTATGGTGAAAAGGCAGTTGTCGCGCGTCGCCGCTCCCTGGGGCAAAAGCTCGTCAAGCTGCGTGCGCGCGCGGTCAACCGCGTTCTCCGGAGGCCAGTCGCCCGACCTCACTTTCTCTTGCGCATAGCCAGGAATCACGGCGTCACGCCAGGCTGCGAACTCGGCTTCGGTGATTGGACGCAAAACCGGCATGTCGCCCCCCTTGCGCGGCGGATTCTACCTCACGGACAGTGGGATCAACGCCAGGAATTTCCGCTCCCGCGCCTCGGTGAACTGTCCGTCTGACGAGGTGGCGCTTCTTCCGCTTGGACGAATTGTTAGGCATTACGCCAATGGCGATATTACGATCCTGCGCTGTTCACGCGTCGCTTCAACACCAATTGAACGGTAACGTTCGAAAAAATAGTCTTAATCTTTTCAGACATTTCTGGATAGTCAGACGTACTTATTGGTGTGCCACGAAGATTAAGCTCCGTATAGGCATCAATCTCAGAAGTGCAGCTCCCGACAGCTGCGTGCCCAACTGTCTCAGCACTAGATACCCCGTCGTCAAATTGTGGAATAGCTGCTTTGATGCAGTTCATAGCATTCGAGAGCGCGTAATCAATGTCTTGGCTGCTCGGCTTGTTGATCGCTTGCTTTGGCTCAGTTGCGCACGAGGCCAGAATAAGCACCACGCTCGTTACGAAGACTACGCGGCAAGTGGCCGAGATGAACGTGCTTATAAATTTATGATTCATGGAATCCCGCCCTGAATTGGTGCCTAACGAGGTTGTAGAAAAAGTCCTTGGTCAAGAAATTTGCCGATTTCCGGGGGTACTTCGACCCCTCCCAAGGTGCTGCGCGTCGATTCTAGCGCCTCCTGTGAGGGCGATTTTCGGCGCCGCCGCGATCAACTTGGCAAACCGACTTTTTCTACAACCTCAACGCTTGAGTTAAGCGGCGGCGAAGCCGTCCGCCTTGAACGAACTGTTAGGCAGCCTGTAGCTCACCTGAGCTGCCCTGTGATTGCTGCAAGCAGCAGCGTACCGCCAACGCACACTACGAAGATGCCCAGTGATATAAAACATTTGCGACGATACCGCAGCCCCTCCTCAGTGAGCATGTCGGAGCTAAGTAGTACGTTGGCAGGATTCCATAGCGTGTCGCGACCCCAGAGCTTGATGCCCGGACGAGCGCAGCGAACGGTCTTGATGGCGTAGACGACACACGCGAGCAAGGTGATGAGAGCTGTGAGCCAAACGGCGACAAAAACTGCAAGCGCCGCACCCACAAAAATCTGGGACATTCCTGTCTCCCTGCCTAACGCTTGAGTTAAGCGGCGCGCGGCTTTTCGCGCGTCCGCTTGGACGAGTAGTTAGAAACCACCTCCGTCGAGTCCAGCTTGGATACTACAGTGACTTGTCAATGAAATTACGCTGTATGTCGCCAAGGACATCTGCTCGATACGTTGCAATGAGGTGCTGATACGACTCCGATATGGCGTCACGAGTAGTTGCCTTACCGACAATTTTCATCTCGCGATCCACTGGGTAGCTTGCAACCACGGCACCGTCTTTACGAACTTCGAGGGACAGCACAACATGCATAACAAAGTCCCTATCACGCGTCGCAGTTGCTAAGCCAACAAATGGTATTCGGTCGGCTACGCCCATTGTCCAATAAGCATCGGCTTTTCTGATGGTGACAAACACTGATTTATCTTCGGTGCCTCCGATGCTTAATGTCTCTGCGAGTAGCAGCTTAATGTCTGACTCGACTGTTGATTGCGGTGAAACTGCTGTTTTTATAGGGATGAGGGAGTCACTGAACGGATGATTTTGTAGCTCGGCGTCGGCTGCGCGATTTATGACCGTTACGCTGGCGACCCGCTTCGGTGTGTTCGAAGTGCTTGGCGTCGGTTGGTATTCGGAGCTGGACAGATTAACTTGCAGCGGCGCGCAACCTGTTAAGCACAGCGCAACAAGCGCCAGCAATGTACATGCTTTACCCATGACTCCCCCTAAACCTGTGACTTCCCAGTGGATTCTAACGCTGGAGTTAAGCGGCGCCGGAGGCGTCCGCCTTGAACGAGTGGTTAGGCGCCGCGAACCAAATAGTTTGCCGATGACTGAGAGTGCTTTGACAGTGTGGACAATGAAGAATGGGTAGGTCTTTGAAGAGTGCCCAAGCGTCCGCTAATGTGCTGCCCGGCCACCAGAGCGACGTAGTGTCTGGACATGCCGACAAGCCGCACCGCTTTTTGCAATGGTTGCAGATCACGTCTTCGAAGTGGACGGGATAATGAATGTCGTTAAGTCGCAGAAGAGGAATAGACCACCATTTGCCGTGATGCCACGAAGCTCCGAGGACCGCACATGACACATGACTGTAGCGATCAAGCCAAGACGAAATGCCCTCAGGTGAAACCAGAGGCGAGCCACTGAGCTGCCCTGAAGCGATTGCTTCACGCCATTGCCCTAAGGCTGGTATGGCGATTTCTGCTCCCCCGATCTTCACGTGATCCATGTGCAAAGCCTAACACCTGAGTTAAGCCGCGCCGCGAAGCGGCGTCGGCTTGGACGAATTGTTAGGCGGCAACCCGATGCTGTGCAACGCGTGCTGGTGCCGCTAGCTCAGCGACCTCTCGGACTTGCGCGGCTGGGAGGGCGATTAGCAAAATTTCGTCGCTTCCGAACTCTGCGGAAGCCACTTCCAGCCCGCTGTTGCCCCCGTGCGCGGCCCAAACTGGAAGGCTCTGCAGGGCTGCGAGTTGCTCTTGCGGCGGGCACTTCCAATCAAGCACCGCAACACAGTAGATGCGATCCATGGCGTGAAAGAGCGCGTGCCACTTTGCGGAGTGGTCGGGCGCGCTAGCAACTGCGGCCCGCGCAGCGGGCGCCAAGCCTTGGCCACCCGAAAGGATCGCTTCGGCCCGGCGCAGATCCGCATCCAAGGCGGGCTCAGGAGTGATCTCTGCCGCTTGTTCCAAAGCTGCCAGCGCGGCGTTTAGCCGCGGAACATTGTGGGCTTCAGCAGCGGCCCGCAGTGCGGGCAGAGCACTCAGGGCAACGTGGGCATTTCCCGATTCCGCGTACGCAACAGCAGCATCTGCGGCAGCCAGTGCATGCTCTTTGCCCAGCTCGAACCAGCGACGAAGGACTGCGCCGCTTGCACCAAGTGCATGGAGCAGCTGCCCCCAATCTTTGGCGATCGGTGAAGCGAGGTGGCTCTCTAGCCAAGCGATAGCGTCTTCCGGGGACATAGAGCGCAGGTCAGACAGGACACCGGCTTGGCCGATGAATGAGCTGCGCCGCGCGGCTGCCAGGCCTTCGATTCTCTTCAACGACTCCATGTTCTCTCCATTGCCGCCTAACGCTTGAATTAAGCGGCGGCGAAGCCGTCCGCTTGGATGAACTGTTAGACGGCCACACCTTGCACCGCCGGTGAACAGCACCATAGCGCTGCTTGGAAAGCCAGACAACGCCGCCGCCGTTGTGGCCTGCGCACGATGAACAACCCGCCTGCCGACATGCACCACATCACGGGAAGCCGCGCGCGCCGCGATGAACGACGCAACGAAACACACCCCCGCGCGCATGCCGCCGCCAACCACCTAGCGCACGAAAACCCACCGCGCAGGCCAGCCCGCACCACCGAACGCCGCCAGCCGAAGCGACACCGCGAAACATGCCGCGCGCGACACGACGACAAAAAGCATGAAGCTCTTGCCGCCTAACGCTGGAATTGAGCGGCGGCGTAGCCGTCCGCCTCGAATGACATGTTAGAGCGCGTGCCCATCGACCTGCCAAATGTGCTTATACCAGTAACCAACCAGGCCAAGTGGCAAGAAGAGGAACTGGAGCACCCAACTAATGCGTTGCCCCGGTGGGACAGTTGAACGGTTCCGAAGATGCCAAATGAAGAAAGCGGCAATTGCGAACTGAAAAGCAACGAGGGAAAGTACTAGATAACCCACGTTGTCCTCGAGCCAAGGGTGACCGCCCACTGGATTGGAGAGCAGTAGAAAGGCAAAGATCTGGCCCAATAGCAGCGGGAGGAAGCTGGCGATGGGAAGGAAAATTTTTGTCGCCTGAGACATTTCGGAGCGCTCTAACGCTAGAGTTAAGCGGCGGCGTAGCCGTCCGCCTTGAACGAACTGTTAGCTTGCTTTGGCAGCATGCTTGATGAAGCGGCGCTCGTCTAGCGAATACCCGACTGCTTGGTAGAACGCATGCGCAGCGAGACGGTGATCGCCGCTCGTAACCTCCATGCGCTGAGCACCCTCGCTCCACGCCCACTCCTCAGCTGCCGCAACGAGTGCTTTGCCTACACCTTTGCTGCGGGCCTCAGGACTAACTGCAAGTGAGGTGATGCGACCTAGTAGACCTGGAGCATGAAAGAGAGGCAGCAAATGCACGCTAACAACACCCAGCAACGGTACATGACCGGCAACCGAAGTGACGAATACAGCGTCCACGTGGCTCTTGGAAAATGAGGCAAGTCGTTCGGTAACGAGACTGGCCGAGGTGCCGTAACCAAGAGCAGAAAGACACGCGGCGATTTCAGTAGCGTCGGCAAGCTCCGCACGACGAACCTTGTGATTGGACATGGCGATGTCAGTCATGCTTTAAAAGCTAACGCTTGAGTTAAGCGGCGGCGAAGCCGTCCGCCTTGAACGAGTGGTTAGCGCCCAACATACAGGGCGAGGTTTTTTTTGAACACACCCCAGCAGAAGGCTAAGCCACAGAAGAACAGCACCAGATTGAGCGCTAGCATGATGAAGAATAGCTCTGGCTGGGTAGCGAGGCTGTAAACATGCCCCTGATGTTTGCCGAATGAGACTTCGCCAACAGAGATCGCATGTGTGGTGTAACCGACGAGGAGAATTGCAACGCTGATGCCGAAGTAGGCTGACGACAGCATTTCACGCAAAGACTTCCGCTTGCTCTGTGGCACCCAGAAAGGCGGAACGAAGGTGACTGCGAGAAGCCCTGTAAACCACAAAATTAGAAGTGTCGCGGACATGGGCGCTAACGCTGGAATTGAGCGGCGGCGCAGCCGTCCGCCTCGAATGACTGGTTAGGCCCTACCTTACAGCCTATTTGTTGAGGCTTATAGCAAGGCCGGAAAACAACAACACCATGAAGCACGAAAGGCCAAGCAGCAGTCTTTTGCGTGCGAGTCGGTACGAAGAAAGCACAAGAGGGTTCAATGCTTCAACTGAAACTTTGCCAGACTGGATGGCTTGGAAGGCCCGATAGTTACCGTTGACAGGAGACAGCGAAGGACGACCTGTCGCGAGCAATTTCTCGTAGAGGCCAGGATGAAATTGCCTGAACTCCTTTCCGAAGCGATGAAGCGAAATGAAGTACATCGCATACAACGGCAGAATGACCGCCAAAGCGAGCAAA